>NZ_CP108143.1:6713489-7015266 GCF_036206005.1 Streptomyces sp. NBC_00178
CACCGCCGCTGCCGCCCCAGGCCTCCGCGGTCGTGGACCCGCTGTCCGTGGCCGCGGTGACACCGGGGTCCGAGGCCGGGTCGGTGACGGTCGCGGCACCCGGAGCGGACGGGGAGCCGCGCTCCACGAGCGACCGTGTCGACCCCCGGGCCGTCGGCCCGTTCCGGCTGCCCCAGGCCGAGCGCGTGTCGCTGAAGCGCGCCGCCGACGCGGCGGTGCTCTGCCTCAGCCGCTCCGGGATCGCCTCCGACGTCGTCGAGGGGCCGAGCGGGCGGCCCCGCATAGCGGTGGTGGGCAACGACCCCGACCGTACGCGCAGTACCCGGTGCTCCATGGACACGCTCGACCGCCCCACGGCCACCGAGCGCAAGGCCCTCACCGCGCTGAACGAACTCGTGGACGCGTGCCTGGACCGGCAGGGCCGCGAAGCGGTACGTCTGGACCTCGACCTCTCCTGGAACAGGGCGGGGGACCCGCGCACCGCGGCGTACAGCGAGCCGACTCCCGTGCCCGCCACCCGTGTTCCCCTCGGGCCCGACCCGACAGCGGCACCCGTGGACGACGCCGGGGAGGCACCGTCGCCGGCCGAGCGGTCCACCGCTCAGCCACGGCAGGCGGCGACGCCGATGCCCAGCCCGGCACTGCCCCCCGACAGTGAGAACGACCGCGACATCGCCTCGTGCGTCGCCATCGCGCGTCAGGAGCAGCTCAGTTCGTACGTGGCGTCTCCCGTGCTGCTGTTCATCACCGACCCCGGTGGCGGCGCGGTCCCGGGATTCGAGCTGTCGTCGGCGAACACGGCGAAGATCACCGGTGTCGCCGCGCTGGTCCTCGCGCTCACCGTCGGGGCCTCGGTGCTCGCCGGCGCCCGGCTCGTACGGCCGCTGCACGCGCTCACCGGCGCCGCGCAGCGGATGCGCGACGGGGAGGACCCGCCGCACGTGGTCGTCGCCGCCGACAACGAGATCGGCCGCCTGGCTGCCGCCTTCAACGACATGTCGGCCCACCGCGCACGCCTGGAGGAGCAGCGCAAGGTGATGGTGAGCGATGTCGCTCACGAACTGCGCACCCCGCTGAGCAACATCCGCGGGTGGCTGGAGGGGGCGCAGGACGGCATCGCCGACCCGGACGCGACCTTCGTCTCCTCGCTCCTGGAGGAGGCCGTGCAGCTCCAGCACATCATCGACGACCTCCAGGACCTGGCGGCGGCCGACGCCGGAGCGCTGCGGCTGCACCCGGAAGCGGTGCGGATCGACGACCTGCTCGCCCACGTCGTGGCCGCCCACCAGGCGCCGGCCGAAGCCGCCGGTGTGAGCCTGGACGTGGACCGGCCCGCCGGACACGACCCGGCCGCCGGACACGACCCCGCCCGCGGACACGACCCCGCCCCCGGGCTCGTCGCAGACCCGGTGAGGCTGCGTCAGGCGATCGGCAACCTGGTGACCAACGCCGTGCGCCACACCCCGGCGGGCGGACGGGTCACCCTGCGGGCTTACGGTGCCGGGAAGGCGGGCCAGGACGTGGTGGTGGAGGTCGCCGACACCGGCACGGGCATCGCACCGCAGGACCTGCCCCACGTCTTCGACCGGTTCTGGCGTGCCGAGAAGTCCCGCAACCGCCGCACCGGCGGCAGCGGCCTGGGACTGGCCATCGTCCGCAAACTCGTCGAGGCGCACGGAGGTACGGCCGCCGTCGTCAGCACCGTGGGGGAGGGCTCCGTCTTCACGCTCCGGCTTCCCGCGGCGGGCCCTGATCCGACGGACACAGCGGTCTGACAGCTTCCTGACAACTCCACTCCACCCTGAGGGGACGCTCGGCCGCCCGGCGCGCACACGTGCACGGGCACCACAGAACGCCGAGCCGGAATCGGAGTCCTTCATGTCCCTTCGTCCCATCGTGCGCACCGCCGTCCTCACCGCCGTGGCGGCCGGTGCGGTGCTGCTCCCGTCCGCCGCGGCCCTGGCCGACGGCACGCCCACCCCGGTGCCCGCCGACCCCGCCACCTCGGCGGCCCCCGCGGAGCAGGCCGCCACCCCGGTGCCCAGCCAGGCGGGCCGCGACGAAAGGCCGACCGCCGCGCCGGCCCCCCTGCCGGCCGACCGGATGCCCCGCGGTGGTGTCGACGCGGGGGAGCGCCCCGCCCAGGACGCCGCCGGTACGGCGCTCTACGGCTCGGCGGCCGGCGCGGTGCTGCTCGCGGGCGCCGGAGTCCTCGTCGTACGCCGCCGGACCGCCGCCCAGCGCAACGGCTGATCCCGCACGATGGCGCCGCTTCCTCCAGGAGCGGCGCCATCCGCCGTACGCCACCCCGCACTTCCACGCACCGGAGTAGTCATGCCCTTCCTCACCCCGCACCCGTCGCGGCGGACCGCCGTGATCGCGGCGGCCGTCTGCCTGCTGCTCGCCCCCGTCACCGCCTGCGGCGCGGCCGACGCACCGGAGCGTTCCAGGAGCGCGGACCCCCGGATCTCCCCGGAGCCGCGGTCATCGCAGCCGCGGCCCCGGGAGTCGCCGAAGGCCATGGCGCCGTCACGGCTGACCGTTCCGTCGCTCGGGATAGACAGCGACCTGCTGAGACTGGGGCTGAACGAGGACGGCACGGTGGAGGTCCCGCCGGCCGAGAAGGGCATGACGGCCGGCTGGTGGGCGGGCGGGGCCGTCCCCGGCGAGCCGGGCGCCGCCGTGCTCATCGGCCACAACGACACGCGGTTCGGCGAGGCCGTCTTCCACGACCTGCACCGGATCGACCGGGGGGCCGACATCGCCGTGTCCGACGCGGCGGGCCGGCAGACGCACTTCAGGGTCACCGGCACGCAGACGGTCAGCAAGAAGGCCTTTCCCACCGGCAAGGTCTACGGACCGACCGACGAGCGTGTCCTCCGGCTGATCACGTGCGACGGGGCCTTCGACGCCGACGGGCACCCCGTGGACAACCTCATCGTGTACGCCTCACTGCGCTGAGGCCCCTCCTCCCCACCTCCGGGTCCGCCGGCGGTGGGGTTCCGCAGACGCGGCCCGCCGGACCGTGGGCACCCCCGGCCGTTCGTGGCGGACCGGTGGAGGTCCCTCACGGGCACCGCCACCACTCTTGACGGGTACACGCATACAAGCCAAGAATGATCGCGCAGTGCGATCTGACAACGTTGTCTAAGGCTGGAGAGGCGTTCTCCCCATGAGATGGACCCACGTGACACGCAGTGCGGGGACGGTGGCCGTCACGGCCGCGCTCCTCGGCGGCGCCCTCGCCGCGCCCGCCGCGGCGGACGGAGGGGCGCACGCCGAGCGCGGCCGGCTGACCGATCTCGTCAACGCGTTCATCGGAACCGAGAACGAGGGCAACACCTATCCCGGCGCCGCCGTGCCGTTCGGCATGGTGCAGTTCTCGCCCGACACCGGCCACAACACCGGATACGACTACTCGGAGAACCACATCAGGGGCTTCTCCACCGTTCACATCTCCGGCGTGGGCTGCGGACTCGGCGGCGACCTCCCCGTACTGCCGACGACCGGCGACATCACGTCCACGGACAACGCGGCCTACGCCGCCGAGTTCAGCCACGACGACGAGAAGGCGAGCCCCGGCACCTACACCGTCGGTCTGAAGACCGGCATCAAGGCCGAACTCAGCGCCACCGAGCGCACCGGCGTGCAGCGCTACACCTTCCCCGCCACCGACAAGGCCAACGTCCTCATCAACGCGGGCCAGTCGCTGCACAGGACGGTCGGCACCCGGGTCGAGATCCTGGACAGCCGCACGGTGCGCACCGCCATCACCGGCAGCGGATTCTGCCAGGACACCAAGCCGTACACCGTCTACACGATCACCCGCTTCGACCGGCCCTTCACCACCTCGGGCACGTGGAAGGGCGAGCAGGTCACCGAGGGCTCGAAGACCTCGACGGCGGGCGGCGAGCGCAACGGTGCCTTCCTGCGCTTCGACACCACCAAGGACCGCACCGTCGAGGCGACCACGGCGATCTCGTACGTCGACGCCGAGGGGGCGGCCCTCAACCTCCGCGCCGAGGGCGGCCGTCCGTACGACAAGGTCGCACGCGCCGCGCAGGCCGCGTGGGAGGACAGGCTCGGCGACGTCAAGGCGCAGGGCGGTGGCGAGACCCTCCGCCGGACCTTCTACTCGTCCCTCTACCGCGCGTTCCTCGCACCGAACATCGGCAGCGACGTCGACGGCCGCTACACCGGCTGGGACCAGAAGACCCACCGGGCCAAGGGCTTCACCTACTACCAGAACTGGTCGCTCTGGGACACCTACCGCACCCAGGCCCAGCTGCTGTCGCTCCTCGCACCGGGCGAGTCCCGCGACATGGCGATCTCCGTCATCAAGATCGACGAGGACAGCGGCTGGCTGCCCAAGTGGGGCTACGGCACGGTCGAGACGAACATCATGACCGGCGACCCGGTCACCCCGTTCCTCACCAACGCCTACCAGCAGGGCCTGCTCAAGGGGTACGAGGAGCAGGCGTACCGGGCGCTGAAGAAGAACGCCGACGGTGTGCCCCCGGCCGGCTCCGCCCCCGTCGGCCGCGAGGCCAACAAGGAGTACCTCGCCGACGGCTTCGCCCCCTACATCAAGGGCCGCCCGCACGCGAAGCCCGGCGACTCCGACTACGACCACGGCGCGTCCGCGACCCTGGAGTACGCCCTGTCCGACGCGATGCTCGGACAGATGGCGAAGGAGCTGGGCCACGAGGAGGACGCCGAGCGGTACACCCGGCGCGCCCAGAACTACCGGAAGATCTTCGACAGTTCGACCGGATTCTTCCGGGCCCGTGACGTGGACGGCGCCTTCACCGGGCCCGCCGACCCGGCACAGAGCGAGGGCTTCCATGAGGGCACGTCCTGGCAGTACCAGTGGCTCGTGCCCCAGGACCTGCCCGGCATGGTCTCCCTGATCGGCGGCACGCAGGCCGCCAACGAGCGCCTCGACTCGTTCTTCGCCTACGACCAGCTGGTGAAGGACCCGGCGAAGACCGCCCGGGAGGTGTGGGTGAACGGGCCGTACGACTACTACAACGCGGACAAGTACAACCCGCAGAACGAGCCCGACCTGATCGCCCCGTACACCTACCTCTCCACCGGTCAGCCGTCGAAGACGACCGACGTGGTGCACGCGGCGCTCACCCTGTTCACCGACGCCCCGACGGGCATGACCGGGAACGACGACCTCGGGACGATGTCGGCGTGGAACGTCCTGTCCTCGATCGGGATCTTCCCGGTCCAGCCGGGCACCGACACCTGGGGCCTCTCCACCCCGGTCTTCGAGCGCGTGGACCTCACCCTGGACCGGCGCTACTACCCCGAGGGCCGTCTGACGGTGAAGGCCCCCGGGACCTCCGACTCGGCGCGCTACATCCGCTCGGCGCGGACCGACGGGGCGGCGTACGGGAAGACCTACCTGACCACCGAGGACATCCGCGGCACCCGCGAACTGTCCTTCGAGGTCGGCACGGCTCCCTCCGACTGGGGCACATCGGCGGATGCCGCGCCGCCCGCCCTCGACTGACCGCTCCGGCAACCAGGACCCGCCCCCGGACGAGAGGCGGGTCCTTCCGCGCTCAGGCTCCCGCGGGCCCGCCGGGATCCGGCCGTCCGTGCAGGAACGTCACCTGCGGCGCGCCCGTCAGGGGATGGACGGCGACCTCGCCGGTCACGCCGTACACCCGGTCGAGCAGCGCCGGTGTCAGCACGTCCACGGGCGTGCCCGATGCGACCACCTCGCCGTCGGCCAGGACGTACAGGCGGTCGCAGTAGCGGGCGGCGAGATTGAGGTCGTGCAGGGCGACCAGGACCGTGGCCGGAAGCCGCCGCAGCGCGCCGAGGACGGACAACTGGTGCCGGATGTCGAGGTGGTTGGTCGGCTCGTCCAGGACCAGGAGCGTGGGCTCCTGGGCGAGGGCCCGGGCGATGAGGACGCGCTGGCGCTCACCGCCCGACAGCCGGTCGAAGGGACGCGCCGCCAGTCCGGTGACGTCCACGGCGGCGAGGGCGGACGCGATCACCTCGGCGTCCTCGGCGGTGTCCCCCGCGAGCAGCCGCTTGTGCGGTGTACGCCCCATCGCCACCACCTCGCCGACCGACAGGTCGAATTCGCCCGCCGACTCCTGCGTCACCGCCGCCACCATGCGTGCCAGCCGGCGCACCGGGAGGGACCAGGCGTCCTGCCCGTCCACCCGGACCTCGCCGGTGACGGGCCGCAGGACGCGGTAGACGGCGCGCAGCAGACTGGACTTGCCGCTGCCGTTGGGGCCCACGAGGCCGATCACCTCACCGGGCCGCGCGGTCAACGAGACCTCGGTGACGAGGCGGTGGGCGCCGGCCGTGAGCGTGACCCCGTCGACGACGAGTGCGGTCGCGGTCATGCCACTCCTTCGCCGGTGCCGCGCCGCGCGTCGCGGCGCATGAGCCAGAGGAAGAACGGCCCGCCGCACAGTGCGGTGAGCACCCCGACCGGGATCTCCGTGGGCGCGGCCACCACGCGTGCGGCGATGTCCGCCCAGACGAGGAAGACCGCCCCGCCGAGCGCGGCCGTGGGCAGCACCCGGCGGTGGTCACCGCCGACGAACAGCCGGACGATGTGGGGCAGCATCAGACCGACGAAGCCGATCGGTCCCGATGCGGCGACCAGCACCCCCGTGACCAGGGACAGCAGCACGAACATCCGCGAGCGGAAGCGGGCGACGTCCAGTCCCATGGTGGTGGCCGCCTCCTCGCCCGCCAGCAGAAGGTTCAGGTTGCGCGCCTGCAGGGACAGCACGGCGATGCCCAGCAACAGGGCGGCGCCGGGCAGCCAGAGGGTCGCCCAGCTGACGCCGCCGAGACCGCCGAGGGTCCAGGCGAGCACCGCCCGGGCCTCGTTGCCCCGGTCCGTGGTCAGCAGGAGCAGGTCCAGCACCGCGGTGAGCACCGCCGCGATCGCCACACCGGACAGCACCAGGCGTACGGAGCTGATGCGGCCCCCCGTACGCGCGGTGGCGTACACCAGCAGCAGGGCGCCCAGCGCACCGGCGAACGCGGCGGCCGACAGCGACACCGGGCCGAACAAGGTCACCCCGAACACGATCACGCTCACCGCGCCCAGGGACGCCCCCGACGAGACACCCAGCAGGTAGGGCTCGGCGAGCGGGTTGCGGACGAGCGCCTGCATGGCGGTGCCCACCACCGCGAGCCCGGCGCCGGTCACCGCCCCGAGCAGGACGCGCGGGGCGCGTACGTCGAGCACGATGGTCTCGCGCGCCGGGGACCACGAGGGCGGTGACCGGTCGACGCCGATCGCGTGCGCCACGATGCCCCACACCTGACCGGGCGGCACGTGCACCGAGCCGATCGCCAGCCCCGCGGTCAGCGAGACGAGCAGCAGCGCGGTCAGGACGAGCAGGGTGAGCGCCGGCGTGCCGCGGCCCGTCACCTTCCCGGCGGGCCGTTTCCCCCCGGCCCGCCGGCCGGGAACCTCCACGGTGGGAGCGGTCACCGGAAGCTCTCGGGGTGCAGGCCGCGGGCGAGATCCCCGACCGCGTAGGCCGACCGGATCCCGACCAGGGTCGCGGTCAGCGGCAGGACGACGAACCGCTTGTTCCTGATCGCCGGCACGTCGGCGAGCGCGGGCTGGGAGAGGAGGTACTTCTCCTTCTGCTCGATGCTGTCGGAGCCCGCGTAGTCGTAGATGGCGATGGCCTCCGGCCTGCGCTCCACGACCTGCTCCCAGGAGACGTCCCCGAAGACGTCGTCCAGGTCCGCGAAGACGTTCTTCCCGCCGGCGAGCCGGATCAGTTCCGTGCCGAGGCTCTTGCCGCCCGCGGTGAACGCCGACTTGTCGCCGCTGTCGTAGACGAACACCGGCACGTCCGCCTCGCCGTCGACCGCGGAGGCGGCCTTGCCGACACGGCCCTTCAGGTCCGACACGAGCGAGTCGGCGCGCCCCGGCACACCGAAGATCGTGCCGATGGTGCGTATCTCCTCGTACGTGTCCTCCATCGTCACCTGCTTCTTGCCGCAGTACTCGCGGTTGAGGTAGGTGTCGATGCCCGCGTCGGCGAACGCCTTGCGGGAGCGGCCCTCCTTCTCGCCGAACGCGCTGCCGTAGCCGCCGTAGACGAGATCGGGCTCGGCGTCCAGGACCGTCTCGAACGACGGCTCCTCCTCGGCGAGCTCCGGGACGGCCTCGTAGGCCTTCCTCAGTTCCGGCAGTACGGACGAGTCCGGGTAGGCGGTCCCGACCATGCGGTCCCCGAGACCGAGGGCGAGCATCAGCTCCGCCGGATGCTGGTGGATGGTGACGACCCGGGCCGGAGGCCGCGTGTACGTCGTCTTCACACCGCAGTTGTCGATGGTGACCGGGAAGCCGGCGGGCGACGACGCCGCGGCCCCCGGGTCGTCACCCGGGCCGTCGGACGAGCCGCAGCCCGCCGTCAGCGCGAGCGCCGACAGAGCGAGTACGCCGGCCGCCGTGCGCAGGGCGCCGCGCCTGCGGGAGTTGAGTGCGTGAGGGAAAAGGGGCATGCCTGTGAACACGTGAAGCCTCCTGGGGAGTCCGCGCTCCTCGGATCGGGCCCGCGACAGGCCAGTGTCCTGACTCCCGGGATCGGCGCCCCCGCTCCGCCGCGCGGTGCGCGGTGGCATGCGGAGGGTCCGCGTTCCCCGGTCACAGTGGCGGGACCGTGCCGGATTCACACCGGCTTCCTGTCTCCCGTCGCGGCGATGACCAGGTGATCCTACGTTCTGCCGGGACGGGGCGGGACGGGCCCCCGTCCGCACGCTCGCGCGGGCCGCCCCGCCTCGGGTGCCCGCAGCCGCCCCGGGGCTGCCCGCCGCGCCACCGGTCGCCGGATGCCATGATGGTCCACGACAGGGCGACGGCGGCCCGAGGAAGCCGGTGCGAATCCGGCGCGGTCCCGCCACTGTGATCGGCGAGCGGATCCCGCGACGTCCACCGCCCCCCACGGGGGCGGGAAGGACGGGACGAGCCACGACCCGAGAGCCAGGAGACTCACGCGGTCGCCTCCTCGACGTACCCCGGGGCGGATCTCCCCGGAGAGAGGGGGGTTCGGCATGTCCGAGAACCCGGCCGAAGAGGTCTTCGGCAGCACCGTGCCACCACCGGTGACGGGGCGGGTGCCCTGCCGGATCGTCGTGTGCCGGGACTGCTGCTGCGGCAGCCCCAAGGTGACCGGGGACCACGCGGCGCAGACCGCGCGGCTGCGCGGCGCGGCACCGGTGCGGGTCTCCGAATGCCTCGACGTGTGCGACCAGGCCAACGTCGTCGTCGTACAGCCCTCCACCGAGGGCAGGGCCGCGGGAGCCCGGCCCGTCTGGCTGGGTCTGGTCAACGACCCGGACGCCACCGAGGACATAGCCGCCTGGGCACGTGCCGGCGGCCCCGGGGTCGCGCCCCGGCCGGCGATCCTCGATCTGTACGCCTTCGCTCCCCCTCGGCGCCGTGCGGCCACCTGAGCGGGTGCCACCGGGCCCGCCCGACGCCGCACGCGCGCCGGGCGACGCCGTGGCGAGCGCTCTGGCCGAGGTGGCGGCGCTGGGTGGCTTCTTCGCGCTGCGCACGGACGCGCCCGACGAAGGCTGGCACCCCGTCGGCGCGTCCTACGCCCGTGGTTTCGCCGACCTGGCCACGGCCGTCGCCGACCGGTACCGCACGGATCTGCGCGTCGGCGTGTCCATCGCCCAGCTCGGCCACGCGGCACGCCTCTGGTCACCCGTGCTGGCCTGCACGCTGCTCCACGGCATCGTGCCGGACCTGGACACCCTGCGCAGGGAGGACACCGGCTCGGCACTCGGGCTGCCTGCCCCCGCCGGGTGGTACGCCGACCGCCTCGCGGAACCCGAACACACCCTCGGCGCCCAGGTCATGGACCATCTGGCACGGCTGGAGGCCGGTCTGGCCGTCAGGATCGCACCACGCCTGCTGGACGGCAACGCCGCCTCCGCGCTGATGGGTTCGGCCGGCGTCCTGCTGGCCGCCCGTCCGGACATCCGGGGGCCGCTCACCCGCCTGGTGGACCGACTGCTCGGCACGGGGCGGCTCGTGGGAACGGGCTCGGTCACCGGACCGGGCCTGGGCTTCCGCCGGCGCAGCTGCTGCCTCTACTACCGGACGCCGGGCGGCTCGACGTGCGGGGACTGCTGCCTCGCCCGCTGAGCCGTGCCGCTGACGCGGACGTGGCGCCGCGAGGGCACCGGCCGGGGCGACCGCCCCGGCCGGTGCCGCCCGGTGGGTCAGGACGCGGTGAGCTCGTCCCTCACCGTGCGGGCCGCCGCGACCAGGCTTTCCAGCGACGCCCTGGTCTCCGGCCAGCCACGGGTCTTGAGACCGCAGTCCGGGTTGACCCACAGGCGCTCCGCCGGGATCGCCCGCAGTCCGGCGCGCAGAAGGTCCGCCGCCTCCCCGGCGGACGGCACGCGGGGCGAGTGGATGTCGTACACCCCGGGCCCGGCCTCGCGCGGGTATCCGTGGGCCGCGAGTTCGTGGGCGACCTGCATGTGCGAACGCGCGGCCTCCAGGCTGATGACGTCGGCGTCGAGGTCGTCGATGGCCTGCACGATGTCACCGAACTCGGCGTAGCACATGTGCGTGTGGACCTGGGTGTCCGGGCGTACCCCGCTGGTCGTCAGCCGGAACGCCTCGGTGGCCCAGCCGAGGTAGGCGGGACGGTCCGCGGCCCGCAGGGGCAGTGTCTCCCGCAGTGCCGGCTCGTCCACCTGGATGACCGAGGTGCCCGCGGCCTCCAGGTCACGGACCTCGTCGCGCAGGGCGAGCGCGACCTGGCGGGCGGTGTCCCCGAGCGGCTGGTCGTCCCGCACGAAGGACCAGGCCAGCATGGTGACCGGACCCGTGAGCATGCCCTTGACCGGACGGTCGGTGAGCGACTGGGCGTACGTCGTCCAGCCCACGGTCATCGGTCCGGGGCGGGAGATGTCGCCGGCCAGGACCGGAGGGCGGACGTAGCGGGTGCCGTAGGACTGCACCCAGCCGTGCCGGGTGGCGAGGTAACCCGTCAGCCGTTCGGCGAAGTACTGCACCATGTCGTTGCGTTCGGGCTCGCCGTGCACCAGCACGTCCAGCCCGGCCTTCTCCTGATACGTGATCACTTCCTGGATCTCGGCCCTGATGCGCTCGTCGTAGGCGGCCGCGTCGATGCGCCCCGCCCGCAGACCGGCGCGTGCGGCGCGCAGTTCGCCGGTCTGCGGGAACGAGCCGATGGTCGTCGTCGGCAGCAGGGGCAGGCCGAGCCGGGCGCGCTGGGACGCGGCCCGTTCCCCGTACGGCAGGGTGCGACGGGCGTCCGCCCCGGTCACCGCGGCCGCGCGGGCCCGCACGGCCGGATCACGGGTGACGGCGGAGGTCCGGCGGGAGGTGAGGCCCGCCCGGTTGGCCGCCAGCGCGGCCGCCACGGCCCCGGTGCCCCGGGCCAGCCCCGCGGCGAGGGTCACGATCTCCTCGGTCTTCTGCCGCGCGAAGGCCAGCCAGCGCAGCACCTGCGGATCGATTTCCCGCTCGGCGGCCGCGTCGAGCGGGACGTGCAGCAGGGAGCACGAGGACGCCACATCGACCCGGCCGGCCAGCCCCAGCAGCGTGCCGAGGGTCGACAGGGACCTCTCCAGGTCGTTGATCCAGATGTTGCGGCCGTTCACGACCCCCGCGACCAGACGCTTCCCGGGCAGTCCGCCGACGGCGGCCAGATCGTCGACCTGGACGGCGGCGGTCTCCGTGAAGTCGAGCGCGAGCCCTTCCACCGGTGCCTTGGCGAGCAGCGGGAGCGCCTCGCCGAGACGTCCGAAGTAGGAGGCGACGAGGAGCTTCGGCCGGTCGGTGAGCGAACCGAGGTCGCGGTAGGCGCGTTCGCACGCGCCGAGTTCCGCCCGGGAGCGGTCCTGGACGAGAGCCGGCTCGTCGAGTTGCACCCACTCGGCGCCGGCCGCCCGCAGGTCGGCGAGGACTTCGGCGTACACCGGCAGCAGGCGGTCCAGGAGCGTGAGCGGGTCGAAGTCCTCGGCCACACCGGGGGCCGGCTTGGCGAGGAGCAGGTAGGTGACCGGACCGACGAGTACGGGCCGGGCGGTCAGGCCCAGAGCGACGGCCTCCGTGAGCTCGGCGACCTGCCTGCCCGAGTCGGCGGTGAAGACCGTGCCGGGGCCGAGCTCCGGCACCAGATAGTGGTAGTTGGTGTCGAACCACTTGGTCATCTCGAGCGGCGCGACGTCCTGGGTGCCGCGGGCCATCGCGAAGTACCCGTCCAGCGGATCGGCGGCCACCGCCTCGCGGTGGCGGTCGGGGATCGCCCCGACCATGACGCTCGTGTCGAGCACGTGGTCGTAGAGGGAGAAGTCACCGGTCGGGACCTCGTCGATGCCGGCCCCGGCGAGCTGCAGCCAGTTGGTGCGCCGGAGCGTGGCCGCGGTGGCGCGCAGGGCGTCCGCGGTGACGGCGCCCTTCCAGTAGCCCTCGGTCGCCTTCTTCAGTTCCCGGTTCCGGCCCTGCCGGGGGTAGCCGTGCACGGTGGACCGCGCCGCCGAGGCTGTGGACTGGTTGGTCACGGAGATCTCCTTCGCGAGATGAATCCCTGAGATCCCGGAGACGGGACGAGAGCGCGAAGTGGTGACGCACCGGACGGGACGATCGCGCGCATCGGGCGCGGAGCCGCCTGGTGTGTACGCCGACCCGCCCACGAGGTCACCGGGATGTCCGCGCGCGGTCGGGCCGTGCGCGGGCAGTGGCAGGTCTTCGGACTCGCGGGCACGCCCTCGTGACATGAGGACACCTAGTGGCCGTCGCTTCCCAGGCCCGTTCACGGACCCAGTGCGTATGACGGCGGTCGTTCCCGCTCACCGCTGCGGGGCAGTCCCGGATTCCCACCGGGTTCCCTCTTACGACGCTCCCGCCTGGCGGACGGGGCGAACCAGCTGCACCCTCCACCCTACGGGCCCGCCGGGGCGGGCCGCGCATCCTTCCCGCCATTCGGACGGGGCGGGGCGCGGTGGGCGCGGACGCCTCGGCGGCCCCGCGCGCACCACGCCCCCGGACTCCCGCGCGGGCCGTGGAGCCTGCGGCGCTACCGGTCCTTCGCCAGCGCGACGAGTTCGGCGAACAGGCCTCCCGCGTGCACGAGTTCGTCGTACGTCCCCTGCTCCGTCACGCGTCCCCGGCTCATGACCAGGACGCGGTCGGCCAGGCGGGTGTTCTCCAGCTGGTGCGTGACGACGACGGTCATGCGCTCGGGGGCGATGCGTTTGATCTCCAGGAAGATCTGGTGCTCCCCGCGCGCGTCCATCTGCGAGGTCGGCTCGTCGAGGATGAGCAGCGGGGTCCGCCGGTAGAGAGCCCGCGCGCACACCAGACGCTGCCACTGACCGCCGGACAGTTCGGCCCCTCCCCACAGTTCCTTGGCCAGCAGGGTGTCGAGCCCCTGCGGCAGCTTCTCCAGCGCGTCCCGCATGCCGACGGCGTCGACGGCTTCCCACACGGGGCCGTCGTCATACGTCCTGGGCTGGCCGAGGGTGATGTTCTCGCGGGCACGCAGCGGCCAGCAGGCGAAGTTCTGGGGGACGAGGGCGGTGCGCTTCCACACGGAGTCCGGGTCGGCCCCGGCGAGATCGGTGCCGTCCCACAGGACCCGGCCCCTGTCGGCGAGGAGGATGCCGGTGACGAGTTTGGCCAGGGTCGACTTGCCGGACCCGTTCTCGCCGACGACGGCCACGATCTCGCCGCGGCGCAGCGTGAGCGAGACACCGGCGACGGCGGGTTCGCTCTTCCCGGGGTAGCGGTAGACCACCTCGTCGAGGCGGATCTCGTCCACCCGGCCGGGGACGGTCGCGGCGCCTCGCCGGGGAGCGCGCTCGGCGGCCAGGTCGAGGAAGGCGCGCATGTCCGCGAGGTACAACGAGGTGTGGAACATGGCGGCGCCGTGGATCACGAACTGCGACAGCGCGGCGAGCGCCGTCTGTACGGCGACGACCGCGGTGGCGGCGACCGGCAGGGCCACCCGCCCGGTGACGGCCAGCCAGGCGAGGACGGCCCAGGCGCAGAGGAGGAACACGCCCCCCGTCGCCCCGGCCGCGAGGGCGATCCGCAGCGCCCGCGGGGCGGCGGTGAGTGTGCGGTGGTCGATCCGCTCGGACAGGGCGCGGTACCAGTGGACCAGGTACCCGGTCATGCCGTTGGCTCGGACCTCGTCGCCGTACCGGGAGTAGGTGGCCCACCAGCGCATCATGGACCGGACGTTGCGGTCCCCGACGTTCGTGTAGTGGGTCTCGTAGTCGACCCGCGCGATCAGCACGGCGCCCACGCCGGCCGGGAGCACGGCGAGCAGGAGCAGCGGAAGCATCATCCAGTGCAGCACCGTGATGACACCGGTCGCCGCGATCATGCGGACGACGGCCGCCATGAACCGCTGGGCGTCCTGCACCATCATGCGGGTCCGGGTGACGCCGACCTCGGCGGCCTCCTGGCGGTCCGCGAAACCGTCCTCGCCGTACGCGGAGGTCTCCACCCGGCACACCGCGGAGACGAGCGCGATGTCCGCCTCGGTCGTCAGCAGCGGGGTGATCCGGGCGTCCGCGTACGAGGAGAGGGCGCCGCACACGCGACCCGTCCCGGCGGCGGCCGCCACGACGAGCAGGACGGGCACCGAGGCGTGCAGGCGTTCGGACACCGGCCCCGGACCGAGGAGGTGCGTCATGGCGCGCGCGGTACAGGCGAGGACGACCGCGGCCGCCGCGCCGGTGAGGACCTGGCAGACGACGAGCAGCGTGGCGGCGGCCCTGTCGACCGCCCACGCCCTGCGCGCGGTGTGCGCGAGGACGGCGGGGAGCCGCCCGCACATGGCCCCGAAACCTGCTTCCGCCAGCGGATTCCTCCCGTGGCGGCCCTCGAAGGTGATGGTGGCGGGCGGCGGTGGGGGAGGAGTCCCCGCGTCCGCGGCCGGAGTGTCGGTCACAGTCACCGTGCGTCTCTCCTCGAGTGGGTGCCGCACCCCAACGGCTCGGCAGTGCACGGCATAACGACGCCCCGCGGGAATCGAACGCACTCGATTCCGGACGGGCTGGAACCGTTGGGCCGCAAGGTTCCTGGTACGCGGCCGCCCACCCGGGACGGCCCCTGGGCGCCGCCGGATTGGCTGAAACGCCGGTCTCCGAAACCCCTGGGACGTACGGGTTTTCCGAGACGGACGGGGCGCGTGAGTCCTCCGTCGACAGTGCGGTGCAGTGCGGTGCGATGCGGTGCAGTGCAGTGAGGTGCGGTGCGGTGCGAGCCGCGCCCGGCCGGAGATCCCCGCGGCACCTGCAGGCTCCGCCCCCGCCCTCGCCCCTGGCCCGGTCCCCGCTCCGCGCCGCGCGGGGGACCGAGTGCGCCGGCCGTCAGCGGGCCAGTGCGGTCTCCAGCCACCGCAGGACCTCGGGTGTGACGGGGTCGGTGATGTCCGCGAACTCCTCGTGCTTCTTGAGGAACTTCGCCACGTAGGGGCAGACCGGCACGATGCGCCTGCCCGAGCTCCGTACGTCCTCCAGCGCCTCCCGCACGAGGACGGACGCGAGTCCCCGGCCGGCGAAGGCGTCGTCGATCTCGGTGTGGAAGAACACGCGCTGTCCGTCACGGTCGCGGTAGGCGGTGAGACCGGCGCGGACGCCGTCGACGCCGATCTCGTAGCGGTGCCGTTCGTCGACGCGCCGGACGGCCGGGGCGATGGCGGGCTCGTTCATCGGGTGCCTTTCGAGCGGGTCGGGTTGCCACGCGGCGCGATGGTGGCGTTGGGGAGCGCGGGGGCGGGGATGCGGGCCCCGGGATAGCCGTCGACACGGCCGAACCGGTCGGAGGCGGCCTCCCAGTCGAGGCGCGCCTCGACGATGTCCTGGTGGCTGCGGCCGACGAAGTTCCACCACATGACGATCTCCTCCCCGAACGGGGTGCCGCCCAGGAGCACGGCCCTGGCGACGGTGTCCGTCTCGTTGGCGAGGGTCACCGTGCAGGCTCCCGGGGCCAGGTATCCGAGTTCGGCGGGGCGCAGCACGGTGCCCGCGAACCGGACGTCCCCCCGGTCCACCAGCAGGCCGTGCTCGAAGGCGGGGTCCACGGCCAGGGTGGTGGTCGCGCGGGGCTGCAGGACGATCTCCGCGCCGAGCAGCGGGGTGAAGGCGGGCACGGGCGAGGTGACCCCGGCGAGGGAGCCGAGGAACACCCGGACCGAGGCCCCGTCGAGGTGGACGGGGCGCGGGGTGTGGCTGCGGAAGTCCCGGCCGGTGTGCCGGTGCTCGTCGGGAAGGGCGACCCAGAGCTGCACGCCGTGCAGGGAGGTGGTGTCCGGGGTGGAGACCTCGGTGTGGCTGATTCCGTGGCCGCCGGTCATGAGGTTCAGTTCGCCGGGGCGCACGAGGGCGTGGCTGCCCAGGCTGTCGCGGTGCTCGATCTCCCCGCTGAACAGCCAGCTCACCGTCTGCAGGCCGATGTGAGGGTGGGGGGCCACGTCCATCCCGCCCGTCACGGCGACGTCGTCGGGGCCGAAGTGGTCGACGAAGCACCAGGCGCCGATGAGTGTGCGCGCCCGCTGGGGCAGGGTGCGGCGCACCGTCATCGCCCGAGGGCCGCCCAGGGGGACGTCGCGGGCCGGGAGGACCTCGACGCGGGCCGGCTCCCCGCCGCACCGGGGGTCCGCCCCCGGTACGGCGCGATCCGTGTGGGCGCCGCTCATCGGGGGACCCCCTGTGAGCCGAGGGTGATTACATGTTCAACAATCATGCTCGATCATAAGCCGTGGCCCACGCGGGCGCGCGGCCGGTGCGAGGGACGGACCACGTCCCGGTGAGGAGTCCCTAGTGAACGGCACGGAGGCGGCCCGCGCGGCCGGGCGGGTCTACATCGACAAGCAGAGTCCCAAGGCCTACCACGCCCTGTCCGCGACGGCCGAGGCCGTGCGCACCGTCGCCGCCGAGGCAGGACTGGACCGCGTGCTGGTCGAACTGGTCAATCTCCGGGTGTCGCAGATCAACGGCTGCGCCTTCTGCCTGGACGTCCACACGAGGGCCGCTCTGCGCGTGGGAGAGACGACACAGCGCCTCGGGGTCCTCGCCGCATGGCGCGACACCGAGGTCTTCGACGCGCGGGAGCGGGCCGCCCTCGGCCTGGCGGAGGCGACCACCGCGCCGGCCGACGCCGCCTTGCAGGAGGACGCCTACGCGTCCGCGCGGGCGACGCTCTCGGACGAGGAGATATCGGCCGTGATCTGGGTCGCCCTCACCATGAACGCCTTCAACCGCGTCTCGATCATGAGCAAGCACCCCGTGCGCGCCGCCCCGAGGCACTGAGCCCCGCGGGCCGTCGGTGGAGCGGGGCCGCCCCGGGCGGCGCGCGGAACGGTGTCCCCTGGCCCTTCCCCCGGCATCCGTCCCCTGACCCTTCCCCCGGCATCCGGGTGAACTCCGAGCCGATCCTGCCGTCCGCAGGGCAGGCATAGGCCTGACCGGGATCCCCGCGGCCGGAAGTGCCGGTGGACGCGAATGCGGGCACCGGGCGAAAGGGGCTCTCCATGCTCGGTCCACGGGCGACGCCGGCCGGCACCGCCGCAGGCACCGGCTCCGGCGGCCCCCCGTACACGGCCGGTGAGGCGACCCGGGCCGTAGGCACCGTCCTGGCCGACCATCTGGCCGCCAGGCTCCGGGAGGCCGGGCAGCTGGACGCGGTCTTCGCGGAGGAGGTCGCGGCCCGGGTCGCCGGGTTCGTCCTGGACGGCGGCAAGCGTCTGCGGACGGCGTTCGTCTGGTGCGGATGGCTGGCCGCCGGGGGAACCGGCGACCCGGCGACTCCGCTGCGCGTCGCGGCGGCTCTGGAACTGCTCCAGGGCTGCGCCCTCATGCACGACGACGTCATGGACGGATCGCCCGTACGCAGGGGTGCACCGGCCGTGCACGAGGACTTCGCCCGTGTCCACCGCGCGGCCGGCATGGGCGGTCGCGCCGCCGACTTCTCGGCCACCGCCGCCGTGCTGGCCGGGGACCTGGCCCTGGTGTGGGCCGACGACCTGCTCACCGGGACGGCGCTCGGCACCCCTCACGGCGGGGTGCTGCACCAGGAGTGGCAGGCGATGCGCGGTGAGATGGTCGCCGGGCAGTACCTCGACATGAGGGCGCAGGCGACCGGGTCGTGCGACCCGGGCCAGGCCCTGAACATCGCCACGCTGAAGAGCGCGCTCTACACCGTCGAGCGGCCGCTCGCCCTCGGCGCGTCCCTGGCGGGCGCCCGCCCCCGCACCATGGGTGCCCTCCGGTCCGCCGGACGCTGCGCGGGGGTCGCCTTCCAGCTCCGCGACGACCTGCTGGGCGCCTTCGGGGACCCGGCCGTGACGGGAAAGCCCGCGGACGAGGACCTGCGGGGGCGCAAGCCCACCTATCTGCTCGCCGTCGGCCTGCGCCGGGCCGCGGAGTCGGGGGACGCGGAGTCACTGGACGCGCTCGGGCCGGAGGGCACGGCTTCCGGCCCGGACAGGGCCGACAGGATGCGCGCGGCCCTCGAACGCACGGGTGCGCGGGCGGAGGTGGAGGACGAGATCGCGGAGCTGGCTGCCGCCGGCCTGCGGCACTTCGCGGACAGCGGCGCGGACGAGCCCGCCCGGCGCGAATTCGCCGCGCTGGTGACCGGCGCCCTGGGGACCGAGCCCGCCCGTACGGGCGGCGACCGCGGAGACGGCGGTGACGGCCGAGGGGCCCGGGAGCGCCGCGAGGCCGGAGGGCGCGCTGGGATCGACGACGCCCGCGAGTTCTCCGGCATCCCCGAGACCAAGGAGACACGTGAGGTCCGTCAGATCCGCGAGATCGCCGAGATCCGCGACGAGGAGGACGCATGAGGGCCCTGCCCGGTCCCACGGACCACGTGGTCGTCGTCGGTGCAGGCCTGTCCGGACTCGCCGCCGCACTGCACCTCCTCGGCGCGGGACGCCGGGTGACCGTCGTCGAACGTGACGCCGGACCGGGCGGCCGCGCCGGACGGCTCGAACTCGGGGGCTACCGCGTGGACACCGGGCCGACGGTGCTGACCATGCCGCACCTCGCCGACGAGGCCTTCGCCGCCGTCGGGGACAGCCTCCACCGGAGGGTCGAGCTCATCGCGCTGCATCCCGCCTACCGGGCCCGCTTCGCCGACGGCAGCCAGATGGACGTCCACACCGACGGCGAAGCCATGGAGTCCGAGGTACGGCGGTTCGCCGGCCCCGCGGAGGCTGCCGGATACCGACGTCTGCGCGCCTGGCTGGAGCGCCTCTACCGCGTCCAGATGCGCCGCTTCATCGACACCAACTTCGACTCGCCGCTCCAGCTCCTGCATCCCGACCTGGCGCGGCTCGCCGCCCTGGGCGGTTTCGGCAGACTGGATCCGCAGATCGGCCGCTTCCTCTCGGACCCCCGCCTTCGCCGGGTGTTCTCCTTCCAGTCGCTGTACGCGGGAGTGGCCCCCGCCCGCGCCCTTGCCGCGTACGCCGTCATCGCCTACATGGACACCGTCGCGGGCGTCTGGTTCCCGAAGGGCGGCATGCACGCCCTTCCCCGGGCGATGGCCGACGCGGCCGCCGACGCCGGCGCGACCTTCCACTGGTCCGCCGAGGTCACCCGGCTCGAGCGCGCGGCGGGCCGGGTGAAGGCCGTCCACCTGGCCTCGGGCAAACGCATCACCTGCGACGCGGTGGTCCTGACGCCGGACCTGCCCGTCGTCCACCGCCTCCTCGGCCGGACACCGCGGCGCCCCATGCGGCTGCGGCACTCGCCGTCGGCGGTGGTCCTGCACGCCGGCACCGACCGCACCTGGCCGGAACTGGCCCACCACACCATCTCGTTCGGGGCCGCCTGGGAGAACACCTTCGACGAACTGACCCGCACCGGACGGCTCATGAGCGACCCGTCCCTCCTCATCACCCGGCCGACCACGCACGACCCGTCCCTCGCCCCGGAGGGAAGACACCTCCACTACGTCCTCGCCCCCTGCCCCAACACCACGACCGGCCCGTCGGCCGGCACCTGGCGCGGACTGGGACCGCGCTACCGCGACAGCCTCCTGGCCGAACTGGAGCGCCGGGGGCTCGACGGCTTCGAGGCGTCCATGGACCGGGAACTCCTGGTGACCCCCGTGGACTGGACGGCCCAGGGCCACGCGGCGGGCACACCGTTCTCCCTGGCCCACACCTTCGCCCAGACCGGACCCTTCCGGCCCCGCAACCTCGTGCGCGGTGACGAGAACGTCGTGCTCGCCGGATGCGGGACGACCCCCGGGGTCGGCGTGCCCACCGTCCTCGTCAGCGGCAAGCTCGCGGCTGCCCGCGTCACGGGCCTCCGCGGTGGAACCGTGACGCGCCGTCGACCCGTCACAGAAGGGCAGCGCCGATGAACCGACGTGAACTGGACGCGGCCGGGATCACCGGCCCCGCCCTGCGTGAGGCCTACAGCCGGTGCCGTGCGCTCAACGCCCGGCACGGCCGTACGTACTTCCTGGCCACCCGCCTCCTGCCGGTCGAACGCCGGTGCGCCGTGCACGCCCTGTACGGCTTCGCCCGGTGGGCCGACGACATCGTCGACGACCTGGACCGCCAGGAGCCTCCCGAGGAGCGCGACCGCCTCCTGCGGCTGCTGGAGGACGATCTGGCCCACGGACTGCGCACCGGGGGCGGGGACGAACCCGTGGTCAGGGCCGTGGCGGACACGGCCGAGCGCTACGCCATCGATCACGGGCTCTTCGCGGACTTCCTCGTGTCCATGCGCAGCGACCTGAGTGTCACGGACTATCCGACGTACGCGGACCTGCGGGCCTACATGCACGGTTCCGCCGCGGTGATCGGGCTGCAGATGCTGCCGGTGCTCGGGACGGTCGTGGACCGCGCGGAGGCCGCGCCGCACGCGGCCGCCCTCGGCGTCGCCTTCCAGCTGACGAACTTCCTGCGGGACGTGGGGGAGGACCTCGACCGGGGCCGCGTCTACCTGCCGAAGGACATGCTCGCCGCGCACGGGGTCGACCAGAACCTCCTGCGGTGGAGCCGGCGCACCGGGCGGAACGACCCGCGCATCCGGGCGGCGCTGGTCGAGGCCGACGCCATGATCCGCACCGTGTACCGCGAGGCGGAGCCGGGCATCGCCATGCTGGAACCACGGGTACGCCCCTGCATCCGCACGGCGTTCACGCTGTACGGCGGAATCCTGGACGCGATCGCCGACGGTGGTTACGCCGTGCTGCACCGGCGTGCCGCGGTCTCCCGCCGGCGGCGGGCGGCCGTCGCGGCGGCGGGACTCGCGGGCATCCTGAGGGCACGGGCCCTGACGCGCCCGCCGATGCCCGTGCCGGTCGCGGGCAAGGAGGGCGCCCCCCGATGAACGGACCGCGCACGGGCCCCGCGTGGACCCCGCCGCTGCGCCTGAGGCGCTCCCCCCGGTGGGAACGGCAGGACCCGACCTGGCGCGAGGCCAGGCCGTCGCTGATCGCCGACGCCCTCGCCCGGGCCGCGGCACGTCCCTCGGGCAACTGGTACGTCGTCGGCGCCTCCCGGGAGACGGCCGCCCGGGACCGCCCTTACGGCCGCACGGTCGCGGGCAGGGAAGTCGTCCTGTGGCGGGCCGAGGACGGCACACTGCGCGCCGGTCCCGGTGAGTGCCCCCACCTCGGTGCGCCGCTGCGCGACAGCCGGGTCGCCTGCGGGACGCTCCTGTGCCACTGGCACGGACTGGGCCTGGACGGAGGGGCGTTCGCCGGCTGGCAGCCGTACCCCGTGCACGACGACGGAGTCCTGGTGTGGGTCAGGCTCGACACCGTGGGGGGCGAACCACCGCTGGAGCAGCCGGTCGTGCCCGTGCGGCCGCGCGCCGGGAGCGCGGTGGACGCGGTGTTCACCGCCGTGGGCCGCTGCGAGCCCCAGGACGTGGTCGCCAACCGGCTCGACCCCTGGCACGGCTCGTGGTTCCATCCGTACGCCTTCGTCGGGCTGAAGGTCGTCCGCACGCCCGATGACGGCGGGGACGACGGGTTCGCCGTCGACGTCTCGTTCAAGGTGGCCGGGCGGCTGGTCGTGCCCGTGCGGGCCGTCTTCACCGCGCCCGAACCGCGCACCGTCGTCATGCACATCACGGACGGCGAGGGAGTGGGTTCGGTGGTCGAGACCCACGCCACGCCCCTCACCGCCCCGGGAGTCACCCGCCCCAGGACGGCCGTGGTCGAGGCCGTCGTCGCGGCATCCGGCCGACGGGGTTTCGCCGTCGCGCGCGCCGCGGCCCCGGCCCTGCGTCCGCTGATGCGACGGACGGCGGCCCGGCTGTGGCGCGACGACCTCGCGTACGCCGAACGCCGCTGGACGCTGCGGAGCTCCGGGCGCTTCCCCGGCTGACCCGAGCGCTGCTGGACGCCGCGGCGCACGGGGCGCTGTGCCCTGCCGCCGGGGCCTCAGCGGCGCGCGGCCGCGCGGGCCAGCGCGCCGAGCGTCCTGGAACGTCCGGCGCGGGGCACCGTCCACAGCACCTGCCCCCGGACGCCCCACCCGGCGAGCAGGTGGTTGGCGGCGAGGAACCCCGACGTCGCCGCCCGCTCCATCAGCGCGACGGGCAGGCCGGTGCGGACGAGGTCCCCCGCCAGCACCAGCCGCGGGTGCGGCGTCCGCACGGCGGGCCGCCGGTGGTAGCCGCCGACGGAGAAGACCGGGCAGTCGGAGCGCCATTCGTGCCGCGCGTCCACGATCCGGGCGTCCGCGGTCTCCGGGTAGACCTCGTGGAGACGGTCGAGGATCCGCCCCTGGACCCCCTTGCGTTCGGCCCGTTCGTCGACGGCGTAGGCGTGCAGTTCGACCACCGAGCCGCCCGTCCGCTCCGCCCAGCGCGCCGACTCGCCCTCCCACCGGTCGAGGACGCTGATGTTGTCGAGGCCGTCGTACCCGCTGGTGCCGAGGAACCCGGCACGGTCCGCGCGCACGGGCCTGTCCAGCCACAGACGGGAGACGAGGAACGGAGGCGCGGTGCGCAGTGCGGCGACGTCCGCGCGCCACCCCGTGTCCCCCAACTCCTCGGAAGCGCCGACCACGTGACGCAGTCCGCCGGTGTCCAGGGCGAGAACCACCGCCTGGTGGCGGACGGACGCCCCGTCGGTCTCGACCGCGAAGTCCCCGTCCGCGGCGGGACGTACGCGGTGGACGGGGGTGCCGGTGCGCACCTCGCCGCCGAGTCCCCGGAGGTAGCCGCCCAGCGGCTCCCAGAGCGCCTGGGGAAAGGGCTCGCGCGGCACGTCGAACAGCAGGCCCTCCGACGAGCCCAGGAAGTAGATGTGGAACATCAGCAGCAGCTCCGCGGCGGACAGCTCGCGCGGATCGGCGAAGAAGCTGCGGGAGAACACCTCGAAGGCCAGGTGGTGCGCGGCTTCGGGGAAGTTGATCCGGTGCAGGAAGTCCGATGCGCTGATCCCGTCGAAACGCTCGTACACCTCGGGGACCCGCACGTCGAGCAGCGGCAGGGCCGCCCGGGGATCCATCGCGGCGAGGTCGCGCCACCCGAAGGTTGGGCTGAGCGCGACGAATCCGAGCGCGCTCCAGGGCGGTGTCCTCGGCACCCGGGCGAAACCGTCCGTCATGCCGTCGCGGTGCCGCAGCGGGTAGTCCGGGAGCGGGGTGAGGGCGTCCAGCCCCGGATCGGTACGACGCAACAGGCCGCGCAGGTTGTAGTACTGGCGGAAGAAGGCGTGGAAGCCGCGGCTCATCGTCACCACCGACCCGTCGGCGAGCCGCACCGGCCAGCCGGCGAGCCGGCCGCCCAGGGCCGGCTCCCGCTCGTACAGGGTCACGCGGACCCCCCGCTCCGCGAGCGCCGTCGCCGCCGCGAGCCCGGCGATGCCACCGCCGATCACCGCCGTGGACGGTGCGTCGCCGGTGAACCGCCCACGGCCCGGGACCGGCAGGACGACCTCGGCCCGGCGGTCGCGCCCGTGCCGGGCCGCTCCGGGACGGCGCCCCCGGGCGCTCATGACGCCCCTGCCGCGCCCGGCCGCGTGCCGGCGAGGAAGGTGTGCACGATCCCGGACTGCCAGCCGGTGGCGGGGAGGACCCGCACGAAGGGGAATCCGGCGCGGGAGATCCGTGCCGCGAAGTCGGGGGCCGTGTCGAACGCGAGGACGCTCTGCCACAGATGGCGATAGAGCTCCCGGTCACCGGTCAGGGTGCCGGCTGGGACGATGACGCCCCGGCAGACCGCGTTCCACAGCGCCCGGTGCGCCGGTGACCCGCTGAGGCTGTACTCGTGGGCCAGCATCCGGCCCCCGGGGCGCAGCAGGGCGCGCACGGCTTCGAGGACCGTCCCCGGGTCGGTGACGTTGCGGAAGAGATAGGCGGCGAAGACCGCGTCGTACGTCCCGTCGTCGTCCGTGGTGGAGAGTTCCTCGGCGGAGCGGTGCAGGAAGCGGACGTTGGGCGGCCAGCGTTTGGAGCGGGCCCGCTCCAGCATGCCCTCGGACGCGTCGATCGCCGTGATCCGGGCGTACGGGGCGGCCCTCAGCAGCGCACGCGTCGACGCGCCCGTCCCGCATCCGGCGTCGAGCACCCGCAGGCCCCTGCCGCCGCGTTGCAGACGGAGCCGGTGCGCCGAACGCAGGAGACCGGAGCGGTAACCCGGATTCAGCCCGGTCAGCCGGTCGTAGGTGTGGGACGCGTGGTCGAAGGCGCGGGCGAGGTCGCGGTCACGCAGCAGGGTCATCGGGGCTCTCTTCGGATCGGCCGGCGGTCCGGCGGGCGAGGAAGGGCAGTTCGGCCGCGGTGCGCAGCATCGGCCCCACGGGCGTGCGCAGACCGATGCCGAACTCCTCCCACGGCGTGCTCCCGCCGTCGAGGAAGCGCAGCAACCGCTCCATGGGGACGCGGCGGAAGAGATCGGTGAAGAAGCGCGGCCCGTCGACACGCCCCGTGTCCAGGGCGCGGAGCAGGACGGCGTCCATGGCGAGGGCCCTGCGGCCGTGGGGCGCCGGCAGCACGAACGGACCGTCGCCCGCGCGGCTCAGCGCGGTGGCGATGGCGCCGCTCTGCCGCCGCACGGCCGCGAACGTGTAGCCGGTGGCCGGCCGGGTGGCGCCGCCGGCCGCCCCGATGCGGAAGACCGCGGGCCCGGTCCTGCCCGGGAAGCGCGCGTCGGTCATGGGGATGACGCCCTGCTCGGCCGACTCGACCGTCAGCGGACCGAGCCGCAGCACGTCGCCGGTGTAGTGGCGCAGGGCCCGTTCGTACGCCTCCGTCGTCAGCGGACTGCGGGAGAACTCCGTGTACTCCACCAGTGCCCGGTCCGCCGCGAGCGGCAGGACGTAGCCGAACGCGAGGCCGTGACGCGGCTGCGGGACCCGGAAGTCCATGAGGTCGGCCACGCCCGGATCGAACGCGGGAGCGGCGGTGCGCACGAACCAGCCTCGGAAGTGCTGGAGCAGCAGCGTGCGGTGCGGTGGTGCGTACGGCACGGGCCGGGAGTCGAAGACGCGTCGGGCACGCAGCGTCAGCGGACGGCCGCCGGCCGTCGTGCAGCGCACCTCCGCGCCGCACGGCACGTCGCGCACCTCGTGGGCGGTGGCACGCAGGACACGCGCACCGGGGGAGGCCCGCAGCCGCGCGTGGACCAGCGCCTCGAACGCCGCCGAGCGGACCATCCGATAGCGCAGCGGTGCCGGGTCGGCCTCGACGGTACGGCCGTCGGGCCCGCGTACCCGCAGCCGGCGCCACGAGGCGACGACCGCCTCCTCGCACGCTCCCGCACCGGCCTCCCAGTAGCACCAGGTCCGCTCCGCCGGGCGCAGCGGCCCGTCGGGTGCCTCGACCAGGGTCACACCGACACCGGCCCGGTCGAGCCGGTCCGCCAGGCAGAGCCCCGCCGCGCCGCCGCCGACGACGACGGCCTCGTCCACCCGGTCGCGGCCGGCCGGCGAAGGGCTCACCCGGTCCACCGCCCGCACCGTACCGAGCCCCGCCCGCAACCGCGCGAGGGCGGGGTCACGTGCCGGCGGTCCGGGCCGCCGCGCGGTCTGCCATCACCTCGCGTGCGGCCCTGCTGCCCGAGGCGAGCGCCCCCTGCACCGATCCGGTGGCCCGGTGGTCCCCGCAGACGTAACGCCCGGGCACGAAACGCGTCGTACGGCTCAGCGGCCAGGGCGGCAGCATGGCAGGGAGCGCCCCCTCCACGGTGTACGAGGCGACCGGGTCCCAGACGCTCGTGTCCGTGTCGTACAGCTCGGCCAGCCGGGCCCGTACCGTCGGCTCACCTCCGGCGGGCCCCGCGCCCAGGACGGACGTGGAGACCAGCGCGGTGCCCGGAGGGGCGTAGCCGGGCACGACCTCGGTGAGCACACAGCTGTTCAGGATGGCCAGACCGCCGTCGACCACCAGGGTCGGCTCGCTCAGCGGGGACCGTTCGGCCGCGTGGTAGTACGTCGTCACCGTCCTGCTGCCGGGGACGGACAGGCCGGGCAGCAGCCGCGCGGCCGCGGCGGAATCGGTGGCGACGACCACGCGCGCCGCCGCCCGTTCGCGTCCGTCCGTGAGCAGCACCCCGGAGTCCGTGATCTCCGCGACGGGCGAACCGAGCCGCAGGACGCCGTCCGGCAGCCGGGCCGCGAGCTGGGCCGGTACCGCCCCGATGCCCTGGGACGGCAGGCAGAGCGTGCCCCGGGCCATGCTGCGCCAGACCAGGTGGAGGAAGCGTGCCGAGGTCTCCAGCCCCTCCTCCAGGAACACCCCTGACAGGAACGGCCGCATCAGTTCGTCGATCGCACGGGGCGAGAGCCCCGCACGGACGAGGGCCTCCGCCGCGGTGCGGTCGGTGGTCCGGCCCAGACGCTTCACCGGGAGCAGCACGTCACGTGCGGTCAGTGAGGCCAGCGCGGCCAGGTCCCGCGCCGACAGGACGCGGCCGGGCAGCAGCTCCGCCGCGTCCCCGGGCCGCCGCGTGGGGTCCGTGATGCGCACCCGCCCCGACGGCGTCCGGGCGACGAGACCGGGGGTGAACGGGCGCAGGCGCAGTGCGCGCAGGTCGACACGGCGCTTCACCTGGGGGTACGAGGTGTTGAACACCTGGAAACCGCGGTCCAGCAGGAAGCCGTCCTTGCGGTCCGTCCGCATCCGTCCGCCCACGCCGTCGGACGCCTCCAGCAGCTCGACGCGGAGACCCGCGCGGCTGAGGTCGAGGGCGCAGGCCAGTCCCGCGAGCCCGGCGCCGACGACGAGGGCGTCCGGCGACTGCGGGTGCTGTCGGTTCGTCATCCGTGTCCTTCGGCTTGGTTCCCGTAAGGCTGACGGGTTGTCAACCCGATCACGTTCAGGGCTCCGAAGCCAGCAGCCGCCACGGGGATCCCCTCATCGTGTGACCCGTGTGCCCGCGAAGCGGCCGGGTCATCAGCCGGCCGCGCGTCTCCGCAGCGGTTCGCGGGTGCGAGGCCCGGGCCCGCCCGTACAGGTGCCGGGAGGCCGTCCCCTCAGCGCCGGCTGCGCGCCGCCGCTACGGTCTCGGACGCGTAGTCCCAGAGGCGGTCCGCCGCCTTCGGGTCGAGCGCGTGTGCCGCCACGCCTCCCGGGGTCCCTTCAGGGCCTTCGACGAGCCGCGCCTCCTGGTTGTCCTCGAAATAGCGGCCGGTGACGCCCTTCAGGAGCGGTGAGGCGGCGAGCAGCACGGACGTCGAGGCTCCCTGGTCCGGCTCCTTGTAGTAGGGCTGGGGGATGATGTCGCCCTTCTCGTCGACGGCGCCCAGCGCGCGCATGGTGTCGTCGTCGAGGTGGCGCTGGAGCCGGGTGCTGATCCACCCCGGGTTGAGGGCGTTGGCGGTGATCCCGTCGGACCCCCACCGCTGGGCGGCGCCCACCGCGAGCAGCACGTCGGCGGTCTTGGACTGGGCGTAGGCCGTCCAGCGGTCGTAGGGGCGGCGTTCGAACTGGGGGTCCTCGAAGTCGAAGGCCGCGGTGAGGTGCGCACCGGAGCTCACGATCACGATGCGCGCCGCCCCCGCCGCACGCAGATGGGGGTGCAGAGCGGTGGCCAGGGCGAAGTGGCCGAGGTGGTTGGTCGCCAGCTGCAGCTCCCAGCCCTCGCGGCTGACCCGTCGCTCGGGCACGGCCATGACGCCCGCGTTGGCGACGAGGATGTCGAGCGGACCCCGCCAGCCGCCGGCGAAGGCCTCGACCGACGCCAGGTCCGAGAGGTCGAGCGCGGCGGCCCGCACGGACCCCGGGCCGGGCAGCGCGTCGAGTTCGCGGACGGTGGCCTCGGCGGAAGCCGGGTCCCGGGTGGCGACGGTCACCTCCGCGCCCGCGGTCGTCAGGGCCCGCACGGTCTCGGTGCCGATCCCGGAGGCTCCCCCCCGTGACGACGGCGCGGAGCCCGGTGAGGCCGACGCCGTCGAGGACTTCGGCGGCTGTGGCATGGGAGTGGAACGGCGTGGTCAGTCGCTGGTGGTCTCGCACGGGAAACCCTTCCGTGTAGGAGGTGGGGAGTACCTGTCGCTTCCCGACGCTACCGACAGCGATACGGAGTATCTATGATGTGGAATCCGGCAAACATGCCTGATCGTCCAGGAACGGAGCGATGATGGACCCCTTGGAAGACGTGCTCGCGTTGCTGGACACACGGAGTCACCTGTCGTCGAACCTGGTCGCCGGAGGGCGGTGGGCCGTGAGCTTCCAAGCGCCGACCGGGGTGAAGTTCAACGCCGTACAGCGCGGCGCGTGCTCCCTGGAGGTGGAAGGCGAGCCGGAAGCGATCGCCCTGGCCGCCGGGGACTGCTACCTGCTCACCCAGCCGCGGCGGTTCACCCTGAGCAGCGACCCGGGAGCCTTCGCGGTCGACGCCGAGCACGTCTACTCCCGGACCGAGGGCGGGGTCGCACGGACGGGCGACGGCTCCGACGAGGTCCTTCTCGTGGGCGGGCGCTTCTCCTTCGGAGACCGGGCGCGGTCACTGCTGCTCGAAGGCCTGCCCGCGGTCGTGCACGTGCCGGCGGGCACCGCGGGCGCCGACACCCTCCAGTGGGCGCTCGCCCAGATCGACCGGGAACTCCGGGGAGGAGAGATGGCGTCGACCCTGGTCGCCGAGCACCTGGCCGTCGTCATGCTCGTCCACGTCCTGCGCGTGCACCTCGCCCGTGAGCCGCACGCGGTGTCGGGCTGGCTGGCGGGCCTCACCGACCCCGCGGTGGCCGCCGCCCTGACGTCCATGCACCGGCGGCCCGAGCACCGGTGGACCGTGGCCGAGCTCGCGGAAGCGGGTGCGGTCTCCAGGTCCACGCTGGCTGCACGCTTCAAGGACATGGTCGGCTGCGGGCCGCTCGACTACCTCACCCGCTGGCGCGTCGAACTCGCCTCCCGGCACCTGCGCGAGGACACCGGAACGATCGCGACCATCGCCCGCACGGTCGGCTACGGCTCCGAGAGCGCGCTCAGTACGGCCTTCAAACGGGTCACCGGTTCGTCGCCCCGGGACTACCGCACCGCCTTCCGGGCGCCCCGGGGCGGGTGAAGCGTGCCGCCCCGGCGGAGGCACTCCCCGCGCGGGCGACGCCCCCAGGGCCGCCCCGAGGGGACGGGTCAGGCCGTCAGACGGCCCAGCACCGCACGCATCGCCCGGTGCACGGCATCGCGCGACGCGTCGGTGGGATCGACCGCCTCGAAGCCGTGGTGGCCGTCCGGCACGTCCACCACCTCGACGTCCGCCCCGTGCCGCTTCGCCGAGTCCAGGAACGCCTCCACGGTGACGGCGATCCCGTCGCTCTCCAGCCCGGCGCGCACCAGCACGAGAGGCAGGTCGCCGGCGTGGGCGACCGCGTCGGCGGGGCGGAACCGGCTGCCGAAACGCCCCCAGCCCGGCAGCGGCGCCATGATCGGGTAGTTCGCCGCGAGGCAGCGCAGCCACGACGGAGGCGACGCCAGCCACTCGGCACTGAGCAGGCCGCTGCCCGAGAAGAACCACAGGGCGATCCGGTCCGCGTCCACCCGGGGATCCGAACGGACCAGCTCCACCGCCGCCGCGACATCCGCCGCGGCCCGCTCGTAGTCCGCCACATCGTGCAGGCGGTGCTCGACCGTCACGCCCATCACCCCGTGTGCGGCCGCGTAACGGGCGTACCCCGTCATGCCCGGCCACTCCCTGGGGGCCGGGGCGGCTCCCGCCGGGACCGGGCCCCCGTGCACGATCAGCACCGCCGGACGGGGGCCCGGCGCGGAGGGCAGATGGAGATCGACGTGGGCGACCCGCTCGACGGGTGCCACGGGCACGTCCAGCAGGAAGGGACGCAGATGCGCCGGAGGAGCGGCGGCGTTCGCGGGTGTCAGCCGGTGTCCCTCACCGGCGGCGGCCCGGAGCAACGTCCGTGCCAGCTCGTCCGGACTGGACAGCATCGGCCAGTGCCCGGTGGGCAGTTCGAAGAACGTCCTTCGGGGACCGGCCCACGCCTGCAGCGAGGGTTCTCCCAGATCCACCCGGCTCTGCACCAGTGCGATCCCCGCCCCGCCGGCGGTGCACAGCACCCCGGTGAGGGGGACCGGGGCGAGCGCTCCGGTCAGGCTCAGCGGCTGGAGCAGCGTGGCCATCGGCTGGGGCCCGGCCTGCTCGGTGAGCCGGTCCAGGGCCGCGTCCGGTACGCCGGCGACGCTGCCCCAGAGCTGCCACTCCTCACGCGCCGGGGGCGGGAGTTCGGCTGCCGCGGTCCCGCCCCCGGCGGACCGGCGGATCACCTCCTCACGCAACTGCGGGTCGGCGACGGCGGCGAGAGCGGGTACGCCGTCCCGGGGCAGTCCCGAGTCCAGATGGACGATCCGGGCGATCGACGCGGCGCGGCGATCGGCGGCGCCCACCACGGGATGGATGCCGTAGTCGTGGCCGACCAGGACGATCTCCGCGTGCGCACCCCGCAGGACCGAGTCGATCACCGCGACGACGTCGGCGATGTGCGACTCCAGATCGACCACCGGACCCGGCGCGGCACGGACCCCGTCGAGCCCGCCGAGCGGCACCGTACGGACGTCGGACCCCGCGGCGGTCAGCAGCGCCGCCGTGTCGTGCCACACGTGCGGTCCGGTGAACATGCCTGACACCAGGATGAACACGGTCATGATCTCTCCTCGGTACGCCGTCGTCCGCCGACCGGGTACCCCCGGCCGGCCCTCTCGCCGGTACCGTAGGAACTCCCCCTGAGGGAGGTTCAAGTGTTCTCGTCGTGGGACGGCCTGTGCGGCATCGGCGAGGTCGCGCGGCGCGCGGGGGTCAGCGTCAAGACGGTCCGCTTCTACACCGACCACGGCCTCCTGCCCGAGGCGTCCCGCAGCTCGGGCGGGCACCGCCGCTACGGCCCCGACGCGCTGGAACGGCTGCGGCTGATCCGGTCCCTGCGCACTCTGGGCCTGCCCGTCGCCACCGTGCGCCGCGTCCTCGATGACGACGACGCGGGCCGGACCGGCGGGGTGCTGGAGGACGCGGTCGCCGGGCAGTTGGCCGAGGCCGGTTCGCAACTCGCGGCCCTGCGCTGGAGAGAGGCCGCTCTTCGCGCCGTACAGGAGAGCCCGCCGTCCGAGCGCCCCGTCCGTCTGTTGCTGGTCGGAGCCGTGGCGGCGCCGCCGAACACCGCTCCCCTGGCGCGGTTCTGGCGTGCGTGGCTCCCGCCGCGCATGCCGGCCCGGTCCGTCGGCGCCTTCCTCGACGCCGCCGTCCCGCAGCCCCCCGAGGACCCCGGACCGGCCCAGGTGCTCGCCTTCGCCCGGCTGTACGCCATGGTGACCGGCCCCTGCGACGGCGGTGCGCCCACCCAGCCCCACGCGCACCGGTCCGCGGGTGCCCGCGAATCGGCCGTGCTGTACGCGGGCCTCGCCGAGGCGTACGACCTGGCGGCGGTCCAGATGCGCCGGGGCAGGGAGCCGCACGCGGGGGAGGCGCTGGAAGGGTTCGTGGACGCCTACGCGCGAGCCGGCGACGTCGCCGACACCCCGGGCTTCCGCCGCGCGCTCGCCGGGAGGCTGGCGGCCGACCCGCGTATCGACCGGTACTGGGAACTGACGGCCGAGCTGATCAGCACACACGCGGACCGGCCCGAGCCGACTCCCGGCACCGCACACGACTGGCTGCTGGCCGCGCTGGAGTCGGAGGCGGGGATGGGCGCGGCCGTCCGGCGGGGCTGAGCGGGCCGCACTCCGCCCACGGGTGCCGCCGCATGCGGTGGTGGATCGGGCGGGCACTCATGACGACGCGTCAGGCTTGTTCCGCCAGCGCCTTCACGCCGCTCCCCTTGAGGTCGTCCAGTGCCACCCGGCGGCCCGACACGGCGAGCAGGAGACCGAGCGCGGGGCCGACGGCCTCCGGCCCGGTCCCGATCGTCAGATCCGCGTCGGTCGCTGTCAGGCGTACGCGGTCCACCAACTCCTTCGCACCGCCGATCGACACCGGTGTGCGGGTCTGGAGCCGGAGCGCGGCCACGACGGCCCGCTGCGGATAGGCACGGGTGAGCCCCAGGGGCCGGCGGATGTCCTCGCCGTGGACGATCTCCTCGACGAGGCGGCTGACGAGCGGCGCCGGCGGGGTGGACGTCCGCGGCGCCGCACCGCGCAGCCGTCGCAGGGTCTCCTGCGGCGTCTCCCCGCGTTCGCGTTCCACACCGAGGGCGTTCTGCCGGTCGAAGTCGAACCGCGCCCGGGCCAGCGCGACCACGAATCCGAGGCGCGTCGTCCGGGCCGTGTCGACCAGGTGGGCCACCACGTCGTGCACGGTCCAGCCCTCGCACAGCGAGGGCTCCCGCCACCGGTCGTCGTCGAGTCCGGCCAGGTCCTGGATCAGTGCCGCACGCTCCGCGTGCACCAGGTCCCAGACGTCGTCCTTCTCCACGGCTCCTCCTTCGTCGGCGCTGCTGTCCGCCCTTGCAGACCCCGGGGAGCGCGCGAACTCATCGTCCGCCGGCCGCGGTGTCCCCGCGACCTTCGTGCCGGCCTCCGCGCGGGCGACGGCAGTGGGGGACCACCGCCGGTCCGGACCGGGCAGGGTCCCGCCCGGTGCCGACCAGGCCGCCCGGCCCCGTCGGGGCGGGGCCCGGCGGCAGCGGCACGCGACCCCTAGGATGACCCCCATGCCGGACGCCGAGCCCCGCCCCGAGCCGTTCATCCAGCAGACCGCCCCCGCGGCGCTCGACGGCCTCCGCGCGCGGCTGCGAGGCACGCGCTGGCCCGACAGTCCCGAGGACGCGGGGTGGTCGCAGGGCACCGACCTCACCTGGCTCCGCGAGCTCGTCGCCTACTGGGCCGAGGACTTCGACTGGCCCGCGCAGGAGAAGGCGCTCTCGCGGTTTCCCCGCTTCCGCGTGCCCCTGGGCGGCCTAGGGATCCACTACGTCCATGTGCGGGCGGCCGAACCCGCGCGGGACGCGATGCCTCTGATCCTCAGCCACGGGTGGCCCGACTCCTTCTGGCGCTACACCAAGGTCATTCCGCTCCTCACCGACCCCGGGGCCCACGGCGCCGACCCCGCCGACGCCTTCGACGTGGTCGTGCCGGACGTACCCGGTTTCGGATACTCCGACCGGCCTACGGACAAGGCCCTCGACTCCATCGCCGTGGCGGGTCTGTGGTCCGAGCTCATGAGCGTCCTCGGATACGCCCGCTTCGGTGCGGCCGGCGGCGACATCGGCAGCCATGTGAGCCGGTACCTGGCACTCGACCACCCCGACCGCGTCGTGGCGGTCCACCGGACCGACGGCGGCCTGCCCGTCCCCGGCGGGGACCCCGCCGGCCTCACGACGGAGGAGCGTGCCTGGGTGCGGGACGTCGCCGCCTGGGGCGCCACCGAGGGCGCCTACGCCGCCGTGCACCGCACGAAGCCGCAGACGGCGGCCGTGGGCCTGAACGACTCGCCGGCCGGCCTCGCCGCCTGGATCGTGGAGAAGCTCCAGGCGTGGAGCGACTGCGGCGGAGAGATCGAACGGTCCTTCACGAAGGACGAGATCCTGACGAACGTGATGCTCTACTGGCTCACCGGGACGATCGGCTCGTCGATGCGCATGTACCGGGCGAACGCCGCCATCCCGCCCGCTCAGCTCGCCCGCCGGGTGGAGGTGCCGTCCGGCTTCTCCCTCTTCGCCGGCGACATCGTCCGCCCTCCGCGGGCGTGGCTGGAACGTTCGACGAACCTGGTGAGCCTCACCGAGCCCGCCCGCGGCGGCCACTTCGCCGCGTTCGAGGAGCCGGAGCTCTACGCGCAGGAACTGCGCGCCTTCTTCCGCCCCTACCGGACGGCTGCCAAGGGCTGAGCGGTGCCGAGGTGACAGGGCGGTACCGATGAGGCCGCTCGCGCACGGAGACGAGAGCCGGTACACGCGGGGGTGGCCGCCTCCACACGGCCGACCGGCGCGGCACCGCCGGGTACAGCCCTCAGAACCGGACCGCTTCGGCCGGGGGCACGGAGGCGTCCATGTTGCGCTCCATCATGCGCAGTGCGGCCCGCGCCAGATCCGGGTGGATGTGGGCGACCGCGTCGTCGGGGACCGTCACGTGCAGGTGGCGGATGTGCGCGTCGAGGGCGGAGTACAGGACGCACTGCTCCGTGACCTGTCCGCAGAGCACGACGCGGTCGACCTCGAGCTGGGCCAGCAGATAACCGAGCGGTGTCTCGTAGAAGATCGAGTGTCTGGCCTTGATGACGAACAGTGAGGTGTCGTCCGGCAGCACGGGTTCCACCAGCTCGTTGTGCGGGCCGGACAGAGCGGCGTCGATGATCTCCCCGTGGTGCGAACGCCACTGCCCGAAGTTGTCGTTGACGTAGATCACGGGCACGTCGTCCCGGCGGGCACGGTCGAGAAGCTCGACGATCCGGGGCAGCGCCGTACGCACGGACGGGATGAGGATCTCGGCGTCGGGATGGTCGTAGGCGTTGATCATGTCGATCACGATGAGGGCGCTCCGGCTCATGATCCCCCATTCTCACCACACGCAGAAGGACCGTGCCACGCCGGCACGCCCACCCGGACCACCGTGCGGGGCGAGGCGACACGGACGGGGTCACTCGGTATGCGGGGCCTTTCCGGCCACGACGCCGGCCGGGAGACGGGGCGGAGAGCGCCGGAACATAACGTCGCGCCCGGTGGCGGGGGCCACGTCCGCGGGTCTGTCGTGCCGCAGCGGGGGTGTGGGCTCCCCGCACCGTACGGACCGCCCCACCGTGTCCAGGACGTGGCGCGTGCGCGGGGCATCGACGAAAGGACACACCTGGTGAAAGCCCGGATTGCACGTGCGGGAGTCGCGCTCGCCGCCGCGGCGGCGGCCCTTGTCGCGACCACGTCGGCCGCAGAGGCGAACTCCGGTTTCTCGGTCGAGAAATACGAGCAGATCCAGTTCGGCATGACCTTCGACGAGGTCTGGCAGATCGGCGGCGGCGAGCCGGCGTGCGACACCGGTGGCGTCGTGGGCGACTCCATCCTCTGCTTCACCGAGTCGAGCGACTACGCCCCCTACGGGGGCTTCGACTTCACCGACGACGGCAAGCTGTACTCCAAGCGCAACGAGTTCCTGTACAAGCCGAAGACCCCGTCCATCAGGCTGTCCCACTACAACAAGACAGCTCTGGGGATGAGCGAGGCCCAGGTGTGGGCGGTCGTTCCCAAGGACTCCTGCGTCGTGCAGGGACAGCGCTACCCCAACTGGCCCGCCACCACCGGCTTCGTCGAGAAGTACGCCTGCAAGGCGGCCACGGGGCTCTTCCCGCCCACCGCCTACTTCGACTTCACCGACGGCAAGCTGACCTACCGGAACCAGCGCAGCCTCACCTGACGGAAACGTTCCCGCACCGCCGGCGGCCGTCTCGCCGCCCCGCCTGTCCGGACGCCACCGGTGCGCGGGACGCCGCCCCGCCCGTAGTCCCGCCGGCCGGGGCGGGGCTACGGGCGGGGCGGGGGCCGCGCCGGCCCGCGTTCACCCGACGCAGAGGCAGAAGGGGTGGCCCGCCGGGTCGGCGTACACCCTGAAGCCGCGTTTCCCGCCGTGGTCGTCGACGTCCAGCGGACTCGCCCCGAGCGCCAGCACCTCCTCGTGTGCACGGTCGATGTCCGTCACGTCGAGGTCGATGTGCGCCTGCTGCGAACCGCGTCGGCCGCCGGGCCAGTCCGGCGGGGAGTGGTCCGGGGCCCTCTGGAAGGCGATGCGCGCGCCGTCCGGCGTGCGGAGGACGTACCAGTCCTCGCTGTCGTTGCCGACCTCACCGCCCAGGACCGCCCGGTAGAAGCCGGCCAGCGCCCGGGGGTCCGGGCAGTCGAGAGCGACGAGGCCGTACGTGGCGATCGGCATGGCGGGTCCTTCCGTCGGGAACGGCCGCGTGCTCCTCGCGCCCCGCCCGGGACGGGGCGGTCCTTGTTCCCGCCCGCACGCGTGAACGGCGCCTTCCCCACTGTCCGCCGGGCAATCACCGTCAGGGGGGAGCGCATTCGCCCATCATCCCGGCCGCACGAAAGGACAGCACGCCGAGCGGGGCGGTGCGGGGGAGACCCACCGAAGCGGTAAATTCGAACAATGAGTCCACTGAGCGACGTCCCCCCGACGCCGAAGGGGCAGGGGCGGCTCCTCGCCGTCAGCGACCTCCACGTCGGCATCGCGGACAACCGCCCGATCGCCGACCGGTTGCGGCCCACCTCCGACGCGGACTGGCTGATCGTCGCGGGGGACGTGGCGGAGCAGGCCGAAGAGGTCGAGAGTGCGCTGGAGACCCTGACCCGCCGATTCGCCCGTGTGGTGTGGACGCCCGGCAACCACGAACTGTGGACCGTCGACAAGGACCCGGTACGCCTGAGGGGCCGTGCGCGGTACGAGCACCTCGTCCAGGTCTGCCGGGAGCTCGGGGTCACCACACCGGAGGACCCGTACCCGCACTGGCAGGGAGCGGACGGGCCCGTCGCCGTGGCACCCGTGTTCACCCTGTACGACTACACCTTCCGGGCCCCGGGGACGTCGACCAAGGCGGAGTCCCTGGCCCGGGCGCACGAGGCCGGCGTCGTCTGCACCGACGAATACCTGCTCCACCCCGACCCCTACCAGGCCGTGGACGACTGGTGCCGGGACCGGGTGGCGCTCACCGAGGAGCGGCTGGCGGCGCACGACCCGTCCGTGCCCCTCGTCATCGCGGGACACTGGCCGCTGCTGCGCGAGCCGACCTCGGTCATGTGGTACCCGGAGTTCGCCCAGTGGTGCGGCACGGAACTCACCGCCGACTGGCACAGCCGTTTCAACGTCGCCGCGGTCGTGTACGGCCACCTCCACATCCCCCGGACCACCTGGTACGACGGCGTCCGGTTCGAGGAGGTCTCGATCGGCTACCCGAGGGAGTGGCGCGAGCGGGGCCATCCGCTCGGCCTCCTGCGGCAGATCCTCCCCTACGACGGCGGGCGGGCCCCGGTCGCGAACGGAGACCGCACGTGATCGAACGCCTCCTCCCCTCGTACGCCGCCTGCGCGGACACCCGCGAGGCGGAGGCACCGCCCGGGAGCCTGTACCCCGAGGAAGCGCGGCTCGTGGCCCGCAGCGTGGACCGCCGCAAGCAGGAGTTCGCGGCCGTACGCGTCTGCGCGCGGCGGGCGATGGCGGATCTCGGACTGCCGCCGGTTCCGGTGCTGACGGGCCACCGCGGGATGCCGCTGTGGCCCGACGGGGTGATCGGCAGCATGACGCACTGCGACGGCTACCGCGCCGCGGTCCTGGCCCGGACCTCCCGGGCCCGCGCGATCGGCATCGACGCCGAACCGAACGAACCGCTGCCGCCCGACGTCCACGAGATCGTCTCGCTGCCCTCGGAACGCGCGCGGATGCCGGGGACCGACGGGACGGGCGTCCACTGGGACCGGTTGCTCTTCAGCGCCAAGGAGAGCGTGTTCAAGACCTGGTTCCCGCTCACCCGGACCGAACTCGACTTCACCGAGGCCGACATCACCTTCCACCACGGCCCGGGTCCCGCAGCCGAGGGCACGTTCACCGCGGAACTGCTGCGCACGGCCCCCGGGATGCCCGCGTCGTACGAGGGGCGCTGGCTGGTCGCCGAAGGGCTCGCCGTCACCGCGATCGTGCTTCCGGCGGACGAGGGCGGCGCCACGCCCCTGTGAGCCCGCTCCGACGCGCGGCGGAAGCGCGGTCGCTGCCACGCCGACGCCGGTTGACCCCCTCAGCTCAGCGGGCGGCCGCACCGCAGGTTCCACCGTCCCGACCGCCCGCTCAGCTCCGTGAGGCTCAAGGGGGCGACGTCGAGCCGCCAGAAGGCTTCCGCAGGCAGTTTCAGGGCGTGGACGAGTGCGGCCCGTACGACCGCCGGCTCGACCACGGCAAGCAGCCGTCCGCCGGTGCCTTCCATGGACTCCAGTGCTCTGCCGGCCCGGGTGACCAGAGCCAGCAGGGACTCGCCGCCGTGAGGCGCCGCCGAGGGGTCGGTCAGCCAGGCGGACACGGCGTCCTGCTCCTCCGCGCCGACGTCGTCCAGGCGCCGGCCGCGCCAGCGCCCCATGTCCCAGTCGGCGAGGACCGGTTCGGCGCGGGCGTCCAGCCCGAGGGCCTCGGCCGTCCCGCGGCACCGCTGGGACGGCCCGCGCACCTGCCGGTCCGTGCCGGGTACCCCGCCGGCGGCCGCGACGGCCGCCGCCCTGCGCGCCCCCGCCGCGTCCAGAGGGGCGTCGCCCTCGAACCGGGCCTCACGCGAAGCGGCGTTGACCGCAGGTGAGATCAACATCACCCGTACCGGCATTCTCCGACTCCACCTCCCGCACGGCGGGCCCGCCCCGCAGTCGCCCCATGGGAACACAGCGGCCCGGCGGGACGACAAGCTCCCCCTGCGCCATGGCGGTGGCCGAACGGCAGGCGGTATGGTCTCGGCAACCATGACGAAGGTGTGACGGAAGCCCGGTGAGAATCCGGCACGGTCGCGCCACTGTGTACCCGCCCCGCGGCGGGAAGTCAGACCCGGCACCTCGTCAACGGCACCACGACAGGGACGCGTGTTCCCACAGGAGGTTCTGCCATGGCACACTCTGCCGCCCCCACCACCGTCGCACCGGTCATCGCGCCCATATCGCTCAAGGCCCTCGCGCCCTGGGCGGTCTTCTTCGGCATCCTGATGCTCGTGCTCCTCTACTTCGTCGGCGCGGAGCAGGGCGCCACGGCGCTCATCTCGGGCGAAGGCGTGCACGAATGGGTGCACGACGGCCGTCACCTGCTCGGTTTCCCCTGCCACTGAGGGGCGGGAAAGCAGGAGAACGCCTCATGAACTCCGTATCGGTCCGAGCCCTGCTCGTCCGCGGCATGCTGGCCGGCCTCGCGGCCGGCGTACTCGCCCTGGCTGTGGCCTACTTCCTCGGCGAGTCCCGGGTGGACGCCGCCATCGCGCTGGAGGAGGCCCACGCCCACAGCCATGAGCACGGCGGCGAGGAACTCGTCAGCCGCACCATGCAGGCCACCGGTGGACTCGCCACCGGCGTCCTGGTGTTCGGCGTCGCCGCCGGCGGGATCGCCGCACTCGTCTTCTGTTACGCACTGGGCCGCATCGGCGCCTTCGGCCCCAGGGCCACCGCCGCGCTGGTCGCGGGGGCGGCGCTGCTGACGGTGTACGTCGTGCCGTTCCTGAAGTATCCGGCGAACCCGCCCGCCGTCGGCAACCCCGACACCATCGGGCAGCGAACCGGCCTCTTCTTCCTGATGGTCGCGCTCAGTGTGCTGCTGGCCGTCGCCGCCGTCATCACGGGCAAGCGGCTCGCGCCGCGGCTCGGCGCCTGGAACGCGACGATCGCCGCTGCCGGGGGCTACGTCGTCCTGGTCGGGCTCGCCTACGCCTTCCTGCCCTCGTTCAACGAGGTGGGGGCCGACTTCCCGGCCACCCTCCTCTGGGAGTTCAGGTTGTCCACGCTCGCCGTCCAGGCGACCCTCTGGACCGCGTTCGGCCTGATCTTCGGGGTGCTCACGGAACGGCTGCTCCTGCCGCGCACCGGCTCGGCGGCCGCCTCCGCGCCGACGGCCACGGTGGGGGCCGTGAACTGACCTCCACGCCCCACGGAACGATCGACGGAACCCGCCGGAACCCCCGGCGGGTTCCGGCGTTCCGGGGTGTCTTCGCCCCGGCGACGTTCAGCGCTGCCGGGAACGGCCGCCGGGCGGGCGGCCCTCACGTCCTTCACTCCGACGGCCGAGGTGACGGGGTGTCACGCCAGTCGACGCGGTAGTGCCTCAACCGGTCGTCCACGGCCACCAGTCGCATGCCCGCCGATGTCATCACGCGGTGGGAGGCGACGTTGTCGAGATCGGCGTCGCCCTTCACGGACGACACCCCTCGCGACCGCGCGAAGGACAGCAGTGCGCCGAGCGCCTCGGCCGCGTAACCGACGCCCCGCGCCGAGGCGATGAGGCCGTATCCGATCGTGAGCCGCCCCTCGGAGTCCGGTGCGCCGTGGAAACCCGCGCCGCCGATCGCCAGACCGTCCGTGCGCCGGCGTATCTCGAACGCGCCGAAGGGGCCGGGGTCGCCGACGTTCGCGCAGGTCCGGAGGAACCGGCCCGCCGCCCTCCTGTCGCCGTCATCGGGATATCCGGGTGCCCAGTGTGCCGCCGGCGGGCCCCCCGGCCCGCTCGCGGCTATCGCCGCGGCTTCCGCCGCGTTCAGGGGGTGCAGCGCGAGCCGGGTGGTCATGAGGGATTCCATCCGGCCTGGGTATCACCGCCGGTCCGCCGCGCGCACCTCGATTTAGTCCCCGTCACGGGTGGCGGGAAGGGCGGTGCACAAGAAATCGGTAGCGTTGATACCGTAAAAATGTTAGCGTTGTTTTCCTCGCCATCGGGACCTTGCCGGCCCCTGGCGTCGTGGCCCGCCGTGCCGGCGGTATCCGTCTCTTCCCGAGGAGTACGTCATGACCGAGCAGAGCCCCGTCCCCGCGCGCAGGGTCGCTGTTGTCACCGGTGGGTCGCGGGGGATCGGCCGTGAGAGCGCCGAGAGGCTGGCGGCGGACGGGCTCGCGGTCGTCGTCGGCTATGCCGGACACGAGGCCGAGGCGCAGGCGGCGGTCGAGGCGGTGGTCGCGTCGGGCGGGCGGGCCATCGCGCACAGGGCGGATGTCGCCGACGAGGTAGCCGTGGCCGCGCTCTTCGATGCCGCCGAGGAAACCTTCGGGGGAGTGGACGTCGTCGTGCACGCGGCGGGTGTGATGTCCCTCGCCCCTCTGGCCGACTTCGACCTGGACGTCCTCGACCAGATGCACCGCACCAACATCCGCGGCACCTTCGTCGTCGGCCAGCAGGCCGCGCGCCGGCTGCGTGAAGGTGGAGCGCTCATCAACTTCTCCAGTTCCGTGCTGGCGCTGGCCCTGCCGGGATACAGCGGTTACGCCGCGTCCAAGGGTGCGGTGGAGGCGATCACGCTGATACTCGCCCGCGAACTGCGGGGCCGGGACGTCACCGTCAACGCCGTGGCTCCCGGACCCACGGCCACGGCCCTCTTCCTGGACGGCAAGGGCGACGAGGCGATCGCCAGGATGGCCGCGCAGCCGCCGCTGGAGCGGCTCGGCGTGCCGGAGGACATAGCGGAGGTGGTCTCCTTCCTGGCCGGCCCCGCCCGCTGGATCAACGGACAGGTGCTCCGCGCCAACGGCGGCATCGCCTGACGGCCGGCAGGCCGAGCCGGTGATCGACAGCCCGACCGGGCCGCGCCGTGGCCGCGGAGGGAGCGGAGGTCCACCGTGTGCCGTCGCCCCGCTCTGACCGGCCGGTGCTTGATAGCGTCCCTCCGGTGAGTACACGAGCACGCATCCTCGAAGTCGCGGCCGGGCTGGTCGCGGAGTCCCCGGACGGGGACATCTCCACGCGGGCCGTGTGCGAGGGAGCCCAGGTCGGGGCTCCCGCTCTCTACCGGCACTTCGGGGACAAGGCCGGACTCCTCTCGGCCGTCGTCGACCATGGGTTCGACGCGTATCTGGCGACCAAGCGGGAGCGGGGCGACAGCGGGGACCCCATCGAGGACCTGCGTAGCGGCTGGGACGGTCACATCGACTTCGCCCGGCAGAACCCCAACCTGTACCGCCTGATGAACTCTCCCGCGATGCGGACACCCCCGGCGTCCGCGATCGAGGCCCATCGCATCCTCACCCGGGACCTGGAGCGCGCCGCGGAGCAGGGGAAGCTGCGCGTCGCCCCCGAGGCCGCGGCCCAGATGATCATGTCCGCCACCACCGGAGTGGCGCTGATGCTGGTGGCCCGCCCGGCGACCTTCCCGGACGCGGCCACTTCGGACCGTGTGCGGGACGCCGTGCACGCCGCCGTCTTCACGGCGGACGTGCGGGCGGTCGAACCCGCGGACGCGGAGGTCCCGTCCGTCGCGGCCCAGCTCTCCGCGCTGCTGCGGCGCTCTCAGGGGTCCGGTCTCAGCACTGCCGAATCGGCGCTCATGAAGGAATGGCTCGACCGCGTGTCGAGCGGCGGGACCGAGCGCGACTGAGGGGCGGGGTCCGCGCACCTTCGACGCGTGCCCCGCCCCTCAGCGGCCGTTTGCTCCTTCACCCGCCCCGGGACTGTCGGGCGGCGGGCGGGCTCGCTCAGGCCTCCTCGAAGTCCCCCGCCATCGCCCGCGCCATCCGCAGGTGCGGCGCGGCCTCCGCCGGGCGGCCCTGGCGCTCGAGCGTGCGCCCGAGCATCAGGAGGGCGTAGTCCTCCACGGGGTTGCGCTTCAGCACCTCGCGCAGCTCCGTCTCGGCCTTGGTGAGCCGGGCGGAGTGGTAGTAGGCGCGGGCCAGCAGCAGGCGCGGCGCGACCTGCTCCGGAGCCTCCTGGACCAGCCCGCCGAGGATCCGTGCGGCCGTCAGGTATTCCTTCGCTTCGAAGAACATCTGCGCACGGTCCCAGCGCTCGGCCGGTGTGCCGAACTCGTAGTAGGTCTCGTCCACTTCTCCTCCTCGGCCATGGTGTGGTGCATCGTGCTCAACACCCGAAGGTAGTTTAATATTCCACTAAATATTCGGCGTGGGACCGGCGCCCCCACGCCTCCGTGGCCATAGGTTGTGCGCCATGAGCAATCTGGATCGTCAGGCACCCCTCTCCGTCTGCGGAGGACGGGGGTTCGTCGTGGCCGAACCCGTGCGTGAACTCCTCAGCCCGCGCCGCGTGCAGCTCGGGGAGTCCACGGAGGTACGCAGGCTGCTGCCCAACCTCGGCCGCCGCATGGTCGGGGCCTGGGCCTTCGTGGACCACTACGGGCCGGACGACATCGCCGACGAGTCCGGAATGCAGGTGCCCCCGCACCCCCACATGGGACTGCAGACGGTCAGCTGGCTGCACGAGGGCGAGGTCCTGCACCGTGACAGTCTGGGAAGCCTGCGGACCATCCGCCCGCGTGAGCTGGGCCTGATGACCTCGGGCAGGGCGATCAGCCACTCCGAGGAGAGCCCGAGATCCCACGCCAGGTACCTGCACGGAGCCCAGCTCTGGGTGGCTCTCCCCGACGCGCACCGGCACGTCGAGCCGCACTTCCAGCACCACACCGGCCTGCCCACCGTCACGGCGCCGGGCCTCACCGCGACCGTGATCCTGGGCGAACTCGACGGGACGGCCTCGCCCGGCACCGCGTACACCCCGATCGTGGGAGCCGACCTCGCGCTGGACGCGGGCGCCGAGACCCGGCTGCCGCTGGATCCGGATTTCGAGTACGCGGTGCTGTCCATGTCGGGGGAGGCCGAGGTGGACGGCGTGCCGGTGCTCCCCGGGTCGATGCTCTACCTCGGCTGCGGCCGCACCCAACTGCCGCTTCGCGCCGCCTCGGACGCCGGACTGATGCTGCTGGGCGGCGAGCCGTTCGAGGAGGAGATCGTCATGTGGTGGAACTTCGTCGGACGGTCCCACGGGGAGATCGAGGCCGCCCGCCTGGACTGGATGGAGGGCTCCCGCTTCGGTGAGGTGCTGGGCTACGACGGCGGAAGCCTGCCCGCTCCGGCTCTGCCCCCGGGCGCGCTGAAGCCCCGGGGCAGGGTGCGCTGAGCGTACGTCGCCCCGGCCCCGCAGGCATCCGGCCCTCGGTCACGCCGGCCGGGTGCCGGACGAGGAGGGGCCCAGATTCTCCTGGAGTGCGGCCGGAAGCTGCTCGGCCACCTCGTCCCCCAGCCGCTCGAACTCCTTCTTCAGCAGGGGTGTCGCCAGTCGTGCGATCCCGTGGAATTCGACGGCGGCACGATAGGTGATCCGGGTGCCGCCGGAGTCCGGTTCGAAGTGCAGGTCGTCCGTCGACGTCGCCGTCCTGTTGCGCCCGACGAACGTGAGCCGGTCGTCGTCCATCCGCGTCAGTTCGTAGCGGAGCTCGGTGCGGCGTCCGCGGAACGACGATTCGTTCAGCCACGTGGTGCCCACCGCCACCGGGGCACCTGCATCGACCCGCCGACAGCTGATCGTGCCCGGATCCCACTGTTCGGTGTGGGAGAAGTCGGCCAGGTAGGCCACGATCTCGTCGCACGTCCGGTTCGAGTGCATGACGCGTTCGACCTTGATCACAGCGGCTCCCGGGGGTCACATCGTGCTCCGTGCCCGCGCTGGGCACGAAAGACCTCCTTCCCCGTACGCGGTGATCGGACGCAGGTTCATCCGCTCCGACGAGTGGCGGACGCCCCGCGCGGTGAGGACCATGAGATGACCACTGCCGGTTCCGTCGCAGCCGCGTCCGCAGGGGAGGCGGTCGAGGGGGCGACCTCGCGCGCAGGCCGGCAGAGTCCCGAGGAGCGTCGATGGCCGTACTTCCGAATGCGCTGGAGGCGCTGCGCCGACGCGCCGGCGGGCTGCTGTTCGAGCGCGTGGCGGGCCCGGAAGGCCCCCGTAACCGGGACGCCATCCACCACACGCCGGGCCCGCGCTGGTTCCCGCCGGACAGTCCGGTGCGCCGCGTGCACGGGGACAGCGCGATGTTCGTCGGCGGACTGTCCGCACTGCTCCTGCAGTCCCTCCAACCGCAGGCCATGGCTGCCGTGGCCGCCCACTCCGGATTCAGGGGCGACCCCTGGGGGCGGCTCCAGCGCACGAGCACCTTTCTCGCCACCACGACGTACGGCACCGCCGACAGCGCACAGGCCGCATGCGAGCGCGTCAGGGCCGTGCACGCGCGCATCCGGGGCGTGACCGACGAGGGTGTGCCGTACCGGGCCTCGGACCCTCATCTGCTGGAGTGGGTGCACATCGCGGAGACCCACAGTTTCCTCCAGGCCCACCAGACCTTCGGCGCCCATCCGCTCACCGACGACGAATGCTCCCGCTACGTGGCCGAGATGGCGCGCATCGCCGAGGCCCTGGGCGTGACGTCGCCGCCCCGGTCGGCAGAGGCGCTGAGGGCGCGCCTGGAGACGTACCGGGCGGAACTGCGAGGCACGCCGCAAGCGCGTGAGACCACCCGTTACCTGCTGCTGCGGCCGCCGATCCCGGTCTTCGCGATGCCGTTCTACGGGGCTCTGGCAGCCAACGCGGTCGCCCTCCTGCCCCGGTGGGCGACCGGCGAACTGGGCCTTCCGCGCTGGGGGCCGGGGGAGCGGTGGGTGCTGCAACCGGTGGGGCGAGCGGCCACCGGCCTGATCGGGTGGGCCATGCGCGGGCCCGAGGACGTGCAACGGGCCTGAACACCCCGCAACCGTCCGGCCTCCCCGGTCCCTCCGCACCGGCCGCGAGCGGACTGTACGGCCTGACGTCGAGCGGCGGGGTGAGACGGGGGCGCGCGCGGTCACGGGGCGTGGCCGTCCTCGTCCACGGGGCCCTCCTCGTCCGTGGGGAGCAGGAAGAGTTCGTCCTCGTAGCACCAGGCCCACGTGTCACCGGAACGCAGGGACCGGGCCAAGGGGTGGCCGGAGGTCCGGGCATGGCCGTAGGCATGCTGACCGGCCGAACTGTCGCTGCATCCCACGTGCCCGCAGGTGAGGCAGTGCAGCAGGCTCCCGAACGGGGCGCCGGCAGGGCAGTCGTCGCAGGCCGGGGCGGTCTCCGGCTCGGGCAGGTGCTCGTCGGCATCCTCGTGCGCACAGCTCCTGCGGTCCAGCGCGCCCGCGTCCGGCGCGACTCTCCATGCGGCCATCGGCCCGTTCCTCTCGTCGCTGCGGGGCGTCTGCGAGCGCCCCGGCCGCCGACGCCACGGACATGCTGCCCGATCGCGCGGGCGAACGATCGGGGCGGCGTGCAGGGGTCCACCGTTCGAGGGGGCCGGTACCGGTCGACAGCGTGTCAGCGTAGACGGGCGGGCGGGCCTGCGCAGGGTAGGACGCAGTCCGCCGCCCTCCGTGGGGCGGCACCCACACGTCTGGAGACATCATGTTCAAGCTGGGAAGTGCGGCGGTCCTCACCGCCGCCGCGGGCGCCCTGGTTCTGGCCGGCCCGGGTGTGGCCAGCGCCGACGCCGGTGCGCAGGGCGTCGCCGTCGGTTCGCCGGGCGTGCTGTCCGGCAACGTCGTGCAGCTGCCCATCCACATCCCGATCAACGCGTGCGGCAACTCGGTGAACATCATCGGTCTGCTGAACCCGACCGCCGGCAACACGTGCATCAACGGTGACTTCGGCGGCGAGAGCTTCGACGAGCACGGCGACGGCAAGGGTGAGCACCACAGCGACGGCAAGGGCGGCCACCACGGCCACTCCGAAGGCCACGGCGAATAACTCCTCCTGAGCCGCCCTCACCCCGTCCGGCTGAAGTGAACGGGGCACTTCAGCCGGACAGGGTGACGTCATCGGGCGTGCCCGGCGCCCCGCCCCGCACAGCCCGTCAGCGGGCTGCCGCGCCCCCCACGAAGGCGTTCATTCCCCCGCGTGCCTCTCGGGGCCGCCTTCCCCACGGGCGGCGTCCAGCTCGGCGGCGCCCCTCGTCCAGCGTTCGCGGCGCTGTGCCGGGGACTGGTCCCACCACGGGGTGCCGCGTTCGCCGAGTGCCACCTTCGCCGTGTGCACCCGGCTCCGGGCCGCTCCCTCGGCCGCCCCGTCCCCCGCGCGGCGCGCCGCGCCCACCGCCCGCCGGGCCGACATGAGGTGGCGGCGCAGGACGGCGGCGACGTCCTCGGGAATCGCGGGATCCGTCGCCCGCCATCGACGGCCGTTCACCACGATGTACCGGCCGTCGGGCGTCCGTTCCGGCTGCGTCGGGGGTTCCATCAGGCCATGCTGCCCCGTACCGGCCGGTGGCGCCGCGCGGCCACGCGTACCGCACGTGCGAGCGGTGCGCCAGGTGCCTCACTCGTCGATCGACGCGCCGAAGCGCGTCCGTGCCGGGTGCGGCGAGTGATCCCCCGCCGTACGACCACGAACCGGTGCTGACGGTCCCCTCGGTGGAAGCGGCCGGCCACCAGACCACTCCGTCCGACGTGTTCTCGCCCGGCGCGGCGGCCAGGAGTTCCGAACAGACGTCGGCGTCCGTGACGGCGAGGCGGACCTGCGCCCCCGGCGGTCACCCTTCTCCGCGGTACCCGGTACGCCGTGGATACCTGGCACACGGCGAAGGTTGCCGCCCGGCCGGCGTTCTGCGGCAAGCGGTGACGGAAGGGATCGGTGGCAGCCCTCCCCGGCCCGAGCGGTCACGACCGTGAAGGCCTGCGGGGAGCACCCGCGTCCTGACACGGGTGCTCCCCGCAGGCGGGGGCGTCCGCGTGCCACGTCACGCGGACGCCCCCGGATCCTGCCGCGTCAGCCACGCCGTCCGGCGTACCTGTGCGCCACCACGACGCCGGTCAGGGTCACCACGCCGGCGGCAGCGGCCCAGGCCTGCCAGTCGCCGGGGGAGTTCGGGCCGGCTGCTGCGGCGCCGCCACCACCGCCGTGCACGGCGGCCGGTGTGGAATCCGCGGTGCTGAACGTCTGGGTCTTCAGCGCCAGGTCCTTGGCGTCGGCGCTGCCCCAGGCGTAGACGACGTTGCTGGTACCCGCCTTGAGGTTCAGGTCGGCAGGGCCGATGGCCACGGTGTCGGTCCCGGCGAGCGTGACGTCGGTGCTGACCTTGCCCGCATCGACCTCTGTGGTCATCTCGTCAGGGTTCACCAGCCCCTTGAAGACGGGCTGACCGCCCGCCCGCACGTCGACGGCGGGCGCCGCGGCGACATGACGCACCGTCAGCCGCGCCTTCCCGTCGTCCACCTTCGACACGTCGTTGACGAACGCGGTCAGTTCGGGTGTGCCGTCCGCGGACAGGTGCGCGGCGATGGTCGCGTTCGCGTCCGCCGGCACCTCGATCTTCTTCTCGATGGCAGGTGTGCCGTCCGGGCCTTGACCTGCCTGGAATACCTGGATGTCGTACGTGCCCGGGTCGAGCGCCTGCGGTTTCGTCACGGTGCCGGGCTTGAAGTCACCGAGCAGCCGGTCGCCGTTGGCGTAGACGTCGACGGTCATGCCGGGCACTCCGTGGAACACGGACACCATGGCCTGGTCCGCGGCCCGGGTGTCGGGGGACGCCATGGCGGGCGCGGTGAGGCCCAGGGTCAGGGCTCCGGCGCCGATGGCCGCTGCGGCTATGGCGAGGGGGGTCCGGGTGGTCATGGGGATCATTCCTTCGATCGGACTCTCCGCCGGGTGCGGAGTCGCGGTCCCGCGTCGGTCGCGGGTGCCGTCGCGCACCGGTGCTGGCCGTGCCGTCCGCTCGGGGGGGGGGGGGGGGGGGGGGCGGGAGTCGAGGGCGGCTGCCGTGTGAAGGTGCCGGCCCGGCGGTCCCGTCGGCCGTGCGTCGTCGCGCCTCGCGCGGTGCCGCGGAGCCGGCCGGTCGCGCCCCGGTGCGCGGCGGGCATCTCGTACTCCCCAGTCTCGGGAGGCGAAACGACGCGGACAACATGCGTCGTTTGTGCGTCGTATCCTGGTGATGTGAGCGGCCACGCGAACGGCACGGACCGCGGTCACCTTCGGGAACCGCGGGACGGCGGTGGTCTGTCCACCGGGGAAGTGGCACGTCGGCTCGGAGTGGCACCCACCACCGTCCGCTCGTGGGACCGCCGGTACGGCCTCGGGCCACCCGGACACAGCGACGGCAGGCACCGCCGCTGGACCGCCGCCGACGTGGCCCGGCTGGAGCGGATGTGCGCCCTCGCGGCCACCGGGGTGCCCCCGGCGGAAGCCGCTCGCCAGGCGCGCGGAGAAACATCGCCACAGCCACAGCCACAGCCGCCGTCGCCGGAGCGCGAGGGCGGCACGGCCCCGGCGGCCGGCTCCCTGGCGACACCCCCGCACCGAGGCCGCAGCAAGGCGGGCAGCGGGCTTCGGCTGGGGGACGTGCGGCGCGAGTGCAGAGGCGTCGCCCGCGCGGCGCTGCGCCTCGACGCGGCCGCCCTGGACGCCCTGATGGCCGCCGCGATCGAGGAACACGGCCTGGTCACCGCCTGGTCGGAGGTGATCATGCCGGCCCTGCAGGCGGCCGGCAGCAAGTGGGAGGGTTCCGGCGAGAGATACGTCGAGGTCGAGCACTTCCTGTCCTGGCACGTCTCCGGTGCGCTGCGACGCCACGTCCCGCCCGCGGCCCCCGGGCGCTCCGGAGCCGTCACGGTCCTGGCGTGCGTGCCGGGGGAGCACCACACCCTGCCGCTGGAGGTCCTGGTCGCCGCCCTCGCCGAACGCGGCCTCCCGGTCCGGATGTTCGGAGGCGCCCTGCCGGTGGAGTCGCTGGTCAGCGCGGTGCGCAGGACCGGACCCGCTGCGGTCGGACTGTGGTCCCAGTCGCGCGGCACGGCGAGCCGCCCCCTGGCGCAGCACGTGGCCGCCATGGAGTGGGGCGTGCGCGGTGCCCGCAGGAAGCCCGTGGTCCTGACCCTCGGGCCGGGCTGGGCGGGCCGGCCCGTACCGGGGCTGCCGCACCCGCACGGTCTCGCGGAGGCCGTCGCCGTGGTGGAGGACGTCGTGCGCCGATGAGCGCCGGGCTCAGATGGCGCCGTGGGGCCGGGACATGCCGCGTGGGGCGGATACGGTGGTCGCGTCACATCGGCGCGGCCCCGTCGCCAGCGTCGAGCCGGCCCACGAGGAGAGGTGTCAGGCGTGCGGGTGAGCATGACGTCCGAGGCGGCCCGGCCGGGGCGTGTGAACGAGGACTTCACCGGCGCCGTGCCTGGGGCGGCGGTGCTGGTCGACGGCGCCGGGATCCCGGGGACCGAGGCCGTCTGCCGCCATGGCGTGGCCTGGTACGCGGGACTCCTGGGAGGCAGCCTCCTCGGCCTGCTGTCCCGCGGTCCCGAGCACAGCCTCGCCGCACTTCTCGCGGAAGCCGTCGATCGGGTCACGGACGCCCACCGCGACACCTGCGACGTCGGCGCTCCCACCGCTCCCTCGGCTGCCGTGGCCGTCGTGCGCACGGCCGCCGGATACGTCGACCACCTGGTGCTGGGCGACGCGTTCCTCGTCGTCGACGTGCCGGGTGGCGATCCGGCGGTGGTGTCGGACCCCCGGGAGGAGGCCGTCTGCCGACCGTACCGGTCCGCGCTCGCGACCCTCCCCGAAGGCGGCGACGCCTACCGCCGCGTGCTCGGTGAGATGCGCGCGAACCGGAACCGGCGGGGAGGGTTCTGGGTGGCCAAGGACGATCCCCGCGCGGCGGACGAGGCGGTCACGGGGAGCCGCCCGCTCTCCGAGGTCACCGGAGTGGCCCTGCTCAGCAACGGCGCGGCGCGGATCGTCGACCCGTTCGGGCTCGCCGACTGGCCGGAGGTCCTCGCCACCCTGGCGTCGCGGGGCCCGCAGGACATCGTCCGCAGGGTCCGGCAAGCGGAGGCACGCCGCGCGGTGCGCGCGGACGACGCGACGGTCGCGTACTGCACCGGACTCGGCGGGGCCTGACCATCCCGGCGGGCCACCCGGTCCCGTGTCCCGGTGTCCCGCGCCGGCCGGGCCGCCGGTTGCGCAACGGCGAAGCGCTGCCGACGGGGCGGGGGAAGCGGTGCTCAGTCCTCCGTCAGCATGCCCTCGCGCAGTTTCGCGACGATACGGCTCAGCAGCCGGGAGACGTGCATCTGCGAGAGTCCCAGATGTCCGCCGATCTCGGCCTGCGTCATCTCCTGGCCGAAACGCATGCCGACGATCGCGCGCTCCCGCTCGTCCAGCGTCTCCAGCAGGGGAGCGAGGCTCTGGAGGTTGTCGACCAGTTCCATGCCGGGATCGCAGTCGCCCGTGAGGTCGCTCTGTGTCCGGCCCGCTGCTCCGGGGCCCTCGTGCTCGGCGCCGTCGACGGGGAGGTCGAGCGAGCCGGCGGTGTAGCCGTTCGACGCGATGAGACCCTCGACGACCTCCTCCTCGCTGATCGCGAGATGCTCCGCCAGTTCGCCGACCGTGGCGTCCCGGTCGAGGGCGGTGGCGAGGTGCTCCTTGGCCTTGGCCAGCGTGACGCGCAGCTCCTGAAGCCGCCTGGGGACGTGGACCGACCACGTGGTGTCACGGAAGAAGCGCTTGATCTCCCCGACGATGTAGGGAATGGCGAAGGAGGTGAACTCCACTTCGCGGGCCAGCTCGAACCGGTCGATGGCCTTGATCAGGCCGATGGTCCCCACCTGCAGGATGTCCTCCATCTGGCCGTCGCCGCGACTGCGGTAGCGGCCGGCGGCGAACTGGACCAGGGAGAGGTTCATCTCGATCAGGGTGTTGCGGGCGTACTGGTACTCCGCGGTGCCCTCGTCCAGGACTTGCAGCCGGTCGAAGAACAGCCTGTTCAGCGCGCGGGCGTCCTTCGGCGCGACCCTCCGTGGATCGGGGATCTCCGGGAGCGCCGTCGGTGCACCGCTCTTCGCCATCGGTGCCTGTAGGGATGTCGACATGATGGTCGTACTCCTTCGGCCGGCAGCGTCTGCGAACCCGCACGCGCAGGGTTCGCCTACCCGGGCCCATGCGGCTCACACCCCGATCGAGACAAAAGCCCCTGCGCCGCCGCTTTCTGAGGCGGGGACATCTCCGGGACCGCTGTCCGGGGGATCAGCCGGCCGCCGCGCCGCCCCCGCTCCAGCCCGCCCGCACCGCCCGTGGCGACGCGCCGAGTTCGCGGCGGCACACCTTGTTGAACGCCTGGAGGTCCGGGATGCCCACCGAAGCGGCGACCGCCGGGATGGAGAGGGTCGACTCCCGGAGCAGATGACCGGCTCGCTCGAGCCGGCGGCGCCTGATGTAGGCGACGAGCGTGTCGCCCCGCTCCGCCCTGAAGAGCCTGGTGAGGTGGTTGTGCGAGACACCGGCGGCCCGGGCGATCTCCGGGACGGTCAACGGCTGCGCCAGCCGCGTCTCTATGTAGGCGACCGCGCCCGTGACCGCGGGATGGGGGACGACGCGGGGCACGACCGGTGGCAGCCGGGCCACCCGCCACAACGCCGCCCAGATCTCGGCCGACGCCTGGGCGGGCTCGGCGGCGGCCACGGCCGCCGCCGCCCGGCGCAGGAGCTCCGACAACGCGGTGGCGTGAGGGCCCGCGTCCTGCATCACCGGCACCCGCCTGGGCTTTCCCGCCCCCGGGAGCGACAGATGGGCGAAGAGGTGCTCCGAACGCCCGAGATAGCGGAACTCGACGGTCGTGTCCGGCGGTACGAGACTCACGTGACCCGGCCTGATGGCGTGGACCTCACCGTCCACGGTCAACCGGCCCGTGTATCCGTACAGATGGAGCTGCCACAGGCCGGGCAGACGGAACACGTCGCGCGCGGAGGCCGTGCCGTGCACGCCGACCCCTACCGCGGCGACCTCGGGCGGCTGGGCCAGGTGGATCGACGGCACGGTGAGAATTTACCAGCAGTGGTGACGGAGACCCACGCGTCGAACGGCCCCCGACTCCTAGCGTGAGCGGCGGGGCGGAACAAGCGGACGCACGACGTCAGCCGGCGCCGGGCGGAGGGGACGTACCAGATGGCCATGCAGAAGTGGTTCGAGGAAGCCAGGCTGGGGATCTTCGTGCACTGGGGGATCTACGCCGTGGACGGGGTGGCCGAATCCTGGTCCTTCTACGACGGGACGGTCACCCACGAGCAGTACATGAACCAGCTGGACGGGTTCACGGCCTCCCGGTACGACCCGCACGCGTGGGCCGGACTCTTCGCGCGCGCCGGCGCCGGATACGCCGTGCTCACGGCCAAGCACCACGACGGGGTGGCGCTCTACGACACCCGCCACTCGGACCTCTCGGTGGTGCGGCGCACCCCCGCGGGCCGGGACCTCGTCGCCGGGTACGCGGACGCGCTCCGCGAACGCGGGCTCAAAGTGGGCCTCTACTTCTCCCACTCCGACTGGTCCCACCCCGATTACGCCACGGTCCGGCACCCCGCGCCGCTGGAGGTGCCCGTCAACGACTCCCGCTTCAGCACACCACCGGAGGGCCGGGAGGACCCGGAGCGCTGGTCCCGGTACCTCGGTTTCCGCGCCGCCCAGGTCCGTGAGGTCGCCGAACTCTTCCGCCCCGACCTGCTCTGGTTCGACGGCGAGTGGGAGCGCACCGAGGAGCAGTGGCAGATGGACGCGCTCGCGCGGGACGTCGTCTCCCTGTTGCCGCAGACCGTCCTCAACGCACGGCTGACCGGTCACGGCGACTACGCGACACCGGAACAGGGCCTGCCCGTCGAGGCCCCGGAAGGGCCGTGGGAACTGTGCCTGACCGTCAACGACTCCTGGGGCCACCAGCACGCCGACGACAACCACAAGTCGGTGGGCCAGCTGATCCGTTACTTCACGGAGACGATCGGGATGGGGGGCAACCTGCTGCTGGCCGTCGGCCCCAGGGAGGACGGCACGATCCCGCAGGCGCAGGCCGACCGGCTGCTCGGCCTCGGGACGTGGATCACCCGGCACGCCGAGGCGGTCCACGGGACGGCGGCGGGCCTGCCGCCGGGTCACCACTACGGACCGAGCACCCTGTCCGCGGACGGCAGGACCCTGTACCTGGTCTGCTTCGGAACCCCGCACGAGACCGTCTCGGTGCGCGGGCTGAGCACGCCGGTGAAGCGCGTGACGGTGCTGGGCACCGGTGACGTGCTCGCGCACCGGGTGACGGGAGGACTCGGGCATGTCCCCGGAGTGCTCTGGATCGACGCGCCCACCGGCAGTCAGGTGGATCCGCACGCGACGGTGCTGGCCGTCGAACTCGGCGCGGACCTCGACGTGTACCGGGGCAAGGGTCGCATGTAGACGGCAGTGCGCAGCCCGGACGGGCGGGGCCCTCTCAGGCCGCGCGCCGGCCGGTGCGGAGCGGGCGCCCCCCTGCCAGGCCGCCGGGGTCCAGGCCCAGCGACACGGCGGCCGTCGCGCCGACGTCCGCCAGACTGTCCGCGTCCGGCAGCAGTTCGACCCCGTCCGCCCCCGGGCGGTGGATGAGCACGGGGACGTACTCCCGGGTGTGGTGGGAGTGGCCGATCGCCGGGTCGTTGCCGTGGTCGCCGGTCACGATCAGCCGGTCGCCCGGCCCGGCGAGCAGTGCGACGAGCGCCGCGAGCCCGGCGTCCACCTGTTCCAGCAGACGCCCGTAGCGCCCGGTGTCCTGCTGGTGTCCCGCGAGGTCCGTCTCCTGGACGTTGGCGACGACGAGCGCGTCGCCCCCCGCGCGCACGGCGTCCAGCGTGTGCGCCAGTACGTCGGCCGTGTCCACCGCCGGGTGGCGCCGTGCCGGACCGCACACCAGGATGTCGGCCGCCTTCCCGGCCAGGGTCACCGGGATGCCCGCGCGCGCGGCCAGTTCGGGCAGCTGGCGGGTGTGGTCGAGGGGTGCGCCCAGATGCCGTACCTGGAGGCCCGGGTTGCGGTAGAACCCCGTCGCTGGGGTGTCCAGGCCCACCGTCTCCCCGTCTCCCGGGCGGACGTACGAGGGGAGCGGACCGTCCGCGTGTCCGCCGACCGCGATGACCCGGGCGACGGGAGCCACGGCCCGCACGGTGCGCGCGATCGCGAGGATGCCGCCGGGCCCGTCGAAGGCGAGGTCGTCGAGGCGGCCGGAGGCGTTCCAGTTGATCCCCGGGTCGGCCTCCAGGTTGTCGTGCACCAGGACCGTGCCGTCGACGACGAGCAGCGGCCGTCCGTCCAGCCGCTCGGCGCGGTGCCCCGCCGCCGTGAGAGCCTCGGTCACCTCGTCGATGTGGTCGGCGAGCCGCGCCACCGTCACCCTGCTGAAGTCGGCGCCCATCATGGTCTGGTGGCCCGCGAAGGTGTCGGCCCCGGGGTAGCCGAGTGCGGCCCGGCCCGCGGCCACCGGCAGGTGGGTGCGGCGCGCCAGGTCCGGATGCGGGTGGACCAGACCGAGCCCCAGCGCCCCGAGCACCGGCAGCCGCAACGGCCGGCCCAGCGCGGTGCGCGCGTGGTCGAGCACGTGTCCGCAGGTGTCGGCGGCGAGGTCCCCGGGGCGCAGGGTGCCCGCGTCGGGCATGGCGCCGACGCCGAATCCGTCGACGACGACGATGACGGTCTTGGCCATGAGGTGCTCCTTACAGGGCTCGGCCCTGGGCGTCGTACAGGCCGTTCAGCCGGGGGGTGCCGGACGAGAGTCCGGAGACCACGGCGACGGTCGAACGCGTGACGAAGATCTGGGTGCGGAAGGCCAGCAGCGCGGTGTCCCCGACACGTACGTCCGCCCCGTCGGCGGGTGCGTCGAGCAGCCGGTAGTAGTCGATGTTCTCGGCGGGCGCCCCCTGCACGCCCAGGCGTGTGCCGGTACGCGGCAGATGAGCGCCGCGGATATGCGAACGGGCGTAGAAGCCGCCGCCGTACACCGCCGGACGGCCGTCCGCCAGCGTGTGGGCGACCTCGGTGACGTACACGTAGGCCGGCTTCTCGGGCTGCGCCGGGTCGAGGGCGTGCAGCGGGGTCGTGCCGGTGAGGGCGTGACCCGGTTCGCCGTGGGTGGCACCGAGTCGGGCCAGCAGCGGCAGTGAGGCCATCGAGGTCGCGCTGGGGGCGCTGATCTTCAGGCTGCGGTGACCGCGCGAGGCCAGGAGGTCACGGGCCTTCAGCACCTGGTCGAAGGTCGCCGTGGCGGCCGGCACGCCCGTCGCCGGATCGCACAGGACGCAGGGGAAGCCGGTGAGCCCGGCGATACGGATGCCGTCCAGCGCCTCGGCGGCGGCGGCGAACCCGTCCAGCCGGTCGAGCGGCACACCCCCCTCCTGGCCGGGATAGACCGTGCCGCCCGCGCCCTCGACCCGGATCAGGACGTCCTGGACGAAGCCCAGTTCCCGGGCGGTGTCCGACACGGCCCGGGCGTTGGCCAGATCGAAGACCGTCACGGCCTCGGGGCGCCAGGCCAGCACCTCGGGCAGTGCGCGCCGGGGGACCTGGACGAGGTGGCCGACGTTTCCGGGCAGCGCGCCGGCGGCGTGCAGGAGGCGGGCCTCGGCGGCGTCGATGGCGGCGGAGCGCGGGATGTGGCGGGCGACGGCGCGGATCAGTTCCGGGTTGCGGCCGAGCTGCTTGACGACGAACCAGAGCCCGATGCCGAGGCGTTCGGCCTCGGCCGCCAGCAGCGCCGCGTTCGCCTCGACGGCGTCCAGGTCCATCACGTAGGTGTCCGGCGGGATCTCGCCGTCCCGGTGGAGGGCGGCCGCGGCGTCGACGAGCCCCGGATTGCGGGTGAGGAGGGTGTCGAGGAACACGGTCAGTCGACCTCCGGGGCGGCCAGTGCGGCGAGCGAGTCGCGCAGGATGCCGATGACGAGGTCGGCGCCCGCCCGCATCGGGTTGATGCGCACGGTCCAGTCGGCGAGCTCGGGGGAGTCATCGAGGGCCGAGCTGGACATGCGGTAGAAGAGGGGGGCGATCTCGTAGCGGGAGTTGGAGCCGACGGGGTAGGGGGCCGCTCCGAACCGGGCCGCCACGGCCGGCAGCTCGCGGGCGACGGGACGGTCGAGCCTGACGAGCAGGCAGCGGTCCTGGGCGTTGGCGATGCGCACCTCTGCCACGCCGTCCACCTCGCCCGCCGCCAGGCGCTTCGCCACTTCGGCGCCCACACGGGACTGCACCGACCACATGACCGGTACGTGGGTGAGGGCACGCAGGGCGTCGAGCGCCTGGTGGCCCTGGACCTGACCCCCTCCGGAGTAGTTGTCGCGGCGCACGTCCGCGATCAGGTCGGCCGCCCCGACGACGAGTCCGACCCCCTCCGGCCCGTGCAGCTTGAAGAGGGAGAAGCACGAGGCGTCGGCGCCCAGTTCCACCCCGGCCGCGGGGGTGCGCATGACGGCGTAGTTGTCGTCGACGATCGTGCGGACCCCGGCCTCCCGGCAGGCGGCGATCACCTCGGCCGGCTCGTAGGAGTCGGCGAGCCGCTGCCGGGTGTGCTGGATGTAGGCCCAGCGGAAGATCCCCGACGACAGGGCCTCGCGGAGCTCCTGGGGGTCGTTGAAGTCCGCCTCGACGGTGCGTACGCCGATGCCCCCGAGCGTCACCTCGGTCGTGCGGTAGACCGGCGCCCTGTGGATGAGCAGCGGATCACCCGCCCGGACCGCCGCGTTGAGGGCCGCCCGGATCGCCCCCGTGCCGGCGCCCTGGACGAAGGCCGCGTCCTCGGCGCCGAAGAAGTCGGCGAGTACGGCCTCGACGCGGGCGGTGCTGCGGGGGCGGCCCAGCCCGGGGACCACTCCGGCGTCGGCCGCGAAGAGTTCATGGCCCTCGAAGTGGGCGGCCGTGGCCTCGATCAGCCGGAACTGTGTCGCGACGGCGTCCTCGAGGGGGACCGTCGCCAGGGGGAACGTCGGGGGAAGTGCCGGGTCCATCTCAGTGCTCCTCGCCGGTCAGGAAACGCAGGGGGTTGCGGCGGGTCAGCAGATCCACCAGGTCGTCGTCTGCGCCCGCCGCCCTGAGCTGCGGGAGGAAGGTCCGGAACAGGTGCCCGTAGCCCTGACCGCCCTCGTCCCGGAGGTATCCGTGCCGGGAGATGTCGCAGCTGAGGAGCACCCGGTCGGCGTGACCCGCCTCCAGCAGGGCCAGCAGCAGCCGCAGCCGGGTCCGGTCGCTGCCGTAGGACGACTTGCCCACGGTGTCGAAGGCGACGTACGCCCCGCTCGCGGCAAGCTCCCGGTGGACCTCCGGTTCGTCCAGCAGGTCCTGGTGGCCGATGCCGACGCGATGGGCGGGCAGGCCCTCACCGGTGAGCAGTTCCAGCTGGGCCAGGCCGCCCCGGCCGAGCTGCGCGTGCGTCGCGACGGAGAGCCCGGTGGCCCGCGCCGCCCTCGCCGCGGCCCGGAGCACCTTGGCCTCGGGGGCCGTCGGGACGTCACCGTGGCTGCCGATCTCGCCCAGGACACCGGGCCGGACGCCGGCCGGGCCGATCCCGTCCTCGATCTCGCGGACGAGCATCCCGGCGAGCGCGTCCACGTCGTGCCCGTCGATCTCGGGAGTGTGGAACGGCTCGTAGTACCAGCCGGTCGCGGCGACCACCGCGACCTGGGCCTCCTCCGCGATCCTCCGCAGGGTGCCGACATCGCGGCCCATCCCGCGGCAGGTCAGTTCGATGACGAGGGAGAGGCCGAACTCCTCCCGGAGAGCGGACAGTTCGGCCGTGACGGCCGGGGAGTGGTGCTGCGCGTCGAGGACGGCCGCGCCGTCGCCCCGGTGGTCGAGGTCGAGGACGAGGTGCTCGTGGGCGAGGACGGGGCCGCGCACGGAGCCGGGCGGCAGTTCTCCGGTGACGGTGCGCAGGGTGGGCGCTGCGGGGCGGTTCATCGTGGGGGGATCTCTCTTTCGCGTACGGCCCGGGCTCCGGTCGCGGGGCGGCTCAGCCCTTGACCGGTGTGAACAGGTCGAGCCAGTACAGGACGTTCAGCAGGACGCCGCCGATGATGACGGCCGCGGGAGCCGCCGCCATCCTCACGACCGGCCGGCCCATGGATTCGTTCAGCAGGTAGAGCCCGCCCACCAGGAGGATGCCGAGCCCGCCGCCCATGGCGTTCGCGGCCATCAGCGACCCGAAGAGGATCGCGAGCTGCAGGGTGTCCCCGATGGCGCTGCGCAGGTGCTCCGAGGAGTCCCGGACACTCGGAAGCCTGCCGAGGACCTTGCCGATCCAGGTGAGGGCCAGCACCTCGGCGGCGAAGACGAGCGCGCCGACGATCGCGGCGAGCCACGGGCTCGGCATCAGGTAGCCGATCGGGTACACCAGCGTGAATCCGGCGATGCCGTACGCGCCGGAGGCCAGGGCGGTCGTGGCGATCAGCGGGATGAAGCCGAACACCCGGTAGAAGTCGACCTGGGCGGCCTCGGAGTAGTGCCCCTTGGCGATCAGGAAACTCGTCGCCTCGCCGCCGCCGAATATGTGCATCTGGGCGAGCACGCACACCCCGGCCCCGAGCACCATGAACAGCGGCAGGAACCTGCGCAGACGGGCCGCGCTCGCGCTGAACAGCGACATCATCGGGTCGTCGTCCGCGAGGACGGGTTCGGTGGTGCCCGCCTCCCGGTCGGCACGTCGCTGCCGGAGGTCCTTGGAGACGGCCAGCCCGATCAGCAGCAGCACGCCGGCCGCCATGGCCAGCGCTCCGGCGAACATGTTCGGCCACAGCTTCATGGTCGTGACGACGAGGGCGACTTCGAGGGCTCCCGCGATGCCGCCCCACCTGCGTCCGAACTGCTTCGTGATGGCGAGCACCGGGAACAGCGTGAACAGGAAGAGGATCGGCGTCGACATCTGCTGCATCGCCGTCAGGAAGTCGACCGGAAGGTCATGAGCGGCGTCGTTCGCGCCGTTCAGCCCGAAGACCACCACCGCTCCCCACGCGGCGCCGAGGATCGGGGCGATCCACTTCCTCGGTGCCAGCATGCCGAGGATGTCCGTGGGCAGGAAGACCAGCCACGGGTTCAGCACACCGGTGGAGAGCGCCATCGGGGCGCCGAGCCCGAAGATGAATCCGGCGGAGAGCCCGAAGGACACGGCCGTCGTCGCACTGCGGGTGGTGCGGCCCTGGACGAAGTCCAGCAGGAAGGGACGCACCCCGTCGTTGAAGACGGCCAGGGCCATGTGCGAGATGAAGGCGGTCAGCGCACAGAGGGCTATGACGGTCAGCTGCTGGGCCAGTGTGAAGTCGAGGCCGGCGCCGGCGGCGAGTGTGGTGCTCACGAGTCACTCCTTGGAGCCCGGGAAGATGGGGGAGGGGCGGCGGTCAGCCGCGGGCGGCGATGGCGCGGGCCAGGAGCGGGGCGATGACGTCGATCTGGTCCATCGAGAAGCCGAAGACCTTCTTGCCGTCCGCCAGCAGGGCGCCGACCTCCTCCTCGGTCGGCACGCTCCGCCCGAAGGTGTGGCAGGCGGCGCTGCCCATGAGGCCGACGAGCACACCGAGGGAGGCTCCGGCCCCCGTGTGGCAGGTACCGAGGAAGTAGTCGGCCTGGCCGGCCCTGAGCTTCATCGCGGCGTCCATGTCGCTCGACTGGACGACATCGAGCGAGTCGATGCCGAGGCCGCTGATGGTCTTGGTGACCTCGACCTTGCCGACGCCTCCGGTGAGGATCTTCGTCATGGCTGTCCTTCTCTCGATTCGGTCTCTTCGTCTCGTTGCGGGCGCGGCTGCGGGCTCGGTGGCCCGCGTGTCCGCTCAGTCGGCGGGTACGGAGCCGGACCGGCCGCCGAGTACCGCCAGGTGCATGCCGAGGAAGTTGACCTCGGATTCGGGCAGCGCCGCGCCCAGGTCCCGTTCGGCGCGGGCCGACACGGCACGGGCGCGCGCGACGGCCCCGGGGTGTCCGGCCAGCTCGGAGGCGACCTGGTCGTCGGTGAGGAACTGCTCGATCGGCTCCCCGCCGAGGAGACGTCCGAGCGCCATCATCAGATGGCTGGTCAGCATGCCGGCCGACGCCTCGGTGACGACGTGCCCCTCGTCCTCCAGCGAGGACAGTTCGGCGGCGACGAAGTCGACCACCTCGGGTGGGACCTGTCCGCCTTCGCGGAAGAGCCGGATCCGCAGGGCGAGCTGGTCGTCCATGATGATCCTCCTAAAATCGACAGAAACCAGGATTCTGTATTCTCGTTTCGGCCGCGACCACCGCACCGCGGTCGTCGCGGCCGGCCCTCAGTACGAGGGGATGCGATCACCCTTCAGCACGTCGCTCTGCAGCCTGGTCACCAGGGACAGATCGAGCGTGTCGCGGATCGTGGCGAGCGCCTTCGCGCCGTCGGTCCGGCAGATGATGGCCGCGCTGGAATTGCGCAGCGCCAGCTCCCGCGTGACCTCGTCTCCGAGTGGCCGCACCTCGACACCCGGGCCGATCCGGTGCTGCGCCTCGTCCAGGTTCCAGACGGTCGCGTCCACCTCGTCGCGGGCGAAGAGGTCGTGCAGCTGCATGTAGGAGGCCTCCCGCCACTCGATGTCCTCCCGGCCGGCGAAGGCGCGCTCCACGAGCATCCGCAGGTCCTCCGAGGTGTGGTCGACGGCCACCCTTAGTCCGGGTGCGTCCAGGTCGACGCCGTGGCGTACGAGCATGCCGTGAGCGCCGACGTAGGTGGCGGGTCCGAGGTCGGCCATCAGTTCCACGGGGTGCCGGCCGATCAGCTGGTCGGCGGCGAAGCGCGAGAGGACCACCAGGTCCACCTTGCCTTCCAGCAGCGCGGCGGTCCGGGCCCCGGCCCCGCGCATGAACGTGACCGCGAACGGGGCGCCCGCCTCCTCGAAGGCGCCGCGCAGCCCCGTGGCCAGGCCCTCGTAGCGGCGGGAGTAGGGCAGGGGCATGGCCGCGAGCAGGGTGCCCAGGCCCGAGAGCCGCCACAGGACCGTACGGTCGGAGTGGGCCAGGAAGGTGCCGAGGTGGCCGCGCGCGGTCGTCGAGATCGCGCCGGACTCCTCCAGCAGCTGGAGGGCCGCCTGGACGGTGCCGTTTCCGCAGCCCAGTTCCTCCGCGAAGTCGCGCACGCGGGGCAGGCGGGTGTCCGGCTCGTGATGCAGGAGCAGGACCGCGAGCTGCCGGGCGGCGAGGCCGTTGCGCGAGAGGAAGCGGGCGTCGAAGTCGTTCACGGACCACACAGTAAACAGGATTCTGGATACTGACAAGGATCGGATCGGACTCCGCCGGCACGGGGAGGCGGGGTGTCCGTAGCGGTCCGAACTGCCGGGCCGGCGTCGCCCGGCGGGCGGTCCGCCCGGCCCCGGGTCCTGTCACCCGGCGGGGGCCGTCCGCTCCGCCTCGATGCGGCGCAGGCGCTCGGCGTCGCGGGTGCGGGGGCAGGTCGTGCACGCGTCCTCGGGGCGGATCGTGTAGTAGAGGCAACAGCCCGCGCGGTCCCGGGTCGGGTGCGGGGTGCCCGCGGCGTCGGTGAGCCACCGGAAGCCGGCGCCGGCCGGGAAGGGGGCGACGGGGCCCGGCAGCAGCCTTCCGGCCGCGGCCACCGCCTTCCCCTCCTCCCCCAGCATGCGGCCCACGTACCAGATGCCCGAGACGAGGTCGTCCTCGACCATGCCCCACAGGGCCCGGGGGCCACGGCGCACCCGGGGGGCCAGTGCCGCGCACAGGGGACGGACCAGGTCGGCGACGGCCGTGCGCAGCACCTCGCCGAGTGCCGCCTCGCCGGACACCGCCCGTACGCCGGGCAGCCCTTCCGCCGGGTCGCCCGGCAGGCAGGCGAAGGCGCCGGGCACCACCTGGTAGCGGTCCTCCCGCCGGCCGATCCGCACGTCCTTCGGCCGCGTCAGCGGTACCCGGCCGGCCAGGTACCACGGCCCGCTCAGCAGCAGGCACACCGACCAGAGGCAGTTGTGCAGAAGCCGGGAGGCGACCACGTCCGGCCGGGCCCGGTGGTCGTGCTGGTCCATGATGCGGGCCTCCTCCTCCCTCAGGAAGTCCTCCAGGAGGCCCGGCCTGCCCGCCAGTTCGGCGATGTCCACCCAGTTCTGCCCTGCGGGGGTGCCGGGGCCCGCCACCTCCACGTCCAGCGACGGGCACGCGGCGTCGAGGCGCCGGTACGTCGAGGCGAGGAGTGCTGCGGAGCTCACGGCGGTCCGGAGGGGTGCCGGTGCCGGGGCGAGGGTCACGGGGACTCCTGGGGTGGTGCGCGGGCGCGGCCTGGTCCGTCGGCGGACAAGTCCGGTCCGGCCCAAGTGGCTAAGGGGAGGCTCACCTTACTATCCGTCAGGCGGTGGTCGAACCCGCGCGCGGGCCGTGTCGCGCGGTTGGTGGAATTAGGGATGCCTAACCTAAGCTCCTCCTCAACTCGCGTCGGACCAGCGCCGGAAGTGACCGCTCATGCAGACGTACGTGCTCGCCCTCAATCCGACCGACTCGGTCGTCGGTGGCTTCCTTCCGGCCGCTGCGCGGCTCGGCCTGTCCGTGACCCTCCTCACCGACCGGCCCGAGGCTTACGGACCGGCCGCCGCTCTCGGGCCGGACGTCGAGGTGGCCCGCTGCGACGTACGCGACCACCGCGCGGTGATCACCCACATCTCCCGTCGGGGCGGACCCGCCGCGGTCTTCACCAACAGCGACCACCTCCAGACGCAGGCCGCCCTGGCGGCCGACTTCTTCGGGCTGCCCGGGAAGGACTGGCGGGCCGCCCTGCGCACCAAGGACAAGGCCCTGATGCGCCGTCACCTGGCGGCCGCGGGAGTGGACCGTGTCCTGGCCGTCGAGATCCTGCCCGGTCAGCCGCCGGAGGAGTGCGCCGAAGCAGGGGGAGTGACCTACCCCTGTGTCGTGAAACCGCGTGAGGGCGTCGCGAGCGAGGACGTCGTGCGGGCGGACAGCCCGTCCGAGCTGCGGCGCGCGTGCGCGGACATCCGCGGACGCCGCCCGGACGACGCGCTGGTCGTCGAGGAGTTCCTGCCCGGGGAGCTGTACACCATGGAGACCCTGGGTGACGGCCGGACCCTGCACGTCCTGGGCGGCTTCCGCACCAGACTCTCGCCGCCGCCCCACTTCGTCGAGGAGCGGCTGACATACGTCCCCGCCCATCCCGACCCCGTGCGGACGCAGATCCTCGACGTGCTCGACGCGCTCGGTGCGGGATTCGGCGCCTGCCACACGGAGTTCGTGGTCCACGAGGGCCGGGCGCGCGTCATAGAGGTGAACTACCGCGCCATCGGGGACCACTGCGACCTCCTCCTGGCCGAACTGCTGGACATTCCGCTGTTCGAGCTCATCCTCACCACCCACCTCGGGGACCGGCTTCCCGGGAACCTGGGGGCCCGCACGGACAGGGCCGCCCGCGTCGACTCCCCGTGTGCCGGCCGTGCGGGGGTGCTGACCTCGGCTCCCGGGCCCGCCGACCGGACGGAGGGCGGCGTGCGGCTCGCCTACCGCCCCCTGCGCGCGACCGGCGAACGCCACCCGCTGCACCGCACCAACCGCGACTACCTCGGCATCCTGCGCACCATCGGCCCGGACCAGGACGCGGTGGACCGCGCGGCCGACACGTTCCTCGCCGCCCAGCGGTGGGAGATCACCCCGTGAACACCCCTCAGACCGGCCCGCGCGACGGCCGCCCGTCTCCGGGAGCCGGCGCCCGCCGCCCGCCAGCTCCTCCGCGTCCTGGGGGCCCTGCTGCGCGAAGACGTCGCAGGGCTGCGCAGTCGCAGCGTGGTCCTCGACCGCACCGACGGTCCGTGGCTGCGGCTTCCCGCCGGCCCCGGCCACGCGCTTCTCCTTCCCGTGCGCGCCGACGGCTACCAGGGCGTCTGGGCGGCCCGGCTGCCCCTCCTCCGTACGGAACCCGACGGAGCCGACCTGACCACGACCGACGACGTGCTCGCCGCCCTGTCCCGGCTCGCCGCCCCCGAGGACGCGCCCGGGTACGCGGCCTTCGCCGAGGAGTGCCGCAGCGATCTGGAGGCACGTGAACTGCACGCCGCCACCGAGGACACGGTCCGGGCCCGGCTGACCGCCGTCCACGGGGCTCTGCCCGCCCACTGGAGCGGGCACTCCGGGACCCTCGCCCTCGACACCGTCGCCGCGAGGACCGACCATCCCGTGCACCCCGTGCCGCGGGGCCGCAAAGGGATCGGCGAGCGCGAGATCCGCGCCTACGCACCCGAATTCCACCCTTCCTTCCGCCTCCGGTGGATCTCCCTGCCGGCCGCGCGCGTCACGTCCGCCGAGGACGCGGTGCCCGGCGAGCACCGGGGTCCCGCCGCCCCGATCGCGAAGACCCCGCACGGCACGGCCGGTTCACGCCCGTACGACCTCTGGCCCACGCCGGCGGAACTCGGACTGCCCGCACGCCACCACGTGGGCCACGTCCTGCTCCCCGTCCACCCGCTCACCGCCGCCGGGCCCCTCCGCGACGCCCTCGACGCGACCGGTCTGACCCCGCACGCGCTCCTCGCCGGACGACCCGCGCTCGACGTCGTCCCGACCCTGTCCATGCGCACCGTCGCACTCACCGGCCATCCGGAGACCCATCTCAAACTGCCGCTCGCCACCGCGACCCTGGGCCTGCTCAACCGGCGTACGGTCACCCCCGCCTCGCTGCTCGACGGCGCGGCCGGGCAGCGCCTCCTCGAAGGTGTCCTGTGCCGCGAGCCCCGGTTCGCCGGGCGTGTCCTGCTCGCCGACGAAAGCCGCTACGCCCACGCCGGTCACGAACTCCTGGCGATGCTGCGGCGCACCCAGCCTGCCGGACTCGACGACGCGACCGTCCTCCCGCTCGCCGCGCTGGGGGCTCTCGCCCCCGACGGCCGCACGGTCGGCGGGCATCTCGCCGACCGCTTCCACGGCGGCGACCAAGTGGCCCTCGCGGACGCCGTCCTGACACTCCTGCTGGACTGGCAGACGACGCTGTTCGGGCACGGCATCGCCCTTGAGTCCCACCAGCAGAACCTCTCCCTCGTCATGGGCGGTGGCACGGACGGCCCCCGCCTGCTCCTGAAGGACAACGACGGCCCACGCGTCAACACCCGGCGGCTGGCGGAGGCGTGGGGAGTCCCGGAACCGACCGCCGAAGGGCTCGGCTTCGCCGACCGGCGGATCTGCGTGGGCGAGGACGGGCCGGTGGCCGACCTGTTCACCGCCATCACCGTCCACCTCTGCGCGGGCTCCCTGGCCTTCGGGCTCGCGGCACAGGGCGCGGCGCCCCTGGACAGGATGCTGCGACTCGTACGCGACCGGCTCGCCGAGGCCATCGACCGGACGGCCCGGACCAGGCCCGGGGCGGCGGCCGTGCTCCGCGCCCGGGTGCTCGACGCGCCCGAACTGCCCGTGAAGGCCATGGTCACCGCCGGCACTCTGCTGACCAAGGCCGGTCCGGCGCCACCGACATCAACAAGCACTACACCACCGGCCCCAACTACCTCTTGCGGAAGGCATGAACCCCGATGCCCAGCACCACCACGGACCGCACCCCTGCCCCCGTACTCGCGCACCCGCCGGACGCCGACGAAGCCGTCGGGCACACCATCCTCAACTGCCTGCTGCGCGAGGCGACCGCGGCGGAGGACCGCACCCTCGACGGTGAGCGGCTGGTCGTGCGCCTTCCGCACCAGGGCCTCCTGCTGGGCGTCGGCGTGCGCCGCCGCTCGCTGCTGGGCGCCCACCGCTTCACCGGCCCCGTCAGCGCCGCCGGCGGACCGGCCGGCCAGGTGTGGGAGACGATCGGCTGGCAGCGGCTCGCCGAACTGGTGCATGCCGAACTCACCCTGCGCACCGGTGTGGAGAACGACGAGTTCCTGGGCCAGGTGGCAGCCGGCCACCGCGCCGTCTCCAGCGCCCTCGCCCGCAGAGCGGCCCGTGCCGCGGGCGCGCCCGCGGCCCCGGAAGCCGACGGGCGCCACCCCGGAGTGCTCCTCCCCGGGGCCTGCGCACAGGCGACGGCGCGGCCCGGACCACCTCCTGACCGGGCGCGCGGTCACTCCGGCGGCGGGGACCTGCCGGAGGCGTCGCTCGCCGCGTATCTGGCGTCCGAGCAGTCACTGCTGCTCGGCCATCGCCACCACCCCACCCCCAAGGCGCACGGCGCCGACCCGGACACCTGGACCGCCTACGCCCCCGAGGAAGGAGCCCGCTTCCCGCTGCGGCTGCTCGCCGTCCGCGAGGGGCTCGTCGCCGAGGAGAGCGCCGAGGCCGGGGGATCGGCCCCCCTCGACCGGGCCGGGGACGCGCCGCCCGGCTACCGGCTGCTGCCCGCGCACCCCTGGCAGTACCGGCTGCTCGGGGAGCACCCCCTTCTGCGGGACGCCCTCGCCCGCGGGGACGTGCTCGACCTGGGCACGGCGGGGAGCCGGGTGGTGCCCACCGCATCCGTGCGCACGGTCCACGACGGGCACGTCTTCCTGAAGTTCAGCCTGGACGTGCGCATCACCAACTGCGTGCGCAAGAACGCCCATTACGAACTCACCGGCGCCGTCGCCCTGACCCGGCTGCTCGAACCCGTGCTCGCCGATCTGTCCGTACGCCATCCCTCGGCCGGCGTGCTCCGGGAGCCCGCCTACCGGTCCCTGGCCCTGCCCGGAGCCGGCGGGCCTCCCGACCGCGCGCTGCTCGAAGGCCTCGGCGTCATCGTCAGGGAGGGCCTCGGCCGCCACACCCCCGCGGGCACGACCCCGCTGCTGGCCGCCGCGATGGCCGACGAGTACCCACTCGGCCCGGGAAGGGTCTCCGAACTGCTCGCGGGGGCGGGACCGGGCGAGGCCGCACGCTGGTGGCGCCGCTACACGGAGCTGCTGATGCCGCCGGTCCTGACCGCGTTCTTCCGGCACGGTGTGGTCCTCGAACCCCACCTGCAGAACGTCGTGGTGTGCGTGGACGGTGCCGGTGTCCCCGCGCGGGTGCTGTTCCGCGACCTCGAAGGCACCAAACTCCTGGCCTCGCACCACGCCTCCGCACTCGACGCGCTCCCGCGCGAGGTCGCCGGCCCGCTGACCTACGACCAGGAACGCGGCTGGGACAGGGTCGCCTACTGCCTGTTCGTGAACCACCTCGCGGAGATCCTCGCCGCCGTGGCCGACCTCCATCCCGCGGCCGAACCCGCCCTCTGGCAGCAGGTGCGCGCCACCCTGACGCGGAGCGCCGACGCCCTGGGCGGACCGGCGGAACTGCGCCGGCTGCTCGCCGGGGCGCCGCTGCCCGCCAAGGCCAACCTGCTCACCCGGTGGAGCCGCTCGGCGGACCGCGACGCCGGGTACGTCCGCCTGAGCTCCCCGTTCGCCCCGAGCCCGGCCGGCCGGCCCCGCTCCCACTGACCCGCCCCGCCATCCCCTCCCGTACACCCGCGGGCGGGCCCTTCGACGAATGGACCACCGGTGCCCCCTTCCCTGCTCACCGAGGCCGTGCGGGCCGAGGTGCTGAGGCTCGCGCCCGGCGAACTCCCCTGTTACGTACACGATCTGCGGTCGCTCCGCGCTCATGCGGCCGCCGTGCGGGAAGCCCTCCCGCCGGCGGTGGAGCTGTACTACGCGGCGAAGGCCAACCCCGCACCTCAGGTCCTCACCGCCCTCACCCCGTGGACCGACGGCTTCGAGGTGTCCTCGGGCGGCGAACTCGCCCATGTCCGGGCCACCGTGCCGGGACGGCCGCTGGCGTTCTCCGGGCCCGGCAAGACCCCCGCTGAACTCGCGGCCGCCCTGGACGCCGGAGTGGAGCGGGTGCACGCCGAAAGCCTGCACGAGGTGCGGATGCTCATGGCCCTCGCCGCCAAGGGCCACATGCCGGGCCGGAGGCCGGTCCGGGTGCTGCTGCGCATCGATCCGCCCGTGCCCGACGGGGTGCTGGCGGGCAGCGCCCTCACGATGGGCGGCCGTCCCGCGCCCTTCGGCATGGCGCCGGGTGACGCGGCGGAGGCCCTGCGCCTGCTCACCGGAACGGACCGCACGGCGATCGAACCCGTGGGTGTGCACGCGCACCTCGCCAGTGGCCTGCCCGCGGACGCGCTGCTGCGCGTGGCCGGGGCCGTCGTCGACGCGGCTCGCGAACTGTTCCGCGGACACGGAGTGCGGCTGGACGAGGTCACGGTGGGAGGCGGCATGGCCGTGGACTACACCCGGCCCGCCGAGCGGTTCGACTGGGCCGCCTACGGTGCGGGGCTGGGCGCCCTGGCCCGCCTCCACCCGGGGACACGCCTGCGCGTCGAGCCCGGACGGGCCCTCACGGCGTACTGCGGGTGGTACGTGACCGAGGTGCTGGACGTGAAGCGCAGCCACGGCGAGGACGTCGCGGTGGTCCGCGGCGGCACGCACCACTTCCGGACGCCCGCGGCGAAGGGGCACGACCAGCCCGCCGAGGTGGTGCCGGTCGGCACCTGGCCCCACCCGTGGCCCCGCCCGGTGGCGACGGGCGATCGCGTGACGGTCGCCGGGCAGCTCTGTACGCCGAAGGACGTGCTTTCCCGGGGCCTGACGGCGCGCGGGCTGCGGGCGGGGGACCGGGTGGCCTTCGCCCTCGCGGGGGCGTACGCCTGGAACATCTCCCACCGTGACTTCCTGATGCACCCGCCGCCGGTCTTCCGCTTCCTCGGCGCGGCGGGGACGGAAGCACCTCCGGAGTGCTAACTTAGGTAAGCCTTACCTGAGGAGATGACATGACCGTCGCCCCTGCCCGTACCGCGGAGCTCTCGCACGCCGAGCGGATCCGCTCCGTCGTCGCGGCCGCCACCTCGCTCGGCCTGACCACCGCCGGCGCGTCCTACGACCTCGTCGCCATGCACGTGGTCGACGACAGGCGGCTCGTGCTCCGCGTGCCCGACGACACCCCACTCGCCGTGGAGATGGTGTGCGCACCGCACGGGAAGCTGGGCGCGCTGGCCGAGTTCACGGACGTCTCGCCCGTCCGGGCCTGTGACCGGATCCGTGCCCGGGTCATGCTGTCGGGCGAACTCACCCCCTCCGGCACCCGGCAGGACAACGTCATGATCCTGACCCTGGACCTCGCGCGGGCCGGCATCCGGCGGAACGGCCGGGTGGACCACGTGCACCCCGACGAGGTGTTCGCCGCCGGCCCGGACGCGCTCGCCCTGGAGGAGGCGGCCATGCTCGGCCACCTGGACGACGACCACCACGACGTCGTCACCCGGCTCGCCCGGCTGGCCGCCCCCGAGGTCCGCAGAGGGGTGGTCGACGTGCGCCCCTACGCCCTGGACCGCTACGGCTTCACCCTCCGCTACGAGTACGCCCAGGGGCACCGCGACGCGCGCCTGCTCTTCCCGGTCCCGGTCCGCGACGCCTCGGAGGTCGGGGTGCAGGTGGAGGCCCTGCTCCTCCGGGCTCGGCACCGCAGGGGCGGCGCCACCCACCTGTGACCGGGGTGTGGCTGCCGGTCCTGTGGCGCGGCACCCTCAGGCGCCGGCCGGGGCGGACGTGCGCCGGCTCTCCGGCAGCTGGCGGTCCAGCACACCTGCCAGATACACGGCGTCCTGTGGGTCATCGGCCCGGAACGTGAAGGCCCGGAACAGGCGCACCGACTCGACTGCCGCGCCCTCGCGCGCGAGTACGAAGACGAGCGTGAGGAACGCGGCCCGGGCGTTTCCGTCGTCGAAGGGATGGAAGAAGCAGACGTCGAGGAAGGCCCGCGCCGCGCGGGCGGCCAAGGGAAGTGGACGTCCGCCGTCCGCCGTGCTCCCGGCGAGACAGGCGTCCAGACGGTCCCGGGTGCCGGCGTCGATGCCGTACCGCTCCCGGCCCCCCTTGGCGAAAGCGGGAAGGGTGCGGAACGGGGGCGGCTCGGGTGTGGCGAGCACGCGTCGCTGCCAGGCGCGAAGGAGCTCGAAGTCGAGGGTGGCGCCCCTCGCCGCGTCGGCCCGCACCAGGGCCAGCGCCGCGAGCATGCCGTCCGCGCGCGCGGGGTCCACGGCGGCGTCGAAGGTCCGTATGTCCTCGGCTGCGCCGTCCCGGGACGGAGGGGCGGGGCCGTCCGTGCGGGTGTCCGGTGCCGCCGGCCACGGCACGGTGCCACGCACCGTGAGCCACTCCCGCAGATGGTCCGGCCGGCGCGCGGTCGGCCGCTCGCCGTCATCGGACCGCAGAGACAGGGAGAGCCGCTCCGCGACGTCCGTGACCAACGCCGTGTCAGGGCCGGTCCAGCTCAGGAATCGTCCTCCGATCGCCTTGTCGACCAGTTCCCCAGCGACATCGGGTGCGACACCCCAGTGGGTGAGGAACCAGGTCAGCACCTGACGGCAGTGTCCGTACCAGCCGCTGCCGCAGCCGGTGCGGTCGGTGACCTGGATGATGAGGTTTCGGGCGGCGCACTCCCACAGGATCCGCTGGTCCTCGACGTCGGCCAGGACCAGGGGATACGCCTCGAACCGCCCCGCGAGACTCTCCAGCCAGTCGCGCCACTCGGTCACGGCCGCGACGACACGGTCCAGCGTCTCGTCCGGGGTGCTGACGGAGTCCCGCGGGCAGCACCAGTGCGAGACCGGCCCCCCACCGACGTCGCCTTCGTCGTTCGACCAGCGCCACCCCGCCACCCAGCGGCCGTAGTGCAGGACGAGTGCCCGGGACATGGCGTCGGCCCAGGGCTGGGCCTTGTCCCGGGTCCAGGCCGTCATCACCGCGTCGGCGAAAGGGACACGAGGGCGTACGGGAACGCGCCCGGCCGGGCCGAGTACGTGCACCACCTCTTCCACCGATGAGCTGTCGAAGGGGTGGAGGGCCGGATCCACCTCGTGCCAGTCGAGCGCGTAGGGGGCCAGTTGGGACATCACCGCGTCAGCCTGCGGTGCCGGAGGGTTCCGTGCAAGCGGATTCGGCCGCGACCTCCAGCCCGGTCCCGCATCCCCGGTTCCTCCTCCGTGAGCCGCCACGCCGCGAAGCGCCGCGTGGTCCGGGGAAGCGTGCGACGGGGCGTGCATGCTGGTGACCGGGCCGGTGTCGCCGGGCCGGTGTCGGGGCGGGGCGTCCCCGGGGGCCCGCGCGACCACGAAGCGACATGACGAGGGGTCAGGTGCCGGAGGACCAGGAGGACCCACGCGCGGCGCAGCCGTCCGGGCCGGACGCGAGCGTGCTCGCGGACCGGCTGAAGGAGCGCATCTACGCGACGATCACGATGATCGCCGTGGTCGTGGGGCTGTCGTTCAGCGACGCCGGTGCCACGGGGGCGTTCGCCACGGTTCTGACCACGGCGTTCGGGCTGTGGCTCGCGGCCCTCGTCGCCGACCAGCAGGCGCACCGCACCGTGCACCGCCACCTCGCCACGGGCCGTGAACTCCGCAGGATGCTCTACGTCAGCAGCCCCCTGCTCTCCTGTGCGGTGGGCCCCGCGGTCATGATCGGGCTCGCGGCCCTCGACGCGCTGTCCTTGTCCGCCGCCCTGCTGACCGCCGCCGGCATCGGCGTCGTGTCGCTCTTCGCGTGGGGGTGCGCGGGCGGGCTGCGCCTGGGCGGCGGCGTGCTGTTGGCGTTGCTGGCGGGGCTGCTCGACGCGGCGATCGGTGTGGCGGTCGCCCTCGTCAAGGCTTCCGCCGGGCACTGACGGGGCGGCGCCCGCCCGGGAGGCGGCCCGTCTCGACGCGCCGCGCGGTCTGCGGGCGCGACACCGTGGAGCACCTGCACCAGCACGTCCGCACCACGTCCTCGCCGCCCCCGGAGCCAGGTGGCCCCGTGCCCGCGAGGACGGTCCGGATCGGCCGCGTACCGCTTCGGACCAGGCTGTACGCTGCGGGGATGCAGCCGTCCGCCTCATCACCCTCCGCGCGGTCGGGCCGCCCGGCCGCCCCCGCCCAGCGCGGGCTCCTGACGGAACGGATCGCGCGGGAACTCGAGCACGACATCCGCTCCGGTGACATCCCCGTGGGGACGAAGCTGCCCTCGGAGCGCGAGCTCGCCGGACAGTTCGGCGCCAGCAGGAACGTCGTCCGTGAGGTGCTGAGGCGACTGGAGGCGCAGCACCTGATCGAGGTCGCGCCGGGACGCGGGTCGTTCGTGCGCGAGCAGAGCCCGGGGCAGGCCAGGGGCTACGACGCGCTGTACAGGGCCGGCCGGCCGACCGTCCGCCAACTGATCGAGGCGCGGCTGCCGCTGGAGGTCGAGACGGTCCGCCTGGCGACCGAGCGCGCCACGGACGAGGACATCCAGGCCATGAGGTCCGCGCGGGACGCCCTGGCGTCGGCGAGCGACGTGGTCGTGAAGGCCAGGGCCGACATGGCGTTCCACGACGCGATCGCGGAGGCGAGCGGGAACCCGGTCCTGAGGATCATGCTCTCGTCCATCAGCGGGATGATGTTCGAGATGATGCTCCGCTCCAACTCCGATCCGTCGATCGGCGAGCCCGGAGTGCCGCATCACCCCGAGATCTTCGAGGCGATCGAGGCCCGCGACACGGAGCTGGCCTGCACACGCATGCGGGAGCACCTCATGCTCGGGCTGCGGACGTACGGGAAGGACCTCGACGTCCAGGTCGACGTCATGGCGCGCAACCACATCGAGGCGCTGCTGGACGAGACCGGCGGCAGCCGTTACGGCGGCGCCAGGGCGGGCGAATAGCCCGCAGCGTTCCCGGAACGGCGGTCGTGCGGCGCGGGGTCGCGGGCCGCACGGCCGGACGCCTCCGCGCGGTCGTCCGCAGATCCGGCAGGCCGAAGGGCTGGTCGGCGCGGTCCTCTCCTGTTAACGTCCCTCTGGTTCAACTGGTCCTACCAGTTGAACCAGTAGCAAACGCCTCGCGGCGGACAGCACACCCGCGGGGCGGGCACCACGGACGACAGCGCAGAGAGACGAGGACGGCGATGTCCACGAGCAGTCAGCTCCTCAGCCGGCGCTCCTTCGGCAGGCTGGCGGCGGCAGTCGCGGGAGCCGCCGGGACGGGGGCGCTCGGTGCGTGCACGAGCCGGGGCGGGACGCCCCCGGCCGGCACACCGTTGCGGATCATGGCGATCAACCACGTCTGGTCCCAGGCGATCCGCCGGCGGACGAAGGAGTTCGAGGAGCGCATCGGGCGACGCGTCTCCATGACGCTGCTCACCGCCGACCAACTGGCGAGCAGTTACAACGTGAAGCTCAACGCGTCGGGCACCGACGTGGACGTCATGATGGTCAGGGCGCTGCAGGAGCAACTGCTCTTCGCCCACAACGGCTGGCTGGCCGACCTGAGCGACCGCGTCGCCCAGGACGACGCGTTCGCCTGGCCGGACTTCCAGAAGGCCCCGCGCGAGGCATCCGTGACGGCCGGCAAGGTCCTCAGCGTCCCGGTCGTGACCGAGCGCCCCGCGCTGTACTACCGCAAGGACCTGTTGGAGGACTTCGGCGGCCCGCCACGCACCCTCGAGGCGCTGATGTCGACCGCCCGGGAGCTCGCCGACGCGAAGAAGGGCTTCTACGGGTTCGTCGGCCGGGGGCAGCGCAGCGGCGCCGTGTCCCAGTGGTCGAGCTTCCTCTACTCGCACGGCGGCGACTTCGTCGTGCGCGGCAGGTCGGGCATCGGGACCCCGGAGGCCCTCGCCGCCTACGAGTACTACGGCCGGCTCCTGGCCACGACCGGACCGCCGGGCGCCACCAACATGAGCCTCGAACAGGCCATGCCGATCTTCGCGCAGGGAAAGGCCGCGCTCTACGTCGACGCCGACGCGATCTACAGCAGCTTCCTCGACCCCGAGGTCTCGGCGGTCCGCGAGACCGTCGGCTTCGCCCCCTTCCCGGCCGGACCGGCCGGCGCCAGGCCGCACAACATCCCGTCCTGGAGCCTGGGGATCAGCACCTACTCCCTCCTGCGCGACGACGCCTGGGAGTTCATCAGGTGGGCGGCCGGCCCCGAGATGACCGCCGCCCTCCAGAAGGACGGGATACCGGGCGCCCGTTCCTCGGTGTGGTCCGACCCGGACTCCCTCGCGTCCTTCCCGCCCGATCTCGCCGAGGCCATGCGCCTCAACGCCGCGCGCGGCGTGGGCCACGACAGGCCCCGCGTCCTGCAGGTCGGCAGGGCCCGGGACATCGTCGGGCGCCCGCTCGTCGCGGGCATCCTCGGCGACGACGTACGGCCCGTCGCGCGGGACGCCGACGCGGAGTTCGCCGATTTCCTCGTCCGCGACAACCGCCACAAGGAGTCCTGATGTCCGCCACAGAGGTCTCCCGGGCCCGTCCCGCCGCCGCACCCGGCGCCGGTCCCGCCCGCGAGAGGCGAACCCGCACGTTCGAACAGGCCAACCGGCGGCTGAAGTGGACCATGCTCACCCCCGCGCTGCTCTTCGTCGGCCTGATGATCGTCTTCCCGCTCGCCTACACGATCGACCTCAGCCTGACCGACGCCTTCGGCGCGGTGAACGCGGAGAAGAAGCACGTCGGTCTCCGCAACTTCGCCGACGCGCTGGGCGACACCCGGAGGTTCTGGCCCGCCGCGCGGCGCACGGTGGTCTTCACGCTCGGCGCCGTGCTCCTGGAGACGGCGCTCGGCCTCGCCCTGGCCATGCTCATGCGCAAGCCGTTCCGGGGCATGCGATGGGTGCGTACGGTCCTGATCATCCCGCTGCTCACCACCCCGGTGGCGATCGGCATCCTCTGGCTGCTGATCCTCGACCCGACCAACGGCATCGCCAACCACCTCCTCGCCGGCATCGGGCTGCCGAGGCAGGAGTTCCTCGGCTCGGTCGGCCAGTCGCTGCCCACGCTCATGCTCATCGACGTGTGGCAGTGGACGCCCATGATGACCCTGCTGCTGCTCGCCGGGCTCACCACGCTGCCCGAGGAGCCGGAGGAGGCCGCCCGCGTCGACGGCGCGAACGGCTGGCAGCGCTTCCGGCACGTCGTCCTGCCGATGCTCGGTCCGGCCCTCGCCACCGCCCTGGTGCTGCGGGCCGTCGACGCGCTCAAGACCTTCGACATCCTCTACGCGACCAAGGGCCCGGGGGGCGGCTCGGACTTCGAGGTGGAGACCCTCAACGTCTACGCCTACGGGCTGACCTTCGACTACCAGGAGTACGGTTCGGCCGCCGCGGTCCTGGTCCTGTTCACCCTGTTCATCGTCGGCGTCGTGGTGCTGCTGCGCCGCCGGGGCGGAAGGAAGACCGCATGAGCGCCACCGTCACCCCCGCGCCCCTCACCGCACGGCCGGCGGCGCCCGTCCCCGCCCGCGTGCGCCGGCGAGCGGTCCGGTCGTGGCTCCGGGGCGCGGCCATCACGGTCGTGACCGTCGTGTTCGCGCTGCCCCTGGTGTGGATGGCCGCCGCCGCGTTCAAGACGAACGTGCAGGTGACCGACCCGACCGTCGGCCTATGGTTCCGCCCCACCCTGGAGAACTTCCGCAGCGTCCTCGAAGCCGGCCAGATCCTGCGGTCGATGGGCAACTCCCTGCTGGTCGGGGCCGTCTCCACAGTCCTGGCGGCCCTCATCGCCGTACCTGCCGCCTGGGCGGTGGGACGGTTCACCATGCACCGGACGGGATCGCTCATCCTCGTCGCGCGCATCGTGCCGGCCGTATCGCTGCTCGTCCCCTGGTACTACCTGTTCGCGCAGATGGGGCTGGTCGGCTCCTACACCGTGCTGATCCTGAGCCAGATGTTCGTCTCCGTGCCGCTCATCATGTGGATCATGATCAGTTTCTTCGCGGGGCTGCCCGTCGAACTGGAGGAAGCCGCGCGGACCGACGGACTGAGCGCCTTCGGTGCCTTCCGACGCATCGCGCTGCCCCTTGCCGCCCCCGGGACCGCGACCGCGTCGCTCCTCGCCTTCGTCTTCAGCTGGAACAACTTCATGTTCGCGCTGATCTTCGCCGACGACCGCACGCAGACGGTCCCGGTGACCCTCTTCAACTACATCTCGTACGCGAGCACCGACTGGGGCGGCCTGATGGCCGCCACGACGCTCATCACCCTCCCCGTCGTCCTGGCCGCCGTCCTCGGACAGAAGTACCTGGTGGCGGGCCTCACGTCGGGCGCCACCAAGGGCTGAACGGCCCGCCATCGCCGCACTAGCAAGAAAGTGTCTCCATGAAGATCGTCGACGCGCAGGTCCTGGTCACCAACCCCGGCCGCAACTTCGTCACCCTCAAGCTGACGACCGACGAAGGTCTCACCGGCCTCGGTGACGCCACGCTGAACGGCCGCGAACTCGCGGTGGTCAGCTACCTCCAGGACCACGTCGTCCCCCTCCTCGCGGGCCTCGACCCGCATCGCGTCGAGGACACCTGGCAGTCGCTCTACCGGGGCGCCTACTGGCGGCGCGGACCGGTGACGATGGCGGCGATCGCCGCGGTCGACGTCGCCCTGTGGGACATCAAGGCGAAGGCCGCGGGGCTCCCGCTCTACCAGTTGCTCGGCGGCGCCAGCCGCGACCGCGTGGCCACCTACGGGCACGCCAACGGCCGCGACATACCGGAACTCCTCGACTCGGTGCGGGCCCGCCTCGCCGAGGGATACCCGGCAGTGCGCGTCCAGTCCGGGATTCCCGGCCTGAAGGCGGTCTACGGCGTGTCGAGCACGGACGACCACGGCTCACCGGTCCTCCACCAGCAGGCCCGGCCGCTGGTGGAGGACTGGGACACCGAGGCCTACCTCCGCCACACGCCGACCGTGTTCGAGGCGGTGCGCGCCGAGTTCGGCCCCGAGCTTCCCCTTCTGCACGACGCACACCACCGGCTCACCCCGCTCCAGGCCGCCCGGCTCGGCAAGGACCTGGAACCGTACCGCCTCTTCTGGCTGGAGGACTGCACGCCCGCCGAGAACCAGGAGGCGCTGCGCGTCGTCCGCCGGCACACCACCACACCGCTCGCCATCGGCGAGGTCTTCAACACGGTGTACGACTACCAGACCCTCATCACCGAGCAGCTGATCGACTACGTGCGGTCCGCGGTCACGCACTTCGGCGGTGTCAGCCCGCTGCGCAAGCTCTTCGACTTCGCCGCGCAGTACCAGATCAAGAGCGCCGTCCACGGGCCGGAGGACATCTCACCGGTGGGCATGGCCGCCGCCGTGCATCTCGACCTGGCCGTGCACAACTTCGGCATCCAGGAGTACTCGGGCCACACCCCGCTCACCGATGAGGTGTTCCGCCACGCCTACACCTTCACCGACGGCCACCTCCACCCCGGCCAGGCGCCCGGCATCGGTGTGGAACTCGACGAGGAGCTCGCGGCCGCGCACCCCTACGAAGCGGCGTACCTCCCGGTCAACCGGCTCCAGGACGGGACGGTGCACGACTGGTGAGCGGCTGCGGAAACCCCGTCGACCCGGATGCCGCGTCAGAGGGATCCTACGGTCATGGAGTTCTTCTGCTACCACCGTGACCGGCCGGGTTCCCTGCCGCGGCGCCTCGAACTCGTCGAAGAACACTGGTCCTACATGGACCGCTTTGCGAAGGAGATGATCGCCAGGGGCCCGACCCTCGCAGCCGACGGTGAGACACCCACCGGCAGCGTGCACCTCGTCGACCTGCCCGATCCGGCCGCCGCCCGCGCGTTCGCCTTCGACGAGCCGAACCACCAGGCCGGCGTCCACCGCGACGTGATGCTGCGACGATGGCGGAACACACTGGGGCGCACCATGGGGGACTTCCCCGGCGGCCGGGACGACGGCAACCGGTACCTCGTGCTCGGCTTCGGCGCGGGCCCGGCCGCCGATCTCGCGCTTCCGTCCGACCGCGAGGGGCTGATCGCCTACGGGCCCCTGCTGTCCGACGACGGCGGCACCTGGCTGGGCACGGCGGCTCTGGTCCGGGCGCCGGACCCGGACGCGGCGCGCGCCGTCCTCACACCGGAGCGGTACGCCGCCGTCGAGGTGCACGGCTGGCGGGCAGGCGGGCGCCCGTCCTGACCGGGTGGCGACGCCGAGTGGCGGGCAGGTGGGCGGCGCGGGTGGCGTCGGTCCTGCGACCGCTCGGCGTGCTCGCGCCGGTCAACCACCCGCGCCGCGCCCGTGGTTCACACGGCGAGGTCCCCTGTCACGTCAACGCCCGGGTGAGCCAGACGACTTCGCCGTTCGCCTCCGTGGACACACGGTCCCGCTCGAAGCCGAGCTTCTCCAGGACGCGGAGCGACGGCGTGTTCCACGCTCCGACGGTCGACCAGAGCCGCTTCCGCCCGGTCGCCACAGCGGCATCGAGCACCGCGGCGGCCGCCTCGGTGGCGTAGCCACGCCCATGCGCGTGCCGGAACAACTCGTACGCGATTTCGGGCTCCTCCAGGGTGGAGCGGCCGATGACCAGCCCGCAGTAACCGATGAAATCCCCCTCGGCGCGACGCTGTACGGGCAGCAGGGCGATCCCGGTGGTCTCCGTCGCCGTGAGCAGTTCCGTGATCGCCGTCCGGATGTGCTCGACCGTCGGCGTCCCGTCGCCGCGTTCGGAGAGGAGGCCGCAGAAGTCGGCGGCGTCCGACTCGTCCCAGGGCCGCAGAACCAGGCGCTCGGTCTCGAGGTGGAAGGGCATCGTCTCGTACGGGGTCATGGGTCCACCCTGCCGTACGGGCCGGCGGGAACCACGGCCCGGGGAGCGGGGGCCCCGCCGGGATCGTGATCACGTGACAGCCCGGACGCGCGGGTCCACGGCGACGGACGGCCCGCCCATCCCCCCTCGGCGGCGGACCGTCCCGAGGCCGTGAAAGGCTCAGGAGCGGTACCGGAGCACGCCAGATCCGCCTCCGGGGCCCCGACCCCTGGAGTTCGCGTGACCGTCCCCGCCCTGTCCCCGTCTTCCGGCCGCCGCCGCGCGGCGGCGGGCCTCGTCTGCGTTCTCGTCGCGCTCGTGCAGACCGGGTGCGCGGCGACGGACGACCGGGCCCACGGCGCCGCGTCCGAGCGGCCCGCGTCCCCCGTCGTCGCGCGCCCGGCGGCCGGCATGGCCTTCGACTACCAGATCGGCGGCGGCTATGCGCCTCCGTCCGGGGTGGAGGCGGTGTCCCGCGACCGCGAGGACGAGCCCGCCGACGGCCTCTACAACGTCTGCTACGTCAACGCCTTCCAGACCCAGCCCGGCGAACTGAAGCGGTGGGAGAAGACCGACCCCGACCTGCTCCTGCGGGACGGTGACGGTGAGCCGGTGATCGACGAAGGCTGGGGCGAGGTACTCCTCGACACCTCGACGGCCGCCAAGCGGACCAGACTCGCGGAGATCGTCGGCGCGTGGATCGACGGTTGCGCGGAGAGCGGCTTCCAGGCCGTGGAGCCCGACAACCTCGACTCGTACGAACGCTCCCAGGGGAAGCTGACTCGAAGTCACAACGCGGCCTTCGCCACCATGCTGGCGGAGCGGGCGCACGCGTCCGGTCTCGCCATCGGGCAGAAGAACACGACGGACCTGCTTCCGCGGAGCTCCGCCATCGGATTCGACTTCGCGGTGACGGAGGAGTGCGCCCAGTTCGACGAGTGCGACGCCTATGCCGAGGCGTACGACGGCCGTGTCTTCGCCGTCGAGTACGAAGGTGAGGGCGACATCGGCTTCGACGAGAGCTGCTCGGCCTGGCAGGACCGCGTTTCCCTGGTGCTCCGCGACCTCGACGTCCTGCCGGCCACCGAGAAGGGTTACGTCTACCGCTCCTGCTGAGCGCACCATCGGAGGGGGACCACCCTCACCGGGATCACGGACCCGGAGCAGCAGCGGGTCGTCCGCACCGCCGAGGCGGGAGCGGTGCCGCACGAGGGCCTGCGTATCGCTCGCCTCCCGGGCCGCCGGCAGGGACCGCGCGGCCCTCACGCCGAGGGCGACGCCGGGCGGCGGGGGAGGACCGGCCCGGAACCCCCTGACCAGGCCCGGCGGCCCCCTGAGCGGCGGCGGGACGGGAATCCCGGGGCGCCTGAGGCGTTGACACGGGAGTGAGTACTGCCTTCGCACCGATCCGGATCTCCGTCCTCGACCGCTCGCGCACCCGCGAGGGGTACGACGCCGCCGAGGCGCTGCGCGACACCGTCGCACTGGCCAGAACGGCCGAGGAACTCGGCTACCACCGGTTCTGGGTCTCCGAGCACCACAGTGTGCCCGGAGTGGCCGGCTCGGCACCGACGGTGCTCGCCGCCGCGGTGGCCGCGGCCACCACCACGATCCGGGTGGGCACCGGCGGGGTGATGCTCCCGAACCACCAGCCGTTCGTCGTCGCCGAGCAGTTCGGGGTGCTCGCCTCGCTCTTTCCGGGACGGATCGACATGGGGCTCGGACGTTCCGTCGGATTCACCGACGGGATCCGCCGCGCCCTGGGAAGGGGCAAGGAGGACGCGCGGGACTTCGGTGCCCGGCTGGCCGAGTTGCTGGGCTGGATGGACGGAAGCCAGCAGGCCCACCCCCAGGTCCACGCCCACCCCGCCGAGGGGCTGCGGGTTCCCCCGTTCGTCCTGGCCATCGGCGAGGGCGCCGAGATCGCCGCAGCGGCCGGGCTGCCCCTCGTGGTGGGCGACCTCAGGAACCGCGACAAGCTGATGCGCGCCGTCGACGGGTACCGCGGTGGTTTCCGGCCCTCCGCATGGTCTTCCGCGCCGTACGTGGTCGTGTCCGGCACCGTCGCCGTCGCGGGGACGGACGAGGAGGCCGGGAGGCTGCTGGTGCCGGAGGCCTGGTCCATGGCTCACGCGCGGACCAGGGGATCCTTCCCTCCGTTGCTGCCGGCCGAGCGGATCGACGCGCTGGCCATGACGGAGAAGGAGCGCGGACTGTTCGAGGAGGGCCTGCGCGGTCACCTGGCGGGGACGGAGGAGACGGTGTCGGCGGGTCTGGAGCGGGCCGTCGAGGAGACGGGCGCCGACGAACTGCTGGTCACGACGAGTACGTACGACCGCGAAGCCCTGGTGGACTCGATGCGCCGACTCGCCCGGCTGGCGGGCCTGCGGGCGTGAGGGCTGATGGCCGACGAGCGTGCCCGGCGTGTCGGGACGCTCACCCGCCGCCGGGGTGGCCGAACAGGAGGTCGTAGCCCGGCGGAAGTTGCAGCAGCAGGCGCTCCAGGAGTTCCTCGCCCGCGGCGTCCCCTGCCACGCTGAGCACGGCGCTCGTGTCCCAGGCGGCCGTCTGCTCGGTGGCCCCGTCGATCCAGGCGGCGGCGGCGCGCACGAAGCGCTCGGAACTGAGCGGTTCCGCGGCCTGCAGCGGGTTCAGCAGGATGAGCGCGAAGGTCTCCGGCAACTTCGCCGCCAGCTCGTTGCGCTCCTCGCCGACGACGTGTGCGCCCAGCAGCGCAAGCACCACGCGTGACGCCCGCTCCGCCTCCCGCGCCGAGCGGTACGCCCCGCGTTCCTGGACGGCTTCCAGGAACGCCTGCCATCTCATGTACGTCACCGGGCCCCCTTCGCGGAGCACGGGCGGAGAGCGGGGCGGGGGAGGGGAAGCCCGTGCCCCGCCCTCCGCGTATCCACCGCATCTCACCTCATTCCGGTACTAGCACGCTGTGGCGCCGTCGGCAACCGGGGAGGCCGTCGGGTCCACGGCGATGGGACGACAGGGGGCACGCCGTCCTACTGGATGGGGTAGATGTCCCCACTGGCCATGTCGCTGATCTGCTCACTCTGCGATTCGAGACGCCGCGCCTTCTCCTGCAGGCGCTGACGCTCACCGGCGTCCGGGGTCTGCTCGGCCGCGTTCTCGAGTTCCTTCGCCTTGTCGTGCATCTGCCGTGCACGGTCCCGAAGGTCGTCCGACTCACTCATGATCACTCCCTGGCGGTGTGCGGGCGGGACACCTCCACCGAACCAGGCACCCGGGGGTGCGCGCATCTCAGCGGGACCGCCGGAAACGCGGAGTGACCGAGCAGGAGCTACTCGAAGCGGGAGAGGTCGCCGGCCCCGCGGCGCACGATCTCCAGTTCCCCTGAGGAGAAATCGATGACGGTGGTGGGTTCGGTACCGCAGTCGCCGGAGTCGAGCACGACGTCCACGACGTGGTCGAGGCGCTCCTTGATCTCCCAGCCCTGCGTCAGCGGTTCCTCCTCGTCGGGCAGGAGCAGGGTGCTGGACAGCAGCGGCTCGCCGAGTTCGGCGAGGAGTGCCTGGGTCACGGCGTGATCGGGGATCCGGACACCGACGGTCTTCTTCTTGGGGTGCAGCAACTGCCGGGGCACCTCTTTGGTGGCCGGCAGGATGAAGGTGTAACTACCGGGCGTCGCCGCCTTGATGGAGCGGAAGACGTCGTTGTCCACCTGGACGAACTGCCCCAGCTGTGCGAAGTTCTGGCACACGAGCGTGAAGTGGTGCCGGTCGTCGAGGTTGCGGATGGACCGGATGCGGCCGATCCCGTCCCGGCTTCCGAGCTGACAGCCCAGGGCGTAGCAGGAGTCGGTCGGATACGCGACGAGGGCGCCGGAGCGGATGCTGTCGGCCACGCTGTTGATGGTGCGGCGTTGGGGATTCTCGGGGTGCACATCGAAGTACTTCGCCATCCGACGAGTCTACGGGTTCCAGACGCCCGCGTTCCGCTTGCGGCAGGGGCACGTCGTGGTCGGATACACCGGACCCGGGGGAGCCGTCCGATCCGAGCGGACGGCGTGGGAAAGAAGGCGGACCCACTCCTTTCCACTCTCAACTTATAGCGCACAGGGGGCCTTGCGGCAAGGCCCCCCCCATGCCGCAGAATCATCCGCCGATCCCCGGCAACCTGCGGAAACGGGTGTGGTGAATGCGTCTTTCGTCGTCGGCGTGCGGCTCCTCGGGGGCCGAGGAGGCCGTCTGCCCCGCATCGCGGCCGCGCCGGTCCGGATGCCCCTGCTCGCATGCCTCACGAGCGACCCCTCGGATCGGAGAGAACGACGTGAACCCCGTGACCACCAGTGCGTTCGACCTTCCCCAGCGCCTTGCCCGGAAGGCCGGCCCCGAACTGATCGCCGGCGACGAAGAGCACTTCGCCGCCATCGCGGAATGTCTGGAGCAGTCGATCGACGAGTTGTCCGACCGCCTCGCTGCCGAGCGGAGGGCGCCGGGCGGTGCGGGACGGCAGGCGATGGACCGCGACGCGGAGATCCACCGGCTCACCGCCCGCCTGCGCGCACTGCGGCGGTTCGGTCTCGACCTCTGCCTCGGACACATGGCCGCGGCGGACGGGACCGGACCCGTCTACGTCGGACGTCTCGGCCTCAAGGACGATGCGGGGCGGCGGCTGCTCATCGACTGGCGCTCACCGGCCGCCGAGCCGTTCTTCGGGGCCACCCACGCCAACCCGATGGGACTGGCGAGCCGTCGCCGGTACCGCTGGAGCGGCGGGCGGATCAGCGACTACTGGGACGAGGTGTTCACGGCGGACGGCCTCACCGGGCATGCGGCACTCGACGACCAGTCCGCCTTCATCGCCACCCTGGCCGGCAGCAGGTCGGCGCGGATGCGGGACGTCCTCGGGACCATCCAGGCCGACCAGGACGCCATCATCCGCACGGGGTCCCGCGGCGCGCTCGTCGTCGACGGGGGCCCGGGCACGGGGAAGACGGTCGTCGCCCTGCACCGCTCGGCCTACCTCCTGCACGCCGATCCCCGCCTCGGCCACCGCAGCGGCGGCCTGCTGTTCGTCGGCCCGCACCAGCCCTACCTGGGATACGTGGCGGACGTCCTGCCGAGCCTGGGGGAGGAGGGCGTACGGACCTGCACCCTCCGGGACCTCGTGCCCGAGGGGGCGGCAGCGGCGGACGAGCCCGATCCCGAGGTGGCCCGGCTGAAGTCCTCCGCGGACCTCGTGCACGCGATCGACGCGGCCGTCCGGTTCTACGAGGAGCCTCCGTCCGAGGGCATGGAGGTCGGGACCCACTGGTCGGACATCTGGCTGAGCGCGGACGACTGGGCCCTGGCGTTCGACGCGGCGGGACCGGGCGCCCCGCACAACGAGGCACGCGACCGGATCCGGGAGGAACTCGTCACGATCCTGGCGGACAAGCACGACGGCGACGCGCCACAGGACCAGCTGCGGAGGTCGCTGGAGCGGAACAGGGACCTGGCCGCGGCCTTCGACCGCGCGTGGCCGCTGCTCGACGCGGCCGAGCTGGTCGGCGACCTGTGGTCGGTGCCCGCCTATCTGCGCACGTGTGCGCCCTGGCTCGCCCCCGACGAGGTACGCCGGTTGCAGAGGGCGGACGCCCAGGCGTGGACGGTGTCCGACCTGCCGCTCCTCGACGCCGCGCGGCAGCGGCTAGGAGACCCGGAGGCATCCCTGCGCGGCAGACGGCACAGGGCGTCCCTGGACGCCGAGAGGGAGCGTATGGCCCAGGTCGTCGACGCCCTGCTCGAAGCGGACGACGACGGGGAGGGGCTGGTGACGATGCTGAACGGGCAGGACATGAAGGACACCCTCGTCGACGGAACCGTCCCGTACGGCGCCGAGTCCGACCCGCTCGCCGGCCCGTTCGCGCACATCGTCGTCGACGAGGCACAGGAACTGACCGACGCCGAGTGGCAGATGCTCCTGCTGCGCTGCCCCTCCCGGAGCTTCACCATCGTCGGTGACCGCGCCCAGGCCAGGCGCGGTTTCACGGAGACCTGGCAGGACCGGCTCGGACGGATCGGGCTCGACCGGATCACCATGGCGTCGCTGAGCATCAACTACCGGACTCCGCGGGAGATCATGCGGGAGGCGGAGCCCGTCGTCCGGGCCGTCCTCCCGGACGCGAACGTGCCGACGTCGGTCCGCAGCGGCGGGCTCCCGGTCGTCCACGGGGCGGTCGCCGACCTGGGGGCGCTGCTCGACGCCTGGCTGACCGGCAACACCGAAGGCACCGCCTGCGTCATCGGTGACCCGTCCTTCAGGCCGATGTCCCGCGTCCGGTCGCTGACGCCGGAACTGTCGAAGGGACTCGAGTTCGACCTGGTCGTACTCGTCGACCCCGAGGCGTTCGGCGAGGGCACCGGAGGAGCGGTCGACCGCTACGTGGCCATGACCCGGGCCACCCGCCAACTCGTCGTCCTCACGAGTTCCTGAGGTCCCGGGCGGGCGGGTCCGCCCGCCCGAACTCGGTTCGGCCGAGCGGCTGTTGCGCGCGGCCCGGCAGGACGAAGGCCCGTGCCCCCGGAACTCCTGGCTGGAGTTCCGGGGGCACGGGCCTTGGAGTGGCCGGTCAGGCTCCCGAGGCGTCCAGCATGGCCCCGCGCTCGACCACCTTGATGCGCTCACGGCCCTGCTCGGCGCCGAGCGCCTGCTCGTGGGCGTCGAGGCGGTGCCAGCCCTCCTTGGTGGTGTAGCGCACGCCGCGCTGCTCCAGGAAGTCCGCGACCGCGTCGGTCTCGGGCCGGACGGGGGCGGGCAGGCGGCCGGCGGCGTGGTCCTCCAGCAGGCAGGCCACCGTCTCGTTGGCGTCACCCTTGGTGTGCCCGATCAGGCCGATCGGACCGCGCTTGATCCAGCCGGTCACGTACACCGAGGACATCGGCTCGCCGCCGGCCAGCACACGTCCGGCGGCGTGCGGGACGGTGCCGGACACCACGTCGAAGGGCAGCTTCGGGAGCTCCTCCGAGTAGTAGCCCACCGCGCGGTAGACGCTCTGCACGTCCCAGTCGGTGAAGCGGCCGGTGCCCTTGACGTTGCCCGTGCCGTCGAGCTCGGTGCGCTCGGTGCGCAGGCCGACGACGCTGCCGTCCTCGCCCAGGACCTCGACGGGGGACTCGAAGAAGTGCAGGAACAGCTTGTGCGGGCGGTCGCCGACGTCCCGGATCGCCCAGTTCTCCAGGGTGGAGGCCACCATGTTGGCCTGCTTGTTCTCCCGGCGGGTGGCGATCGAACCGTCGTCGTAGTCGATGTCCTCGGGGTTGACGATGACCTCGATGTTCGGGGAGTGGTCCAGCTCGCGCAGCTCCATCGGGCTGAACTTCGCCTGGGCCGGTCCGCGTCGTCCGAAGACGTGCACCTCCAGGGCCTTGTTCGCCTTGAGGCCGTCGTACACGTTGGCGGGAATCTCGGTCGGGAGCAGTTCGTCCGCCGTCTTGGCGAGGATGCGCGCGACGTCCAGGGCGACGTTGCCGACGCCGAGCACGGCGACCTTCTCGGCCTCCAGCGGCCAGGTGCGCGGAACCTCCGGGTGGCCGTCGTACCAGGCCACGAAGTCGGCGGCGCCGTAGGACCCGCCGAGCTCGATGCCCGGTATGTCGAGCGCGCGGTCGGCGTCGGCGCCGGTGGAGAAGATCACGGCATCGTAGAAGGACCGCAGGTCGTCCAGGCCGATGTCGTTGGGGTAGTCGACGTTGCCGAACAGCCGCAGCTGCGGCTTGTCCAGGACCTGGTGCAGCGCCTTGACGATGCCCTTGATCCGCGGGTGGTCGGGGGCCACTCCGTACCGGATCAGGCCGAAGGGGGCGGGCATGCGTTCGAAGAGGTCGATCGATACGCCCGGCTCCTGGGCGACCTCGGATTTGAGAAGCGCGTCCGCAGCGTAGATTCCGGCGGGACCGGCTCCGACGATGGCGACGCGGACGGGGCGTGTCATGGAGTGATGTTCCTTTGGGCGGCGGTCGCGGGCAGAGAGCAGCGGGGTAAGGGTTGACTTACTCCGCTGCTCTCCACGGTATGCCCTGTTCTCCAGCCCTCCTGGAGCGGGGCATGAGTATTCCCAGGAAATAAAGGGACGTAGGCGTACGAAGTGGACTCATTTTTGTGGGCAGATTCCGCTCGCGGCGTCTCGTGCGGCTCCAGAGGCTGAGACGGAACGCGGTGCGGGGTGGGCCGGCCGGTGTCCCTGCGTGCCACTGGTGCGGGGCGGAGACATGATGGGGGCACGACGCAGCACTCCGACGAGAGGAACAGGTGCCATGCCGATCGAGGGCGAGTACGAGCCGAGCCCGACCACATGGGTCCGTGAGCAGGTCGAGCTCATCGAGAGCTCCGGCGGGACGCAGGGCACCACCCTGCGCGGCATGCCCGTCATCCTTCTCACGACGCGTGGTGCCAAGAGTGGCAAGGTCCGCAAGTCACCGCTGATGCGGGTCGAGCACGACGGCCGGTACGCCGTCGTCGCCTCCCTCGGCGGCGCCCCCAAGCACCCCGTCTGGTACTACAACGTCCTCGCCGATCCGAAGGTCGAACTGAGGGACGGCACCGTTCAGCAGGACATGGTGGCCCGCGAGGTGTCGGGGGACGAGAAGGCGCTGTGGTGGGACCGGGCCGTCGAGGCCTTCCCCGACTACGCCGAATACCAGAGGAAGACCGACCGCGAGATCCCGGTCTTCGTCCTCACTCCGGCGGAGCACGGCTGACGCGACCGGCGACGGTCGCCGGTGGACCGGCCGGTACTCCGTGAACGGCGGGGGCCGGCCGGTCCCCGGTCCCCGTGCCCCTCGCCGTGGGGGAGACCTGTGCGGGGAGGGCGGGCGACCTCACCGCCGGGAAATCGTGTTGCCCGGCCCGCTCGCACCTGCGAGGCTCCCGGGATGCCCGACACGGAACCCCGCAGCTCGCAACAGGTGGCCTCCCTCTTCTCGGGGGGACGGCTCACGGCGATCCCCCGCAGGACCGCGCGGCGCGAGCAGTTGCTGGTGCACCTCGCGCAGACGCTGTTCGAGCGGGACCGCGTCCATACCGAGCGAGAGGTCAACGAGGCCCTGCTGACCGTGCACGAGGACTGCTCCGCCCTGCGCCGTCACCTGGTGGTGGCCGGGCTGCTGGAGCGCACCAGGGACGGCGCGAGCTACCGGCGGGCGTGCTGACCGTTCACAGCCCCCCGCCCCTGCCGGCCGGCGGTCCGAGGCCCGGGATCCGCCCGGCGGGCGGGCGTTCCGCCGGGCGCGGTCAGTTGACGACGTCCGGGTCGGGGCCGGTCCGCATGCCGCGGTCCAGGCCGGCGACGGCGTCCATGTCGGCGTCCGGGAGCGCGAAGTCGAACACGTCGATGTTCTGCCGGATGCGCGCGGGTGTGACCGACTTGGGGATCACGATGTTCCCGAGCTGCAGGTGCCAGCGCAGGACGATCTGTGCGGGTGTCCTTCCGTGGCGCTCGGCGAGCGAGGTGATCACTTCGTCGTCGAGCAGCGCCCCCTGCGCCAGCGGGCTCCACGCCTCGGTGGCGATGCCGGCCTCGGCGTGGACGGCGCGGAGTTCGCTCTGCTGGAGCCCGGGGTGCAGCTCGACCTGGTTGACGGCGGGCACGAGCGAGCTCTCCTCGCGCAAGCGGTGCAGGTGCGCGGGCTGGAAGTTGGAGACGCCCGCCGCCCGTATCCGGCCGTCGGTGTGCAGCTTCTCCAGGGCGCGCCAGGTGTCGGTGTAGAGGTCGCGGGCCGGTGTCGGCCAGTGGATGAGGTAGAGGTCCACGTGGTCGAGGCCGAGTTCGGTCAGCGAGGCGTCGAAGGCGGCGAGCGTGGCGTCGTAACCCTGGTCCGCGTTCCAGAGCTTCGTCGTGACGAACAGTTCTTCGCGGGGCAGTCCGGACTCGGCCAGGGCCCGGCCGACGCCCGCCTCGTTGCCGTAGGCGGTGGCCGTGTCGATGGAGCGGTATCCCGCCTCCAGGGCTGCGGCGACCGCCGCGGTGGTCTCGTCGTCGGGTACCTGGAAGACGCCGAAGCCGAGCTGCGGAATCGTGACGCCGTTGTTGAGGGTGACGGTGGGGACCGTGGGCATGGGTGGTACCTCTCGTAGCGCTGGGAAAACTGCTCCGCGTGCGGCGGTTACAGGCGTCGACAATAGTTGCGTACGCGGGTTAATGGCAAACGCCTGCCATTCGGGGTGGAAGTCCGTCGGGCATCCGCCGCCGCGCGTGACCGGTTCGCCGTGCCGGCGCCTCCGCCGCCGGTCTCCCCGGCCCCCTCGTCGCGACGTCCCGCCCGCACGGCGAGGATCGTCCGTGCGCAGCTCGCGAGGCCCGCCACCGGCCGGGCCGCGTCGATGTGCTGGACTGTCCGGGAACAACCCGATACAGGAGTCCCCTTGAGCAGCTATCGCCAGCCCGGCCTCGTCCTCACGGACCGCCGGTTCACGGTTCCCCTCGACCACGACGATCCGGGCGGCGAGGCGATCGAGCTCTTCGCCCGCGAGGTCGTCGCCGCCGGGAAGTCGGGTGCGGACCTGCCCTGGCTGGTCTACCTGGAGGGCGGCCCGGGGTTCGGTGCCCGCCGTTTCGTCGGTGACGAGGCGTGGCTGGGCCGGGCGGTGCGGGAGTTCCGAGTGCTGCTCCTGGACCAGCGGGGTACGGGCCTCTCCACCCCGGTGAACCGGCAGACCCTCCCCTCGCGGGGCGGCCCGCGCGAACAGGCCGCCCATCTCGCCCACTTCCGTGCCGACAGCATCGTCCGCGACTGCGAGCTGATCCGCCCCCGGCTCACGGGCGGGGCTCCGTGGACGGTCCTCGGGCAGTCCTACGGCGGGTTCTGTGCCGTGCACTACCTGTCCGCGGCCCCGGAAGGGCTCGACACCGTCCTGATCACCGGCGGACTGCCGTCGCTGGACGCACACGCCGACGACGTCTACCGGGCCGCCTATCCGCGCATCGAGCGCAAGGTCGCCGCGCACTACGCCCGTTACCCGCAGGACGTAGCCCGCGCCCGCGCGATCGCCGCACACCTCGCGGAGCACCGCCCCGACAGCGCGGGCCACCTGCTGACTCCCGAAGGCTTCCAGTCGCTGGGCATCATGCTCGGCGGCGGCAACGGCAGCCATCAGCTGCACTACCTCCTGGAGAACGCCTTCGTCGACGGAGCCCACGGGCGTGAGCTCTCCGACGCCTTCCAAGAGGCCATGCGCACCGCCACCTCGTTCGCCGCACACCCGCTGTACGCCCTCATGCACGAGCCGATCTACGGACAGGGCCCTCGGCCCACGGGGTGGGCGGCCGAACGCGTCCGCGCCGAGTTCCCGCAGTTCGACGCAGGTGCCGCCCTCGCGGGGGACGGGCCGGTGCTGTTCACCGGAGAGAGCGTCCACCCGTGGCACTTCGACGTCGATCCCGCGCTGCGGCCGCTGCGCGAGACGGCCGAACTGCTGGCGGCCCGCACCGACTGGCCCGTCCTGTACGACACCGAGCGGCTCGCGGCCAACCAGGTGCCGGTGGCCGCCGCCGTCTACCACGACGACATGTACGTCGACACGGAGCACGCGCTGCGCACGGCGTCCTCGATCCGCGGCCTGCGCACATGGGTGACCAGCGAGTTCGAGCACGACGGGGTGAGGGCGGGCGGGCCGCGCGTGCTCGACCGCCTCCTCGCGCTCGTGAGGGGCGAGAGCGACCGCTAGGGCCTGCGGCCCGGGGACCCACGGGCCCCGGGCCGTCCGGGCTCAGCCCTGCAGGGCGTCCAGGGTCGCGATCAGGCCGGCCTCCGCCTGCGGCGCACGGTTGTGCGGGAGCTTCCCCAGGACCGCCGCCATGCCGCAGGTGTTGCTCGCCGCGGAGTAGACCAGACCGGCGCCGACTCCGGCCGACAGCCAGCGCGCCGCGGGAAGGCGCCGGCCGGCGAGCAGGCCGGCCACCACCAGCGAGCCGGCGGCGAGTCGCACCTGGCGCTCCATGGGCCACGTCGTCCGGGCTCCCGCCGGGCGGTCGAGAGCGCGTCCTTCGCCCTCCCAGGCCGAGGTGCCGCCGGTCAGCGCGGCGGCGTCGATGTCGGCGTCGGCGAGGATCTCGCAGGCGCGGACGGACCGTACCCCGGACGCGCACACCACCAGCAGTGAGCCCCGGGCCGCGACCGACTTCAGGGCGGGCAGCGCCTCCGCGAGCCGGTCGAGCGGGATGTTCAGCGCGCCCGGCACGTGTCCCGAGGCGTACTCGCCGGGAGCCCGTACGTCGATGACGGTGAACTCCTCCAGACGGGCCGCGGCCTGGGCGGGGGAGAGGGATGCGGGGCTGATCACGGGCGGATCTCCTTTCGGTCGCCGGAATGGCCGGGGGCTCGCTCGTCCCGGCTCTCCAGACGGCAAGAATACCCCTGGGGGTATTTTCTCCCGCTCGGCACGGCTCGGTGCGAGGCGCGTCCGACCGGGGCGACTCCAGGGCCCCTGCCCCGAACCGCTCCCGGGATGCATGGATCCGTGATCGCTTCCCGGATAGCCTTCGCGGCATGACACAGCAGCAGCTGGAACCCATGCCCGCGGACTGGCAGCGGGCCCTGGCGGTGGTCGCCCACCCCGACGACCTGGAATACGGCTGCGCAGCCGCGGTGGCCGGATGGACCGACGGGGGGAAGGAGGTCACCTACCTCCTGGCCAGTCGCGGCGAGGCCGGGATCGACACCATCGCCCCCGAGGAGTGTGCGCCGTTGCGCGAACGGGAACAGCGGGCGAGCGCCGCCGCCGTGGGTGTCGACGGTGTGGAGTTCCTGGACCACCGGGACGGCGTCATCGAGTACGGCACGGCTCTGCGCCGCGACATCGCCGCGGCCATCCGCCGGTACCGGCCCGAACTGCTCATCACGCTCAACCACCGCGACACCTGGGGTGGCGTGGCGTGGAACACCCCCGACCACCGCGCGGTCGGCCGGGCCACCCTGGACGCCGCGGCCGACGCGGGCAACCGCTGGATCTTCCCCGAGCTCCGCGAGCGCGGGCTCGAGCCGTGGGACGGCGTGCGCTGGGTCGCCGTGGCCGGCACCGACCGGCCCACCCACGCGGTCGACGCGACTCCGGGGTTCGAGCGTGCCGTCCAGTCCCTCCTCGCCCACCGCACCTACATCGAGGTGCTGACCGACGAGGAGCCGGAGGCGTACTGCCGCAGGTTCCTGGCCGGCGCCACCGAGGGCGCGGCCGAGCGCTTCGGCGGCCGCCCGGCCGTCGCGTTCGAGGTCTTCAGCCGCTGAGCCGGGCCGGAGGGCTTGCGCGGTGGCCGCGGGTGGACGCCCGCTCGTACCGGCGCGAGGCGAGCAGACCGCCCACCCCCGGTATCAGCGCGCACAGCTTCGTCTCACCGTCCGCCCCCGGGGCGCGGACGGTGAGGAGGACGACGAGGAGGTACGCGCAGCCGTGGACGGGCCCGGCCAGGGCGGACACGTCGGGCAGATGGACCGTCGCCAGGTTGGTGAGGAGCACCGTCAGGGAGGCGAGTTCCGCGTGGGCGGCGATCCGGAGCGGGCGCGGCACGTGGTCACACTCCGGTGGTCGAGCCGGGACGGACGATCATGAGTACCGTGACCGTCGCCCACAGGAGGTTGAACAGCCCGGTGTGCATGCCGAGCCGTCGAGTCGCGCCCGGTGATGCCGGAGAGCCGGGGCCGGCCAGCGCCTCCTGCCGCGGAAGGACGAGCGCGACCAGCACCACCGCCGCCAGTGCGGTGAGGATCATCGAGGCGATCAGCCAGCCGTCGCGCAGGACGCCCAGGCTCGCGGCGGTCGCCAGACCGAACACGGGGACGGCCACGCCGACCCCGGCGTAGACACGGCAGATGCGGTGGAGCGCCTGTACGACGGCCGACGCGCGTGCGTCCCCGGGATCGGCGAGCGCACGCCGGGCGGCGGGCGGGAACATGCTGGCCGCCACGGTCACGGGGCCGACGGCGACGATGGCCGCCAGGACGTGGACGGCGAGGAGGAAGGTGGTCACGGGAGGCGGGGTTCCGTTCCTTGGGCCGGGATGGGTCGGACGGTGATCACGCGGCGGGCCGCCACACGACGCCCCGCCGTTCGTGGGCGAACAGTCGCTCCACGCGCAGGGCGATCGCGGGACCGAGTTCACGCTCCAGCAGATGGAGTCCGAGGTCGAGGCCCGACGTCACGCCCCCGGCGGTCACCAGATCGCCGTCGTCCACCACCCGCGCCTCCACCGGGCGGGCGCCCGCGTCCGCGAGCGCGCCCATGCCGTCGTGATGGGTCACTGCGGGGCGGCCCCCGATCAGCCCGGCCATGGCCAGGAGCAGCGAGCCCCCGCACACGGTCGCCACGCACAGCTCCGGCCGGCCCACGCACGCCGCGAGCAGGGGCGGCAGTCCCGTGCCCAGGGCCCGCGCCAGGACGGCCGGAACGCTGTCCTCCTCGGCCTGACCGGGCCCGTCCGGCATCCGGCCGGCAGCGCCGGGGAGCACGACCAGGCCCGCACGCGCCGGGTCGAGCGGGCCGGTGGCGCGGAGGGACAGCGGCGGGATCCCGCTCGGCACGTCGCGCGGGCCCTCCGCCGACACCAGCTGCACGGTCAGGGCTCCGTCGGCCGCGACGCCCCCGGCGTGCAGCACCTCGTACGGCGCGACCACGTCCAACGGGTCGAAGCCGTCGAACAGGACGATCTGGGCGAGCATCCGGCATCTGTCCTCTCGGTGGGCGGCCGGACCCCGTGGTCCGGCCGGGAACGACGCTACGGCGCCCGTCCGGCCTGCGGCACTGGCGAAAACGACACCTTCCAACGGATTCTCGCCACACCTGCCGGAGCGCTCCGACCTGGCCCTACGTGGCTCTCGCGGGTGAGGGGGCCGATGCGGGGCTCCGGCCGGAAGCAGGCATCTGATGGGATGGCGCCATGCACACCGTGGCCGTACTCGCGCTGGACGGCGTCATCGCCTTCGACCTGTCCACGCCCATCGAGGTCTTCTCGCGCACCAGGCTTCCCGACGGCCGGCCCGCCTACCGGGTACGCGTCTGCGCCGCCACCGAGGAGGTCGACGCCGGGGCGTTCGTGCTCCGCGCCCCGCACGGACTCGACGCGCTGGCCGAGGCCGACACGATCATCGTCCCGGGCTGCGCGGACCCGTCGCGGCCGGTCCCGCCCGGCACGCTCGACGCCCTGAGGGCCGCCGCCTCGGACGGGACCCGGATCGCCTCGATCTGCGCGGGTGCTCTCGTCCTGGCCGCCACCGGGCTGCTCGACGGGCTGCGGGCCACGACCCACTGGATGGCCACCGGACTCCTGGCCGCGAGACATCCGGAGGTCGACGTGGACCCCGACGTGCTGTACGTCGACAACGGCCAGTTCCTGACCTCGGCCGGCGCCGCCGCGGGGCTCGACCTCTGCCTCCACATGATCCGTCGCGACCACGGCTCGGCGGTCGCCGCCGACGCGGCGCGCCTGTCGGTGATGCCCCTGGAACGCGAGGGCGGCCAGGCGCAGTTCATCGTCCACACCCAGCCGCCCGCACCAGGGGGTGCGGAACTGGAGCCGTTGTTGCGGTGGCTGGAGGACAACGCCGGGCGCGAGCTCACGCTCGACGACATCGCCGGCCGGGCCGGGATGAGCACGCGCACGCTGAACCGCCGCTTCAGGGAGCAGCTGGGCACCACGCCGCTGCAGTGGCTGCACCGGGCGCGTATCCGCCGGGCGCAGCACCTCCTGGAGACGACGCCCCACGCCGTCGACCGCATCGCCGTGCAGGTGGGTTTCGGTTCGCCGACGGCCTTCCGGGACCGCTTCAAGCGCGTGGTGGGGACGAGCCCGTACGCGTACCGGCGCGCTTTCCGTGGAGCCTCCCGACCTGCCTGATTGACAAAGGCGTTTGCCGAATCTGCAATGGACGCATGAAGGAACAGAACCAGGAAGACACCGAACTGGACGCCGTGCTCACCGGCGTCGGGCCCCGGCTGCGGCGACTGCGCAAGGACCGCGGGGTGACGCTCGCCGCCCTGTCCGAGGCGACGGGGATCTCGGTCTCCACCCTGTCCCGTCTCGAATCCGGCGGAAGGCGGCCCAGCCTGGAACTGCTGCTCCCGATCGCCCGGGCCCACGAGGTGCCGCTCGACGACCTCGTGGGGGCGCCGCCGGTCGGCGATCCGAGGGTACGGGCGAAGCCGATCGTCCAGGGCGCCAAGACCTCCCTGCCGCTCACCGGCAGGCCCGGCGGCCTCCAGGCCTACAAGGTGATCCAGGAGGCCCCCTGTACCGAGGTGCCCGAGCAGCGGACCCACGAGGGCTACGAGTGGCTGTACGTGCTCAACGGCCGGCTCCGGCTCAAGCTCGCCGAGCACGACCTCGTGCTGGTTCCGGGGGAGGCCGCCGAATTCGACACGCGGCTGCCGCACTGGTTCGGCCCCGCGGGCGACGAGCCGGTCGAGTTCCTCAGCCTCTTCGGGCCGCAGGGGGAGCGGATGCACGTGAGGGCCAAGCCGAAGCGGCAGTGACGCGGGGCGTCCCGGTGGGGGCAGGGGTGTTCCCAGGCGGGCAAGCGACCGCTTAGTATGCGCCGGAGCAGTGGTAATGCCGACAGTGTTGTGGAGGCCCCTCATGCAGGCATGGCGAGTGCACCGGAACGGCGAGCCGAGCGAGGTGATGGAGCTCGAGGAGACGGACCGGCCCGTGCCCGGCGACGGCCAGGTGCTGGTCGAGGTACGCGCGGCGAACATCAACTTCCCCGACGCGCTCCTGTGCCGGGGCCAGTACCAGGTGCGACCCCCGCTGCCCTTCACCCCGGGCGTGGAGGTCTGCGGCACGACCGAGGACGGCCGCCGGGTGCTCGCCACCCCCGCCCTTCCCCGAGGCGGCTTCGCCGACTACGTCGTCGCCGACGAGGCGGCCCTGCTCCCCGCGCCCGCCGCCCTCGACGACGCCGAGGCGGCCGCACTGCACATCGGCTACCAGACCGGCTGGTTCGGACTGCACCGGCGCGCGAACCTGCGGGCCGGTGAGACGCTGCTGGTGCACGCGGCGGCCGGCGGGGTCGGCAGCGCCGCCGTCCAGCTGGGCAAGGCGGCCGGAGCCACCGTCATCGGCGTGGCCGGCGGCCCCGAAAAGGCGGCGATCGCCCGCGAGCTCGGCTGCGACCTGGTCATCGACCGCAGGAGCGAGGACATCGTCGCGGCCGTGAAGGAGGCCACGGGGGGACGCGGCGCGGACGTCGTCTACGACCCCGTCGGCGGGGACGCCTACGCCAAGTCCGTCAAGTGCGTCGCCTTCGAGGGCCGGGTCGTCGTCGTCGGCTTCGCGAGCGGCTCCATCCCCGCACCCGCCCTCAACCACGCCCTGGTGAAGAACTACTCGATCATGGGCCTCCACTGGGGCCTGTACAACACCAAGGACCCCGCCGCGGTCCGCGCCTGCCACGACGAACTCACCAAGCTCGCCGAACAGGGCGCCGTCCGGCCACTGATCAGCGAACGCGTCCCGATGGCCGAGGCGGCGCGGGCCGTGCAGCGGGTCGCGGACGGCACCAGCACCGGCCGCATCGTCGTCATGCCGGCAGGAGGAGCCCGATGAGCGCGACCGTGGACGCGGCCGAGGTCCGCCGTCTCACCCGGGAACTGCTGGCGGCCCACCCGCCGGCCACCACCGGCCGGACCGACTTCCTGGAGGCGCGCTTCGACGCCGGACTGGCATGGGTGCACTACCCCGTCGGCCTCGGTGGGCTCGACGCCCCGCGCTCCCTGCAGCCCGTCGTCGACGCCGGACTCGCCGCCGCCGGGGCCCCCGACAACGATCCGCGCCGCATCGGCATCGGACTCGGCATGGCCGCCCCGACGATCCTGGGCTTCGGTACCGACGAGCAGAAGCAGCGCTTCCTGCGCCCGCTGTGGGTCGGTGACGAGGTGTGGTGCCAGCTCTTCAGCGAGCCCGGCGCGGGTTCCGACCTCGCCGCGCTCGCGACCCGGGCCGTCCGTGCCGAGGACGGGACGGGGGACTGGGTGGTCGACGGGCAGAAGGTCTGGACCTCCAGTGCCCACGTGGCCCGCTGGGCGATCCTGATCGCCCGTACCGACCCCGACGTCCCCAAGCACCGCGGCATCAGCTACTTCATCTGCGACATGACCGACCCGGGTGTCGAGGTGCGACCCCTGCGACAGATCACCGGCGAGGCCGAGTTCAACGAGGTCTTCCTCACCGGCGTACGCATTCCCGACAACAGGCGGCTGGGACCGGTCGGCGAGGGCTGGAAGGTCGCGCAGACGACCCTCATGAACGAGCGCGTCTCGATCGGTGGAGCCCGCATCCCCCGCGAGGGCGGCATGATCGGCACCGTCGCCAGGACCTGGCGCGAACAGCCCGCGCTGCGCACCCACGACCTCCACCAGCGGATGCTCACGCTGTGGGTCGAGGCCGAGGTGGCCAGGCTCACCGGTGAGCGCCTGCGCCAGCAGCTCGTCGCCGGCCAGCCCGGCCCCGAGGGGTCGGGCATGAAGCTGGCGTTCGCCCGCCTCAACCAGGAGATCAGCGGACTGGAGGTCGAACTTCTGGGTGACGAGGGTCTGTTGTACAGCGACTGGACCATGCGGCGCCCCGAGCTGGTCGACTTCACCGGACGCGACGCCGGCTACCGCTACCTGCGTTCGAAGGGGAACTCCATCGAAGGCGGTACGAGCGAGGTCCTGCTCAACATCGTCGCCGAACGCGTGCTCGGTCTCCCCGTCGAACCGCGCAACGACAAGGACGCAGCCTGGAAGGATCTCGCCCGATGACCCCACAGACCGAAGCCCACGCGCCGGACCTGCTCTACTCCGAGACCGAGGAGGACCTGCGGTCGGCGGTCCGCTCGCTGCTCGCGGACCGGGCCGACGCGCCGACGGTGATCGCGTCGGTCGAGTCCGGCACGCCGTACGACCAGCGGCTGTGGGATTCGCTCGCCGCCGGGATCGGGGCCGCGGGGCTGCTGGTGCCCGAGAAGCTCGGCGGGCAGGGCGCGGGCCATCGCGAGGCCGCCGTGGTCGTCGAGGAGCTGGGCCGGAGTGTCGTACCCGCCCCGTTTCTGACCAGTGCGGTGGTCGCCACCGACGTGCTCCTCGCCCTCGGCGCCGACGACGGGCCGGCCGGTGAGCTCCTCGACGGCCTCGCGGCCGGGCGCAAGGTCGCGGTCCTCGCCGTGCCGTTCGCCACGGCACCGGCCGACGGCGCCGCCGCACTGGCGGGCACGCTCGACCGGACCGTGACCGGTGTGGCCGACGCGGTTGCCGCCGACGTCCTGCTGGTGCCCACCGGCGAGGGGCTGTACGCCGTGGAGACCGGCGGTGACGGTGTCACCGTCCAGCCGCTCGTCGCCCTCGACCTGACCCGGCCGCTCGCGACGGTCACCCTGAGCGGGGTCACCGGCACACGGCTCGCGGAACCGGGTCCCGCCGCCGCGGCCGTGACGAGGGGACTGCTGTCGGGCGCCGGGCTGCTCGCGTCCGAGCAGCTCGGCCTGGCCGAGTGGTGCCTGACCGAGACGGTCCGGTACACCCGGGAGCGCCACCAGTTCAACAGGCCGGTCGGCTCGTTCCAGTCGCTCAAGCACCGGATGGCCCAGCTCTGGCTGCAGGTCGTCTCCGCGCGCGCCGCCGCACGCAACGCCGCCGACGCGCTGGCGGCCGGAAGCCCGGACGCCCCGCTCGCCGTCGCGGTCGCGCAGGCGTACTGCTCGAAGGTCGCCGTGCACGCCGCGGAGGAGTGCGTGCAGCTGCACGGCGGGATCGGGATGACCTGGGAGCATCCCGCGCACCTGTATCTCAAGCGGGCCAAGGCCGACTCGATCGCCTACGGCTCCGCCGGACGGCACCGCGACGCCGTGGCCGAGCTGATGGAGCTTCCGGCGCCGTAGGCGATCCGGGCGGGAAGGCATGGCCTGGCGTCCTCCCGCCCGGTCGGGCGTGGCCTGGCGTCCTCCCGCCCGGTCGGGCGTGGCCACGCCTCTCCCGCCGGGTCGCACCGAGGGGGTGGCGGCGGGAACCGGCAGGGGTGGAGCAGCCGGCGGGAGGGCGACGGACCGCCCAACACTTGGCAGGTACCTGCCTGACAGGGTGCCCGCGCGGCCATACTCGTCGCGTTCCCCGCCCGACCGCTTCAGGAGACCCCATGGCACACCTGACCCGTCGCAGCGTCGTCAGCACCGCTCTCGCCACCGCCGCCGCAGGCGTGTTCGTCCCCGCGCAAGCGGCGGCCGCGGCGCCGGCCCCGCCCCGCGGCCCCCGCCCGCTCGCCCGCGCCCACGCGCACAACGACTACCTGCATCCACGGCCGCTCCACGACGCGCTCGCGCAGGGATTCACGAGCGTCGAGGCGGACATCTTCCTCGTCGACGGTGAACTGCTCGTCGCCCACGAGGCAGGGAGCCTCGACCCCGCGCGCACCCTCACCGGCCTCTACCTCGACCCCCTCGCGGCCCGGGTACGCGCCCACCACGGATCCGTCCACGCCGGATACCGCGACCCGCTCCAGCTTCTGATCGACATCAAGACCGAGGGCGCCGCCACCTACCTGGCGCTCGACCGCGTCCTTCGGAGCTACCGGCACATCCTCAGCCACTACGCCGCCGGACGTGTCCGGTCGGGAGCCGTCACCCCCCTCGTCTCCGGCGACCGCGCCGCCCGCGTCCCGATGGAGGCGCAGACCGACCGGTACGCCTTCTACGACGGCAGGCCGGACGATCTCGGCACGCAGGCTCCCGCCTCCTTCATCCCGCTCATCAGCGGCAACTGGACTCAGAGCTTCACATGGCCCGGGACGGGCCCCTTCCCCGCAGCCGAGAGGGACAGGCTTCGCACCTTCGTGTCGACGGCCCACGCCGCCGGTCAGCGGGTCCGCTTCTGGGGCACCCCGGACGCCCCGGGACCGGAGCGTGAGGCTGTCTGGACGGAACTCGTCGCCGCCGGCGTCGACCACCTCAACAGCGACGATCTGGAAGGGCTCGCGTCCTTCCTCCGCCGGCGAGGGGGCAGCGGCCGCCGGAGCGGCTGACGGGCCCGGCCGCCCAGCCCGGTCACCGTGCGTGAACACCCGTTCGGCGGACACGCCGGTCCGCCGAACGGCCCCCGCGCTGCGCCACACTGGCCGCCGAATGCCGCAGTCGCGGCGCGGCGGAGGAGGTTGGCCATGGCCATTTCGATCTCACTGGTACTGCTCATGCTGATCCTCGCAGTGATCTTCCTGCGCAACGGCGGGCTCAAGGTGTCGCACGCGATCGTCTGCGCCCTCCTCGGCTTCTTCCTCGCCGGGACGAGCATGGCTCCCACCATCCACGAGGGGATCAGCGCCACCGCCGACGTGGTGGGCGGTCTGAGGCCCTGACCACCGCGCCGCCCCGGTGCGGGAGAATGGCGTTCCGATCAGGACGGAGCACCACGCGGGACCGGTTCAGGGCGATACGGTCGTCCCCAGGGCCCCTGCGCGCGCTTCGTCGACATGGCTTGGACCTGACCGCTCCACGCCACGTACTGGAGAACGCCGCAATGTCATTCCCGCCCCCCGGACGGCACTCGGGCGCCGCCCACCACGAGTACTGCAACAACGCCCTGTGCTGCCGCTGCCAGCAGCGGCAGTGGACGACGAAGCTCGGCGACGAGCGCCTCTGCGGCCCTTGCGCCGCCTGCTGCCGTGACTGCGGCCGGGCGCCCGCCCCGCACGTGGACGGGCTCGACGACGGGCTCTGCGCGGAGTGCCGCGGCCGGTGCGGCCGGTGCGGGCGTGCCCTGCCCACCGCGGGGCCGTGCACCTGCCGGAAGTGGCGCGAGCGGGCGGCCGGCGACCCGGTCGCGTACATCCTCCAGGCGCTTCCGCAACCGCTGGTCCAGGCGCTCGGCCACCGCCATCCCCGTACCGTCCACGACCTGATCCACCAGGAACTCGCCGGACGGACCCCCGACCAGCTCCTGGAGCGGCTCGAACGCCGGTGGAACGTCCGCTGGTCGCACGCCCTCCACGAGAAGGACGAGGACGGGCGCCGCCGCTGGGCCCCCCAGGAGATCGCCGAGGCGCTCGTGGGCCCGAGCCGCTGCACGAACCCGCAGTGCGAGGACGGCTATCTGATCACCACCGATACGCCGTGCGACCGGTGCCTGCGGCCCACCCACCGCTTCGTCACGTCGGTCGCCGACCGCACGGCCACCTCCGAGCACGCGCGGGCGACCGCCGCCCGGATCAGGCGCGCCCTGGTCGAGGGCCGTTCCACGAAACCCGGCAAGCGGCGACCGCACGGCTGAACCGGCCGGCGCTCAGCTCCTGGCCGCCGCACCGCGGACCAGAGCCGCCGCCACCAGGGCCGGATCCCGGTCGCCCGCCAGACGCGCCAGTTTCTCCGGGCTGGTGGGCAGCCCGAGCCGTTCGGCACCGCGCAGGGCCTTGGGGTCGAAGTAGGGCGCGAACTCGGGCCACACCGTCTGCACCTCACGCAGGAAGATGTCGGCGCCCGCGGGACCGATCCCCGGGAAGCGCCTGAGCCCCGCGGACAGGGCATCCCGGTCGCCGTCTGCCTCCCGGCGCAGGTGCCGGAGGTCTCCGCCGTGGTCGTCGAGCACGAGCACGGCCTCGTCCTCCAGCTGCGTGGCCGTGCGCTCGTCGTAGCGGCGGTAGCCACCCTCGCCCAGTGCGTCCACGCGCTCCTGCCAGGTGGCTCCGGCCATGCGGCGCGGGGTGCTCAGCCGGTGCGCGAAGAGGGCCCGAGCAGCGGCCACCGCGATCCCCGCACGGATCCGGGCGCTCAGCAGGTGACTCAGCACGAGCAGCTGATAGAGCGGCTGGGGCTTGTCGCGCAGGCGCACGCCCGCCTCGTCCGCGTACGTCGTGCCGTGCCGCTCCAGCAGCTCGTCGAGCGGGCGGCGAGAGGTCACGCGAACCCGAAGATGCGGGCGATGAAGTACCCGGCGAAGACCGCCGAGCCCAACAGCACGATCGCGGCCCAGAAGACGGGGTGCTCCCAGATGCCGCCGTCCGGGCGCTCCACGTGTGCTTCGCTTATGCAGCCCTCGGCGGGAGGGGTCTCCCCGGGCGGCGTGAGTGAAATAGCCATGCATCCACCATCCCCCCGACGGGCCCGGAGCGCGCGGCCGCAGCCGATGGACGCACGCGTGCGTCCGTACGGAGTCCGGCGGGGCCCATAAGCGCTGGGGAGGCCCGGATCGGGGCACCGTGAAGGAATGCCTGCCGTTTCCCCGCCCGCGCCCGTCGTCAAACTCGTCAAGCGGACCACCGAGCCGGCCGCGACACAGACGCTGCGGTCGACGGCGGCGGCCGTCATCGCCTTCGCGGTGGCCGAGTGGGTCCTCCCCGACCCCCATCCCTCGCCGCTCACCGCACCCCTCACCGCCCTGCTCGTGGTCCAGGTGACGCTCTACGCCACGCTCACCACCGGCATCCGGCGTGTGAACGCCGTCGTCGTCGGGGTGCTGATCGCCAGCGCGTTCAGTTCCCTCGTCGGCCTGAGCTGGTGGAGCCTCGGGCTGACCATCTTCAGCGCCCTGCTGATCGGACGGGTGGTACGCGTCAACGAGTTCGTCCCCGAGGTGGCGATCAGCGCGATGCTGGTCCTCGGCGTCGCGCAGGTCGCCAACACGGCGTGGGAGCGGGTGCTGGAGACACTGATCGGCGCAGGCGTCGGTCTCCTCTTCAACCTCCTGTTCGCCCCACCCGTCTGGGTCGAGTCCGCCGGCGCGTCCATCGGAGGCCTCGGACAGCGGATGGGCAGCATGTTCCGGGCCCTGGGCGACGAGGTGAGCGGCAACCACCCGGTCGGGGAGGCCGCCGCACGCCTGCACGAGGCCCGCCGCCTGGACCACGACATCGTGGAGGTCGACGCGTCGCTGCGGCAGGCCGAGGACAGCCTGACCCTCAACCCCCGGGTCAGGCAGGGACTGCTCTACCGCGTCGTGCTGCGCACCGGTCTCGACACGCTGGAGATCTGCGCGGTGGTCCTCCGCGTCCTGACGCGCACCCTGACGGACCTGGCCAAGGCCCGCCAGGACGAGTCGCTGTTCCCCGAGGACGTCGCGGCCTGCCTCAGGGAACTGTTCACCCACATGTCCGACGCCATCGAGGGCTTCGCCGAACTGATCACCACATCGATCGCCGAGAGCGGCGAAGAGGCCGAGGACCGCCTCGCCGACGCACTCGCCCACAGCCGTCGGGCGCGCGACCGGGTGGCGGACCTCCTGCTCGAGGACGTACAGGAGCACCCCCGGCAGTGGCAGCTGCACGGCGCGCTGCTCGCCGAGGTGGACCGCATCCTGGACGAACTCGACATCGACAAGCGGACGGAACGCCTGGCCGAGGAGCTGGACCGCCGCTCCGCGGAGATGCACGAGCACCACCGCCGGCTGCGAGCGCTCTCCCGACGGCTGCGGGGGGCCGCACCCTCACGGATCAGGGCGGGTGACTGACCGGCGGGCCCCGGTCAGTCCGCCGGATCACCCTCCGGCCGGACATCCGCCGGTTTCGTGCGACGCCGGTGGCTCGTGTCGCACCACGGGTACATCCGGCTGCGCCGGCACATGCAGACCGCGACGACGAACCGGTCCGAGACCGCGACCGAGCCGTCCGCGCACGTGACCTCGACCGGCCCCTCGACCAGCAGGGGCCCGTCGTCCTCCAGGGAGATCCGCCGCGGACGTTCAGGGCTGCTCGGCACGGATCACCACCAGTTCCTCGGTCGTGTCGGCGTCGCCCATCAGCCCCGTACGCCGCAGCCACCGCAGACGGGACCGCAGGACGGGCCCGAGGGGTACGTGGGCGCGGTCGCTGACGTGGGCCCGCAGTCCCGCGTCCTCCAGCCGGCGCACCGTGACGGCGCTGTCGCACAGCCCGGAGTGCACCATCAGGAGCCGGCCACCGGGGCGCAGCGCCGCGGGGGCCGTGGCACAGACGCGGTCGAGGACCGCCCGGCCGTCCAGGCCGGCGTCCCAGGCGCGTGCCGCGCTGTGGCCGGAGGGCGGGCCGACGGGGGACGGCACATAGGGCGGGTTGCAGACCACGAGGTCGTAGGACCGGCCCGGCAGCGCCGAGAGCAGGTCGCTGCGCTGCACCGTGATGCGGTGGTGGCGCAGGAGCGCGTTGAGCCTGGCCGTCATCACCGACCGCCACGCGATGTCCACGGCCGTCACCCGCGCACCGAGCTGCGCGGCGTGCAGAGCCAGCGCGCCGCTGCCCGTCCCGAGGTCGAGCACTTCGGCGCCGGGGTGTATCCCCTCCCGGTCGAGTGCCGCGACGAGCAGCCGGGTGTCGTGCTGGGGTGCGTACACCCCCGGAAGTGTCATCAACCGGACAGGACGGGTGGCCTCGGCCGTGTCTGCGGACATCTGTGTCTCCCTTCGCTGCTGCGTGCGGGGTCGGTGCGGAGCGGAACGCCGGGTCAGGCCTGCCAGTCGGCCAGCAGCCGTTCCCCGAGCCGGTCCTCCAGGAACGAGGTTGCGGTGATGCCGAAGGCGATGTCGGGCGCCAGGCCCGGTTCGTCCGCGAGCAGGCCGCCGATCACGTCGCGGCGTACCACCTGCTCGTGCACCGCGTCGGCCTCGACGTGCTCGGTGTAGAAGAACTCCGCCGCGGATCCGGCCCCCGTGCGCTTCATCGCGTGGGCGAGGCGCCGTGACGCGGGGGAGGAGGTGATCTCCACGGCCGCGAAGTGCCCGACGAGCGCCCCGCGCAGCCGTCGGTGCAGGCCGAACAGCGACATCATGTTGACCAGCGCCAGCATGGGCGCGCGGCCTTCGTCGAGGTAGGTGCCGTAAGCGGTGTCCAGATCCAGGTCGTCCATCAGGTCGGCGAACAGCCGGGCATGGACGCGGTCCGCCCGGCCCGCCCCGAACTCGTCGTACTCGACGGCCGCCATGCCCGCCTTGGCCCGCCCCGAGAGCCGGGGCAGGACCCAGGCGTGCGGGTCGGCCTCCTTGAGGTGGTAGAGGGACCGCTGGGTCGCGTAGTCCCGGAGGTGGCGCAGCTCGCCCCGGTCCTGGAGGAACCAGGAGACACCGCTCCCGCGGACCGGTTCCACCAGAAGTCCGTCCAGCAGGTCGTCGAGACCCGTTGCCTCCGTGGCGTCGCGCCGCAGGGCCGTCAGGAAACGGTCCTCCAGTGCTGCGCGGACCGCGAGCAGCGGCGGATCCCACTCCATCTCGGGGCGCACACCATGGAACCCCCGGTAGTGCAACTCGTAGGAGACGTACAGGGCGAGCTGGAGGTCGTCGCCGTACGGATCGGCGTCCTGGGCCGAGGCCGCGTCCGGCAGGGGCGAGCCGTCGCGCAGACAGCCGATCACCCCTTGGGAGAGGGGACCCCGGGTGCGCGGAAGACAAGGGCCTGTGCGGATACCTGACATGGGTTTCCTCCTGCCCCCTCATGCCCCGGAGTCACACGGACGACCGAGATCGACTGTACGCCGAACGGCGGTGACCGGCCCGTCCTGACCGTCGCACCGGGCCGCCCCGCGGCTCCCGGGGGAAGGGCTCTCAGGCGCTCGCCCCGCCCCGTGTCCCGCCCCTCGTCCAGTCCAGCAGGCGCTCGGCGGACCAGGTGGTGACGACCCGGTCCGCCGGCACCTCGCACTCCTCGGCGCGCGCACAGCCGTACGGCTGCCAGTCGAGCTGCCCCGGGGCGTGGGCGTCGGTGTCGATGGAGAAGAGGGCGCCCGAGGCGACCGCCTTCCGGAGGAGCCGGCGCGGGGGATCGAGCCGCTCCGGGCGGCAGTTGATCTCCACGGCCGTCCCGGACTCCGCACACGCGGCGAACACCCGGTCGGCGTCGAACCCCGACTCGGGACGCTTCTTCCCGCCCAGGAGCCGTCCCGTGCAGTGACCGAGGATGTCCGCGTGGGGGTTGCGTACGGCCGTGAGCATCCGCTCCGTCATCGTCGCGGCGTCCATCCGCAGCTTGGAATGCACCGAGACGACCACCACGTCGAGCCGTTCCAGCACCTCGGGGTCCTGGTCGAGCGAGCCGTCCGCGAGGATGTCGCACTCGATGCCGGTGAGCAGACGGAAGGGCGCCCACTGCTCGTTGAGCGCCGCCACGACGGACAACTGCCGCAGGAGCCGCTCGGTCGTCAGCCCGTTGGCCACGGTCAGCCGGGGCGAGTGGTCGGTGAGCACGGCCCACTCATGGCCCAGATCCCGTGCCGTACGCCCCATCTCCGGGATGGGGCTGCCACCGTCGGACCAGTCCGAGTGCAGGTGGCAGTCACCCCGGATCGCGGCGAGGAGACTCTCACCGCCGGACACCAGCGGCCCCGACGACTCGACCTCCAGCCGTTCGAGGTAGCGGGGCGTCACCCCGTCCAGCGCCTCCTTGATCACCTGGGCGGTCTTGGGGCCGATCCCCCGGACGGCCCCCAGCGATCCGTGCGCCGCCCGCTCGGCCACCTCGTCCCCGCCGAGCGAGGCGACGGCGTCCGAAGCCGTGCGGAAGGCCTTCACCCGGTACGTCGCCGCCTGCGACCGCTCCAGCAGGAACGCGATCCGGCGCAGGGCCGTCCCGGGATCCATGGTCACGGCCTCGCGGTGTGGTGGGGGTGCCCGTGCGTGCGCCGGGCCTCCTTCATCCCTGCCTCGTACAGATGGCGCCGGCCTCCCGCGAGTTCCTCGCGCACCCGCCGCTCGACGTCTGCGAACGGCCGGTAGTAGGTGTCGTCGTACTCCTCGACGACCTGGAAGGTCCAGCGGCCCGGCAGGACGTTGCGACCCAGGATCTCCCGCTCCACCAGATCGGCCTGCTCGGTGTGGCCCCCCATTCGGAGCAGTTCCACGACCCGGTCGAGCGTCAGGTCCGCGCCGCCCGTCAGCTGGTGGAAGTCGTACAACCGGCCTCGGGCACGCTCCACCGTCTCCAGTGCCTCCGACAGCGCTCCCAGCGCCTCGACCGCGGCGTCGTCGACCCCGTGCGGCCGTACGTGCTCGTCGTCGGGCCCGGTCGGTTCAGGGGTGTCACTCATGTCTACGACTCTGCACGCCCCCGCGGGGATGCGACCCGCCGGGACGCCGAAAGAGTGAGTGCCCTGGCGCGCGTCGCCGCCCGCGCCGAGATGCGGTGCATCCCGATCTGACCAGACTGGATCCCATGGCAGAGACTCGTCGCGCCCGCTCCGGGAGCCCCGCGAAAAAGACAGCCCCCCGCGCCTCGTCCCGGCGCGGCCCCGAGCATGCCGCCCGTGCGGCCTGCGAAAGCCTGGAACGGCTGATCTCGCACGCGGCCGAGGGCGTGTCCGCCGTCCGCAGGAACGACGACGGCTGGTGTGTGGTCGTCGACGTGCTCGAAGTACCCCGCATCCCGGACACCACGAGCTTGCTGGCCTCCTACGAGGTGCAGATCGACGAACGGGGCGAGCTCATGGAGTACAGCAGGGTCCGCCGCTACAGGCGGGGCTCCGCCGACGAGTGACCCGCTCCGCCCCCCTCACCCGGAAGGACGCCAGATGACCACCATGTACGCCGACGAAGTCGCCCCGTGCCCGCCGAGGGCCGGCACCCTCTACGACGTCCTGGAACTCATCCTCGACCGCGGCATGGTCATCGACGTGTTCATCAGGGTGTCGCTGGTCGGCATCGAGATCCTCAAGATAGACGCGCGCATCGTGGTCGCGAGCGTGGACACCTATCTCCGCTTCGCCGAGGCCTGCAACCGGCTCGACCTGGAGCGTGACTCCGGCAGCACCACCATCCCCGAACTGCTCGGCGGAGGTGTCGCCAAGTCCGTCGGCAAGCGCAAGGTCCGCAAGGCGGCGGAGTCCGTGGGCGACTCGGTCCGCAAGGCGGTGGGCGGCGGTGACGACGATGACGACGACTCGCAGGAGGAGCGTCCGAGGAAGCGCCGGGCACCCGCACGTGACAGTTCGAGCCGGCGTCGGCGTGCGGAGGTGTGAGGCGTGACGTCCAGCGGTGTGTACGTGTACGCGATCATCCCCGCGAAAGCCGCGCTCCCGCCCGGCACGGCGGGCGTGGGCGGCCCGCCGGCACCGGTACGGCTGGTCGGAGAAGGGAAGGTCAGGGCGGTCGTGAGCGACGCGCCGCCCCAACTGCGCGCCCGAAGAAGAGACTTGATGGCGCACCAAGACCTGCTGTTGCGGCTCTCCGGCAACGGCCCGGTCCTGCCCATGCGGTTCGGGGTGATCGCGCCGGACGAGGATTCCCTGCGGCACTCGCTGGGCCGATCCCAGGCGGAACACCTGGCGACGCTCGCGCGTCTCGACGGCGCGGTCGAGTTCAACCTCAAGGCGCTGCCCGCGCAGGACGCCCTGGCCGCGGTCGTGGCCGAGGAGAAGACGGTGCGGCGACTGCGCGAGGAGGTCCGCAGGCGCCCGGATTACGAGGCGAACGTCCGGCTGGGCGAGGCGGTCGCCACCGCTCTGTCACGCAGGGCGGCCGATGCGGGGGCGAAGCTCCTGCGTGAACTCACTCCCAAGGCCCGTGCGGTGGCCCCTGGCCCGGACGTGCACGGGTGCGTCCTGAATGTGTCCTTCCTCGTCGACCGGGGCGAGAGCGATGCCTTCGGCACGGCCGTGCGGCGGTTCGCCGACGCACACCGTGAGCGCGTCGATCTCCGGATCGCGGGGCCGCTGCCCTGCTACAGCTTCGTCCCTTCCCGCGCTTCACGGCCCTCGGCGGCGGGGGTGGTCTGACATGGGACTCGTCTCCGGACTCCTGCTGCTGCCGCTGGCACCGGTCCGCGGTGTGGTCTGGGTCGCCGAGAAGGCGTACGAGGCGGCGGACCGCGAGTTGCATGACCCGGGCGTCATCCGAGCGCAACTTGCCTCACTCAACCAGGAGTTGGAGGACGGCGGGATCAGCCTGGAGGTGTTCGAGCGGGAAGAGGAGAAGCTGCTCGACCGGCTGCACGCCGCAGGAATCCGCTCCGTGCCGAACCATCGAAGGTGACTCACTCATGGAAGACCAGACGAAGGCCACACTCGCGGCAGCCCTGGTGGGCGGTTACGTACTCGGCCGGACCAAGAAGGGCCGGCTCGCGCTGTCCATCGCGACCTACCTGGCCGGACGGCGTTTCGGCCTGGAGCCGCGCCAGCTAGCCGCCGAAGGGGTACGCAGGCTGAGCGAAGTCCCACAGTTCGCCGAGCTCCAGGAACAGTTGCGTGGCGACGTGCTCGAGTCCGGCAAGAAGGCGCTTACAGCGGCAGCGGACCGGGGCATGAACTCCCTGGCCGACGCCCTCAGCGACCGGACCGCGCGGCTCGGCGAGCGGGGTGTCGAGGACGACGAGGGTGAGGAAGACGAGGAGTACGAGGAGGAAGAAGGCGAGCCCGGGGACGAGGAAGAGGGCGAGCCCGAGGAGGAGGAGTACGACGAGGAGCCGGAGGACGAGGAGTACGACGAGGACGAGGACGAGGAAGAGGAAGAGCCCGAGGACGAGGAAGAGGAGTACGGCGAGGAGCCTGAGGAGGAGGAAGAGGAGCCCGAGGAGGACGAGGAGGACTACGAGGGCGCCGAAGAAGAGGAGGAGCCGGAGGAGTCGGCACCGAGCAAGCGACGCAGGAGCCCCAGCAGGGCGGCTGCGAAGAAGGCGGCACCTGCGAAGAAGTCCGCTCCTGCGAAGAAGGCGGCACCTGCGAAGAAGTCCGCTCCTGCGAAGAAGGCGGCACCTGCGAAGAAGTCCGCTCCTGCGAAGAAGGCGGCACCTGCGAAGAAGTCCGCTGCGAAGAAGTCCGCACCTGCGAAGAAGACCGCTGCGAAGAAGTCCGCACCTTCGAAGACGGCGGCTGCCAAGAAGGCCACGCCCGCGAAGAAGGCCACCGGCAAGAAGGCACCGGCGAAGGGGACGACCGCAAAGAAGTCCGCCCCCGCGAAGAAGGCTGCCAAGAAGCCGGCCGCGAAGAAGGCTGCGCCCGCGAAGAAGGCTGCAAGCAAGAAAACCGCTTCAGCCAAGAAGACATCGTCATCGAAGCGAGCCGCGTCCCGCGGCGGACGGCGGAGGTAGGCAGCCATGGCCAGGACGGACAAGGAAGAGCCCGAGGCGGAAGAGTCGGGCATGGACCGCCTCCGCGGGGAGTTCACGAACTTCCTCGGCGCACAGACGGACAAGCTCGCGCAGAAGGCCGGCGACAAGCTGACGGGTCTCACGGAGCAGTTCACCGATATGGCCGAGAACGGTGGGGGCCTGCCGTCGGTCGCCTCCCGCGTCCTCAAGGGCGAATCACCGGTGAAGGCGTTCGTCGGCGAGAAGGCGGGGAGTGTCAAGGACAAAGTCATGGACAAGGCCAAGGACGCGTTCGGCGGGGGCAAGGGCAAGAGCCAGTCCGGCGGCGGCAAGTCCATGAACATCATCGAGGTCCTCGACGTCGGTGTGCCTCTGCGGACCGCCTACGACCACTGGACGCGTTACGACAAGTTCGGCAGCTTCACCAAGGGCGTCCAGTCGGTCTCCATGGACGAGGAGATGGAGAGCGACTGGAAGGTGAAGATCGGCCCTTCCTCGCGCAGCTTCAAGGCCACGGTCCAGGAACAGGTGCCCGACGACCGCATCGTGTGGACCTCCGAGGGATCCAAGGGCTCCACGCGTGGCTGCGTGAGTTTCCACGAACTCGCACCGAGCCTCACCCGGATCGTCCTGGTCGTGGAGTACTACCCCTCCGGATTCTTCGAGAAGACCGGCAATCTGTGGCGGGTGCAGGGCCGTCGTATGCGACTCGACTTCAAGCACTTCCAGCGTTTCGTGACGCTCACCGACGAAGAGCCCGAGGGCTGGCGCGGTGAGATCCGCGAGGGCGAGGTCGTGCAGTCGCACGAAGAGGCCATGGAGGAAGAAGAGGCGGAGAACGAGGACGCCGAGTCCGACGAATCCGAACTCGAGGACGACGACTCGGAGTACGAGGACGAGGAAGACCCCGGGGAAGAGGACGACGAGGAGTACGAGGAGGAGCCCGCGGACGACGAAGACGCGGACGACGAAGACGAGGACGACGAAGACGCGGAGGACGAAGAAGCGGAGGACGAAGAAGCGGAGGAGGAGCCCGAGGAGGAGGAGGAGAGCGCCCCCAGGAAGCGGCGCGGACGGCGGGCGTCGCGGTGACCGATCTCGATGTCGGACGGGACGCCTACGCCATCCCAGGACCTCCGAACACCAATCTCGCCGACATCCTCGAGCGGGTCCTGGACAAAGGCATCGTCATCGCGGGCGACATCAAGATCGACCTTCTGGACATCGAGCTGCTCACCATCCGGCTCCGCCTTTTCGTCGCGTCCGTGGACACCGCGAAGAAGGCGGGAATCGACTGGTGGGAGACGGATCCGGCGCTGAGTTCGCGCGCCGCCCGCAACTCTCTGCAAGACGAGAACCGTGAATTGCGTGAGCGGCTGGAAGCTCTCGAGTCGAAGAAGGACGAGATGCCGGCGGACGACCGATGAGCAAGGAGGACAGAGCCACATGACGGATCGGGGTCCCGAGCCCATCGACAGCCTGACTTCGGACGACGCCGAAGCATCGGACGACAGTGCCCTCTACGTATTCGCGGTGTGCCGTTCACCGGCTACCGAGGTTCTCACCGGTCTGCCAGGCGTCGCCGGGGGCGGCCCGCTCCGTCACATGCCCTTCGGTGAGCTCACCGCGGTCGTCCAGACCGTCCGGGCCGCCGACTTCACGGACGAGGTGTGGCAGGCACGCATGTCCGACCGTGCCGAGCTCGAAGCGTACGCGCGTGCTCATCACCAGGTGGTTTCGGCGGCCGCTGACTCCTGTCCGACCGTCCCACTTCCGCTGGCCACGCTGTACCACAACGAGGAACGGGCCCGGCACGCTCTCGTAGCCGAGACCCCACGGTTCCGCGCCGCCCTGGAGCGGACAGCCGGTCGCTCCGAATGGGGTGTGAAAGTCTATGCGGCCGGCCTCCCGGCAGCGGCCGGGAATGCCGCTCCCCGAAGCGCGGCGGTTTCCGGAGGACTCATCAACCGTCCGGCGCCCGGGGCCGGCCTCGCCTATCTGGAACGCAAGCGCAGCGTGCAGGCACAGCGCGAACAGCGCCACGAGGAGTCCCTCCGCCTCGCCGACTCGGTGGACTCCGCGTTCCACGGTGTCGCCGCCGCGGGGCGCCGGCTGAGGCCGCACGGACCGGGGCTGGGGGAGGACGGGGGAGTCCAGGTCCTCAACGCCACCTACCTGGTGGACGGGCACCGGGCGACCGAGGTCGATCAGCTGGCGCGAGCGCTGCGGCGGGCCACCGGGGCGCGGATCGAGATCTCGGGGCCGTGGGTGCCCTACTCATTCGTCGGTGAGGTGTAGAGATGCCCCATGACGTCGTGCCCTGGGACAACCCCGAACCGCTTAGCGGCCCCATCGGTGTGCCGCTGGTCGACCTGCTGGACCGGGTGCTGGCGACGGGTGTGGTGATCAGCGGTGACCTCGTCATCGCGATCGCGGACGTGCCGCTGGTGCGGCTCTCCCTGCACGCCCTGCTGTCCTCCGTGAACGAACGCGTGCCGGCGCCCTGGGCGGACGGAGGGCCGCTGTGACGGACTCCCGCATCGACGTCGACTCCGACCGGCTCGGCAGGGATCTCGTCGCACTCGTGCTGACCGTGGTCGAACTGCTGCGGCAGCTGATGGAACGCCAGGCGATCCGCCGCATCGACCAGGGCGACCTGTCCGAGAGCCAGGTGGACGAGATCGGGACCACGCTCATGATGCTCGACCAGCGCATGGCCGAGCTCTGCGAGCAGCATGGAGTGCGCCCCGAGGACCTCAACCTCGACCTCGGCCCCCTGGGGACCCTGCTGCCCCGCGACTGACCTCGCAGCCGACGGGAATCGCACTCGAGGCCTCCAGCCAGGCCCGTGGCGGTGCGTCAGGACCCGCCGGCGTTCGAATGGCGGACCTGTCCGACCCGTTTTAACGTCAACGAGTGAACGATTCCGAGCAATGCCGACTCGTATGGCACGGAGCGCTATGACACATTCCGGACCGAATTCCGCAACCGTCGCCGAATCCCCTCAGCGGGGGCACGGCAACGGAATCGCGCTGCTCGTCATCGCCTCGTGTCAGCTGATGGTCGTTCTCGACATCACCATCGTGAACATCGCTCTGCCCCACATCCAGAGTTCGCTCGGCTTCTCGACCGAGAACCTCTCGTGGGTCGTGAACGCCTACACCCTCACCTTCGGCGGGCTACTGCTGCTCGGCGGACGCCTGGGCGACATTCTCGGCCGCCGCCGGGTCTTCATCTTCGGCGTCCTTCTGTTCGTACTGGCCTCTCTCCTCGGCGGCCTCTCGCAGGACGCCTGGCAACTGCTCGCCTCGCGCGCACTGCAGGGCGTGGGAGGCGCGATCGCCTCGCCGACGGCCCTCTCCCTCATCACCACGACCTTCCGTGAAGGGCCCGAGCGCAACCGTGCGTTCGGCGTGTTCGCGGCCGTCTCGGCGGGCGGGAGTGCCATCGGGCTGCTCGCGGGCGGCGTGCTGGTGGAGTGGCTCGACTGGCGGTGGGTCTTCTTCGTGAACGTCCCCATCGGCCTGCTGATCGCGGTCGCGACCCCGCGGTACATCAAGGAGTCCGAACGCCATCCGGGCAACTTCGACATCCTCGGCGCGCTCACCTCCACGCTCGGCATGGTGCTGCTCGTGTACGGCTTCATCAGGGCGTCGGAGGACGGCTGGACCGACTCCCTGACCATCGGAGCCTTCGCCGGGGCCGTGGTCTTCCTCCTGATCTTCCTGGCGGTGGAGAGCCGGTCGAGACAGCCGATCACACCCCTGCACATGTTCCGCGACCGTAACCGCGCCGGCACCTACGGCATGATGCTCTGCCTGTCCGCGGCCATCTTCGGGATGTTCTTCTTCCTGACGCTCTTCGTGCAGAACATCCTCGACTTCAGCCCGCTGCGGGCGGGTCTGGCGTTCCTGCCGGTGAGCGTGATCATCGCCATCAGCGCGGGTATCGCCTCCCAACTGCTGCCGAAGTGGGGGCCCAAACCCTTCCTGGTGGTGGGCGCGATCTTCGCCGCCGCCGGACTCGGATGGCTGACCCTGACCGATGTCGACAGCACCTACCTGGGCAGTATTCTGGGGCCCCTCCTGGTCTTCGGCTTCGGCATGGGCATGCAGTTCGTGTCGCTCACACTGATGGCGGTCTCCGGTGTCGCGCCCCGGGAAGCGGGCGCGGCCTCGGGGGTGCTCAACGCCACGCAGCAGGTGGGCGGATCGCTCGGGCTCTCCATCCTGGTCACCGTGTTCGGTACCGCCAGTCGCAACGAGGCCAAGGACCAGCTCCCCAAGTTCCTGGCGGAGTCGACCCCGGCCCAGCAACAGCGGTTCCGCAGGACGGAGCAGCTTCCTTCGCCCTGGGGCGACCAGGTGCTCGCGTCGGGCGTCTCCCAGGCCTTCGTGGTGGCTGCCGTCTTCTCGGCCGTGGCCGCGGTCATCGCCCTGCTGGTCATCCAGGTGCGTGCCTCCGACCTCGAACGCCTGCGGGGCGGCGGGGACATGGGGCCGGCCATGGCGGACGAGGCCGATGCGGCGGCGGGAGGAGCGGCACCCGGCGGTGGTTCCGGCCACGGTGAGCCGGACGGCGGAGGCGACGGACCGTCGATGCGGAAGAGGGACGGGGACGAAGGCTCCCCGCCACCTGGCTAGCATCCCCTTCGGACCGCCGGACCGCCGGACCGCCGGACCGCCGGATCTCCGGATCGGCGCTTACCCGTTCCCCGGATCTCCGGTCGTCCAGCCGGCGGAGGGGCTGCCCCGTCGACGTCAGCGGCCGTTGCCGGGAGCTCGCTCGACGAGGCGCATGTAGCGCTCCCAGTCCCAGTCCGCGCCCGGATCCGTGTGGTCGCTGCCCGGTACTTCGTGGTGGCCGATGACGTGCGCGCGGTCCCTGGGCAGGCCGTAGCGGTCGCATATGTCCGCGGTGAGGTGCGCCGACCGCTCGTACATCACCTGGGTGAAGTAGGAAGGCCGGTCCACCCAGCCCTCGTGCTCGATGCCGATGCTGCGGGTGTTGTAGTCCCAGTTCCCCGCGTGCCAGGCGATGTCCCGTTCGCGCACGCACTGGGCCACGAAGCCGTCCCCCGAGCGCACCACGTAGTGGGCGGACACGTGGCTGGCCGGGCCCGCGAAGATGCCGACGGTCTCGGTGAACGCCTGCTGCGCGACATGGATGACGACCCGGTCGACCCGATGGTCCGAAGGCCTGTTCGCGGACGTGCGGTTGGCCGGGGACGCGGGAAACCACTGCGCCTGCGGGTAGTCCGCGGCCGCCGTCGGCACGGCCCCCGCGCGGACCGACGCCGGGAGGAACGCCGCCGTGGCGGTGACCGCGGCGCCCTGAAGGATCCTTCTGCGCCGCATCGGTGCTCCTGTGGTGGGATTGATCATGGTGTACGGCTGGAAGACGCGCCCTCCCGGCTCACGGTTCCCCGCACCCGGAGGACGCGTCCGCGCCAGTGGGCCCGGGCTCAGCCGGAGGTCACCGCCGCCAGGGCCGCCGCGGGGTCCGTGTCCGCGGGCCCCGTCGCTGTCCAGCGGCCCCGCACCTTGCGGTACGGCCACCAGCGTCCGTCGCGGCCGTAGCGCAACTGAACTCCCGAACCCTGCACGGTCCAGCGGTTGTTCACCCTGCGGAAGTCCGGAGCACCCTCGTCCTCCCACCCCGCGGCGAGTTGCCTCTCCGCCCGCGCCAGGTCCTCCGGACCGGGCTGCCACGCCTCGTCGTGGACCGACAGAGCCGCGCTCCCGCCGTGATGCCAGGCCCGCACGGCGTCGTCGAGACCGGACGCCTGCCTGCCCGAGGCGGACACCAGGCGCTCCCTCACGGCGGGTGGCGCGGGCGGGTCTCCGGCCGCCATGCGCACGGCGTCCTCGGCGGGAGTCAGCTCCGCCACCGGAGCGCGGAGTGCGTGACCTGCGGCGAGCGCGTCCACCAGCATGGCCAGGGCTCGCGCGGCGCTGTCCGCCGCGAGGAAGGCCAGCGCGTCCGGGTCGACGTCCCCGCCGGGCGCCGTCCCGGTGTCCAGCGACGGTGGCGTACCCGGTTCCTCCGGCGGATCCGGCGGCGGGGGGAGAGGCGGCAGGATGTCACGTGCGGCGAAGACCTCGTCGGCCCGCACCCCTTGCGCCGGCCCGCCGGAGAACTCCTCGACGTCCCTCCCGGGACCCACCGCACCGGCGGCACGCGCCATGCTCCGGGCCTGCAGCTCGTCGAGCAGCCGCCGCTCGCCGCGCCCCCGCAGGAGCAGCAGTACGAAGGGGTCCTGATCCAGGAGCCGCGCCACCTGGTAGCACAGGGCAGCCGAGTGCGGGCAGTGGTCCCAGGCCTCACAGCCGCACTCCGGGTCCAGGTCGCCGATACCCGGCAGCAGCTCGACCCCGGCGGCGGCCGCGTCCTCCACCAGGTGCGGCGGCATCTCACGGTCGAGCAGCGCCGCGATGTGCCCGGACCGCTCGGTGGCCATGTCCAGGAACCGCTCCCATTCCTCGTCGCCGAGCTCCTGGAGCAGCACATCACTCCGGTACGCCGTGGAGTCGCGGTCCTGCACCACGGCGGTCAGCCGGCCGGGCCGCACGGACACCGCGCCCACCCGGCCCTCCCGTGCCAGCCTGCGGCCCTTCTTGAGCTGCGCCCCGTCCAGCGCCGTGTCCTCCAGCGCCTTCAGCCACGCCCGTCCCCACCAGGACGCGGCGAAACCGCGGCCCTGCGTGGGCGGCAGACCGGCGAACGTACGCTCCGGCTCGGAACTCCCACTCATCGTGCGCCCCCTCGCAGCTCGACCAGGTCGGCCAGCTCGGCATCGGTCAGTTCCGTCAGCGCGGCCTCGCCGCCGCCGAGCACCGCGTCCGCGAGCCCCTGCTTGCGGGCCAGCATGGCGGCGATCCGGTCCTCGATCGTCCCCTCGGCGATCAGCCGGTGCACCTGCACGGGCTGGGTCTGCCCGATCCGGTACGCCCGGTCGGTGGCCTGCGCCTCGACCGCAGGGTTCCACCAGCGGTCGAAATGCACGACGTGGCCGGCCCGGGTCAGGTTGAGGCCCGTGCCGGCGGCCTTCAGCGACAGCAGGAACACCGGTGCCGCGCCGGCCTGGAAGCGGTTCACCATGGCTTCCCGCTCCGCGACCGGGGTTCCCCCGTGCAGGAACTGGGTCGGCACCCCCCTGGCCGCCAGGTGCTGTTCCAGCAAGCGCGCCATCCGGACGTACTGGGTGAACACCAGCACGCTCGCCCCCTCGGAGAGGATCGTGTCGAGGAGTTCGTCGAGGAGCTCCACCTTTCCGGACCGGTCCACGATCCGGGGTTGCTCCTCCTTGAGGTACTGCGCCGGGTGGTTGCAGATCTGCTTCAGCGCGGTCAGCAGTTTCACGATCAGCCCGCGCCGCGCGAAGCCGTCCGCACCGGAGATCTCGGCGAGCGTCTCGCGGACCACCGCCTCGTACAGCCCGGCCTGCTCCGGCGTGAGGGACACGGCGCGGTCGGTCTCCGTCTTGGGAGGCAGCTCGGGGGCGATGCCCGGGTCGGACTTGCGGCGGCGCAGCAGGAACGGCCGGACCAGCGCGGCGAGCCTCTCGGTGGCCGCGGGGTCGTCACCTCTCTCGACCGCGCTCGCGTACCGGTCGCGGAACGTGCCGAGCTTCCCGAGCAGTCCCGGCGTCGTCCAGTCGAGGATCGCCCAGAGCTCGGACAGGTTGTTCTCCACCGGGGTCCCGGTGAGCGCGACGCGCGCACCCGCACCGATGGTCCGCAGTTGCCTGGCGGTCGCCGAGCGGGGGTTCTTGACGTGCTGCGCCTCGTCGGCGACGACCATGCCCCAGGAGGCCTGTGCCAGCCGGGCGGCGTCCAGACGCATGGTGCCGTACGTGGTCAGGACGAACTCGCCGGCGGCGACGCCGTCCAGCGAGCGCGAGGGACCGTGGAAACGCCGGACGGGAGTGCCCGGGGCGAACCGCTCGATCTCCCGCTGCCAGTTGCCCATCAGGGAGGTGGGACAGACGACGAGCGTGGGCCCCGCGGTCGTCCCCGCCTCCTGCCGGTGCAGGTGCAGCGCGATGAGCGTGATGGTCTTGCCCAGCCCCATGTCGTCCGCCAGGCAGCAGCCGAGGCCGAGCGAACTCATCGTCACCAGCCAGTTCAGGCCGCGCAGCTGGTAGTCGCGCAGGTCGGCGTCGAGCGCGGCCGGCTGACCCACCACCTGCGCCGTGGACGACTCGGGGTCCGCGATGCGCGCCCGCAGCTCTTCCAGCCAGCCCGTCGCGGACACCTGGACCCGGCGTCCCTCGACGTCCGTGGCACCCGTCAGCACGGCGCTCAGGGCGTCGACCGGAGTGACCTTGCGGTCCCGGGTCCGCCGCGCGAGACGTGCCTCCTCCGGGTCGATCAGCACCCAGCGGTCCCGCAGCCTGACCAGGGGCCTGCCGGCCTCCGCGAGCCGGTCGAGCTCCTCCCGCGTCACCTTCTGATCGCCCAGCGCGAACCACCAGTCGAACGCCAGCAGGGCCTCGGGAGACAGGAAGGACGGAGCCGCCGCGCGGGGCCCGGCTTCCGCCGCCCCGTCGTCGCCCGTGCCGTCCTCAGCCGTGCCGGCCTCAGCGGGGCCGATCACCGCCCGTGCTGTGAGCCTCCGCTCCAGGTTCCTCGGCCAGTGCACCTGTACGCCGGTCGCGGCGAGCGCCCGGGCGGCCGGACCCAGCAACTCCGCGACCTCCTCGTCCCCCGGCTCGACCGCGTCCGGCACCGCGGCGGACAGGAGCGGCGCCAGCGGCTGCCACGCGCGCGCCGCCCGGCGCAGGGCGAGCAGGGCGTCCATACGGGCGCGCGGGCCGAGAAGTGACGCGGCGTGGGAGCGGCCCGCCCACACGTCCGCGGCGTCGGCGACGAGAGAGGGGTCCCGGACGCCGTGTACCTGCAGGACGACACGGAAGGACGGCGCCTCGCCGGAGCCGTCCTCCCCGGCTTCCGCTTCGGCGAGCCCCGAGATCTCGACCCGCAACGAGAGGCGCACACCGGCATCGTGTCCGGCCGCCACGTCGGCGGCCCACAGCCGCAGCCCGGGCAGGTGCCGGGCCTCCCGCGCGGCGAACGCCGGCGAACCCGCGACCGCCCGGGCGGCCGGACTCCGGGGGAGCCCGTCCACCACCGCGTCGAGGAACGCCCGCAGCAGTGACTCCGGTTCGGGCAGCAGGAGCGGATCGGCCGCCGCGTCCAGGGGAACCGCGTGGGCGTCGGGTGGCATCGAAGCCGCCAGGACCCTGATCCGTTCCATGTCCTGGGCCGTCAGGGGGCCGGCACGCCAGGAGTCGTGGTCGGTTGCGCTCAGCCCCGGCAGCAGGAGCCCGCGCGCGACCAGTTGGAGTGCGAGCACGCCCGCTGCGCCCCAGAAGGCGGCGGACGGAGAGGCCTCGGCACCGACCCGCGCGCGCGTCAGGACCGGCAGCGCGTCCTTCACCGGCACGAGCAGCGCCGGGACCACGTCGGGGCGGACGTCACCGCCGACGACGGTCAGTTCCCCGGGACGGCCCGGACCGTCGGGAGGGGTGCCACCGTCCGGGTCCCAGAACGCGATCAGCCCGGTACGGGCCGGGTCCGCGGGGAGGAAGACCGCGGAGCAGCGGGACAGTTCGGTGATCTCGTCGAGTGTTGCCGCGGAGAGCCTGTGCACAGCGATCGCAAATTCCTCAAATTTGACTAGTGAGCCTGGGGCCGCCGAGGGTACCCCACCCGAGGCCGGTGCCGGGAGAAGTGCCTGGTGCCCCCGCCGGGTCATGCCCGCCGAGCCGCGGGGTGCAGCTCTCCCCACCACCGGACACGGGGGATTCCCCCCGCACTGCCGGGGTGATGGCGCCATAGCCGCCACAGGCCTGCTCTTCGTACGTTTTACCAGGTCAGAGCAGATGCCCAGAAACCGGAGACGTCATGCCCCAGGCGGTAGCAGCCACCGTTGCGCCAGACCCCCGAGCCGAAGCGGGCAGTCCGGCGGACCCGCCGGCCGCAGGCAGTGATTTCGCGCCGCTCCTCAGGACGGTGAAAGGCCAGGGCCTCCTGGAACGGCGGACCGGCTGGTACGCCAGGGGGATCGCCGTGAACCTGGCAGCCCTCGGAGCGGTGATCTCCGGCATGGTGCTCCTGGGTGACACCTGGTGGAACGTCGTCCTCGCGCTGCCGCTGGCCGTCCTGTGGACCCGTACCGCCTTCTTCGGGCATGACGCGGGGCACGCCCAGATATCAGGCGACCGCAAGGCCGCACGGATCATCGGACTCGTGCACGCGAACCTGTTCCTGGGCATGAACGAGGCCTGGTGGAACGACAAACACGTACGCCACCACGCGAACCCCAACCACGTCGACAAGGACCCCGACGTCGGCGTCGGCGCCCTCGTGTGGACCCGGAAGCAGGCCGCGCAGCGCCAGGGACTGGCCCGCCGGCTCACCCGGAACCAGGCACGCCTCTTCTTCCCGATGCTGCTGCTCGAAGGCATCGCCCTCAAGATCTACGGCTTCCAGTTCCTGCGGCGCCAGCCCCTCCGGGAGCGGGTCCTCTCCGGTGCTCTGCTCGCCGGCCACCTCGCCCTGTACGCCGCACTGCTGCTGAGCACGATGTCCCCCGGCAAGGCCGTCGTCTTCGCCCTCGCGCACCACGCGCTCTTCGGACTCCACCTGGGCATGGCGTTCGCCCCGAACCACAAGGGCATGGAGATGCCCGACCCCGACGGCGACCGGTGGAGTCACCTGCAGCGCCAGGTCCTCACCTCGCGCAACGTGCGCGGCGCCGTGCTCACCGACTGGTTCCTCGGCGGCCTGAACTACCAGATAGAGCACCATCTCTTCCCGAGCATGCCCCGGCCCCACCTGCGACTTGCCCAGCCCTTGGTGAAGGCCCACTGTGAGTCCATCGGCATGCCCTACACGGAGACCGGCCTCGTCGAGTCCTACCGGCAGGCCCTGCGGCACATGCACGAGGTCGGGGAGCCGCTGCGCTGATTCCGGCACCTGTGCCCAGGACCCGGAACCGACGGGGACGCACACGCGTTCACACATCAGGAGCGGCTCCGGCCGCGAAGGAGGCACGGATCATGTCGAACGGTGCAAAGATCGCCATCGGGGGAGTCGTCGCGGCAGTCGTCCTGATTCCGTTCATCGGTTTCTGGTGGTCGCTGCTGGTGCTCATCGGGGTGCCCACCGTGGGCTACCTGATGCTCGATCCGTCGCAGAGGCGCAGGCTCCGCAGGATCGGTCGCAAGGAGATAGGACGCTGAACACCAAGGTCGAGGCAGTAAGCAGCAACGGCGTGTACTCGTTCACCAAGCCGAACAGGGACAGCATCACGCTGCTGGCCGGGCTCGGAGTGCAGGGCGACGTACACGCCGGAGTCACGGTCAAACACCGCTCGCGCGTCGCACAGGATCCGACCCAGCCCAATCTGCGCCAGGTCCACTTCATCCACCAAGAGCTCTTCGGCGAACTGCGGGAGGCCGGGTTCGAGGTCGCCCCGGGCGACCTCGGGGAGAACGTCACCACCAGCGGGATCGATCTGCTCGCGCTTCCGGTGGGGACGCTGCTCCGGCTCGGCGAAGAGGCTGTCGTCGAGGTGACGGGGCTGCGTAACCCCTGCCTGCAGATCGACATCTTCCGGGACGGACTCCTCAAGCAGGTCGTCGGCCGGGCTGACGACGGCACCGTGGTCCGCAAGGCGGGGATCATGGGGATCGTCGTGACGGGCGGGACCGTGCGGCCCGGCGACGAGATCCACGCGGAACTCCCCGCCGAACCGCACCGACCGCTGGAGCGCGTCTAGCACTGCCCGGCGGCTCCGGGCGGGGCGCGGTCCAGCGGCCACGCGGTGGGCAGCGCGACAGCGATCAGGAGCGCGCTCGTCCGGAGCGGCCCGAGGTCCCCGGCCGTCGTGCCGAGCGTGGTCGCGGCCGGTGAAGGCGCCCGCATTGAGTGCCGCGGTCGCATACGAGCCGGCCATCATGGGAGCTTGTGCTGCTTCGTGGAGGACACGCGTGACGAGTGTGCTACCCAGAGCGAAGGACAGTGCGCCCAGCAGGAACACGAGGGTGCACATCAGGGCGGGCCTGTCGGCCGGCACGGCCGGCGCCCGTCCCTTCTTGTCGGGCGCGACCAGCGTGGCGGCGGCGGTCAGTGCGACGGCGAGGAACCCTGCGTTCGCGAGTGCGGTGACGACTCGGGTCGCGAGCAGGACCGGGAAGCCGGTGGTGACGGCACCCGCGGCGTGAGCTGCCGCGAAGGTGAGAACGCATGCGAGAAGGCTTGAGCGCCTGGGCCGGTTCCGGGCGAGAGGCGCCACGAATGGGGGCGCCTACGGCCATGCCGATCGCGAAGGCCGGGGTGAGTGCGCCGGCGGTCCCGATGCTGACGTCGAGATCCGAGGCGATGTCCGGCAACAGACCGGCGAGCATGAACTCCGAGGTACCCATGGCGACCACCGCCACGGCAAGCAGGTACAGCGGGAGAGGCGTCGAAGGCTCCGGGTGAGGAGAAGCGCGAGAGGAAGGTCATCTCGTCACCGCGGCCGGCCCCACAGGCACACTCGTCGCATCGCGCATCGCGGACCACGATGCAACGGCAGGGCTACGAGCTCAGGACCTCTGGGGGCTGACGGCGTGACCGAAAGCCCCCACCTCATCCGACTCGGGACTCGACATGGCTCGCACGCCACCCGACCGGCATCCGTCGGAGCATCAGGGTTTCACCGGCAGTGGCCTGCACCGGCATCGTCGTGTCCCGCTCCGTCTAGTGGCGAGGAGACAAGGCGGCGCGGACCAGAACGCGTGCCGCCTCGATGCTCTCCGGGAGGCTGTCGAGCGGGAGGGGCTGCGTGGCGAGAGCGCCCTCGTGCAGCACGAGAAGCCGGGTGGCCAGGGCAGCCGGGCGCGAACAGCCCGCCGCGGTGGCGAGTTCGGTGAACACTTCCAGCAGCCAGAGTTTCTGGTTCGCCGCGATGCGGTACGCGGGATGCGAAGGATCCGGGAGTTCGGCCAGCGCGTTGATGAAGGCGCATCCGCGGGTGTTCGTCCCGCTCCAGGTCCGCAGCGCCTCGAAGGGCGCGGTGACCTTCTCGGCGGGGGAGTCGACGGCATCGACGGTGGCACGGACCAGCGTTCGCCAGCGCTGGTCGCGCTCCGCGAGGTAAACGCCGACGAGGTGGTCCTTCGAGCCGAACCGGTTGTACAGGGTCCGCTTGGTCACCCCGGAGTGTTCGGCGATCAGATCCACGCCGACCGCCGTGATTCCCCGGTTGTAGAACAACTCCTCCGCGGCGGCCACGATGCGCCTGCCCGCCGGCGTCATGGGCCGCGCCTCCTCCACCGTGAACCCCTTCACTGATCGGTGTACCGTGGGTGGTGATGTTCACCGATCAGTATACCTGGCGGAAGGTCTCATCGATGAGTGCGTCCCAGTCCATGCGAGCGGTGCGGATCACCCGGCACGGAGGGCCGGACGTCCTTGAACCGGCGGAGGTGGCCGTCCCCGCCCCACGAGCCGGAGAAGTGCTGGTCGAGGTCAGCGCCGTAGCCCTCAACAACACCGATCTGTGGACCCGGGAGGGTGCCTACGGCGTTCCGGGAGACCCGGAGGCGCGGTCGGGCTGGCGCGGCCCGATCACCTTTCCGCGTATCCAGGGCGCCGACGTGGCCGGCCGCGTCGTGGCCGTCGGGCCCGGGGTGGAGGTGAGCCTGACGGGACGCCGCGTGGTCGTCGACCCCGCGACGTACGACTCCGAAGGGCCGGACGCCAATCCGGTGGGCTTGATGGGGAGCGAACGCGACGGCGGCTACGCCGAGTACGTGACGGCGGCGGCGGAGCGCGTCCACGACGTCACCGCATCCCCCCTCACGGACGACCAGCTCGCGGCACTGCCCACCGCCTACGGCACCGCGCTGGGCATGATCGAGCGGGGCCGGCTGCGGAAAGGGGAATCCGTCCTGGTCTCCGGAGCGTCGGGCGGCGTGGGCCTCGCGCTGGTGCAGATCGCCCGTGCGCGCGGAGCGAAGGTGCTCGCCATCAGCAGCGGACCCAAGGTCGACGCAGTGCGCGAAGCAGGCGCGCACGCGGTCGTCGACCGCGCGGCAGACATCGCCGAGCAGGTCCGTGCCGCCGCCCCCGAGGGCATCGACGTCGCACTCGACGTCGTGGCCGGCGGGCTGGTGAGCGAGGGGCTTCCGCTGTTGCGCGAAGGGGGCCGGTGGGTCATCGCCGGTGCACTCGGCGGACACGGTGTCGCTTTCGACGTGCGTCGCCTCTACCTGCACAACGCCCAGCTCATCGGGTCCGCGATGCATACGCCCGCACACTTCGACCTCCTCATGGACATGGCCCGCCGGGCGGAGGTCCAGCCCGTCATCGCCGCCACGTTCCCACTGGAGCGGGCGGCCGAGGCGCAGAAGGAACTCTCCCGCAGGGCGCACGTGGGCAAGATCGTCATGCACCCCTGAACCGCATGGGTGTCGCGTCCGGCGTCTCTCGACGTGGAGGGCGGCGCGGGCAGGTCGCGGACGAGCCGGTGACGGACATCCGGCCCGGCGGGGCATGTCAGTGGCGGGGCGTATGGTCCGGGCCATGAACGCCCTCCGCCTCGAAGCATGGTCCGAAGCAGGTCTGACGATCCTGCACCGCCAGAACACTCCCGGGATGACCGAGCACGTCGGAGGGCCCGAGACCGAGCAGGCGGTCATCGCCCGCCATCAGCGTTACCTGGGTCTTGAAGGCGGCGAGATGCTGATCGTCCGCCTCGGAGACGTGGCGATCGGTTCGGTCGGGTACTGGGAGCGCGAATGGGGTGGTGCGGACGTGTACGAGACCGGATACGGGATCCTCCCCGAGTTCGGCGGTCACGGATACGCGGCCGAGAGCCTCCGGCTGGCCGCGGATCGGGCGGCGGCACGTGGCACACGGCGTCACCTGCACGCGTTTCCCCACGTGGACCACGCGGCGTCGAACGCGGTGTGCCGCAAGGCGGGGTTCGAGCTGATCGGCGAGGTCTCCTTCGAGTACCCCAAGGGCACCTGGCTGCAGTCGAACGACTGGCGGCTCGACCTGAGTGCCCTCGGCGTCTGACCGCACGCGACGGGCAGGCGCACGACGCCGGCACGACCGCCGACCGCCGACCGACCAGGCGTGGACCACGCCCGGTCCGGTCCGCGGGGCCCGCTGTCCGCCTGTCAGTTCGGCCGGACAGCGAGTTCGTCGAGCGACTTCAGCAGCCCCGGAAGTTCCGGGCCGCGCCCCACGGTCATGATCTCGCCCGGTTCCTCGTCCAGCAGGACGAACGCGATGTCGTCGGTCCTGGCGACCAGGGACCAGCCTGGCCCGTCGACGCGCAGGGTGCGCGCCCCGCCGGGAGCGAAGGCGGACCGGATCCGGCCGGGCGGGGGCGGGGAGACGACGTAGGCGCGAGCCGCCTCCAGCGCCGCCCGTACGCCGGGGTGCTGTCCGCCCTCGGCGCCGGTGGGGTCCGCGTCGTCATCGGCCGCAACGTCCCCGGCCGTGCCCTCCGCGGCAGGAGCCCCGCCGGACGCCTCGGGCTCGGCGGGGCGGCGGCCGAAGGCGGTGTCGTCGTCGATCTGGTCCCGCCAGGCCGACCACTGCAGGGCTATCTCGTCCGCTCCCAGCCGCCTCTGCGGAGCCCCCCAGGTGTCCGTGTCCGGGGGCGTCAGCGCCGCGGGCCCTTCAGCCTCGGGGTCCGGATCCGGGTCGTGCGGTTCGGGCACGCCGGGGGCGGCCACCGCCAGTGCGAGCGGCCAGCCCGGCAGGGCGCAGACCACCGTGCGGTCGTCGGGGGACAGGTCGTACTCCATCCCGCAGTCCCACGAGGCGATGGCGACGGCCACCAGCGACACGTCGTCGACGACAACCGTCCAGCGGGCACCCCCGCTGTCCTGACCCAGCACGAGCCCGTAGCCCTCGGCATAAGGTTCGAGCCCGAGCTCCGCGCACGCGGCCACGTAGTCGTCGCCGAGCACGCTGGGGTACTGCGCGGGGGTCAGCAGCACCGCCGTCAGCACGAACAGTGCGTCATCATCGGCGACCGTGTCGTCCGTCCCTGTCACAGCACCCACCCTCATCCCTCGTCGCTTGGTCCGTCGGCCCGCACCTTAACCACCCGGTAACCCTGTCGTCGAGGCCCTGACAAGCGGGAACGGCCACCCTCCTCCCTCCCCGGGCCGGGAGGGGACACGCCGCGACACCCTCGTGCCCTGGCGGCGGGCTGCCCGGCACCCATAGGGTTCCCGCGTGGGCCGACGAGGGGACTGCAGGGTGAACCGGTACGAACGCCTTGCCGCGATCCGGCGTCTTGATCCGGAGCGGGACTTCCTGGAGATCTACCGCCTCACCGTCACCTACGAGTTCCCCTGGGACATCACCAGGGCCCTCGAACTCGCCCTCTACCGCACCTACGCCGTCCCCAGCATCGGCCGGCTCCTGGCGGAGACCGGGGAACTGACGGAGCGTTCGCAGAAGAGGTACGACGACACCTCGCTCCTCCTGGACACCATCGTGGAGCACGGCTTCGACAGCGGGCCCGGGCGCACGGCCGTCCGGCGGATCAACCGCATGCACCGCAGTTACGACATCGGCGACGACGACATGCGCTACGTGCTGTGCACCTTCGTCGTCACCCCCAAACGCTGGCTCGACGCCTACGGCTGGCGCCCGCTGTCCGGACACGAGAAGCAGGCGTTCGCCGCGTACTACCGGACGCTCGGCGCCCGCATGGGCATCCGGGAACTGCCGCAGACCTACGACGACTTCGAGCGCGTCCTCGATGCCTACGAGGACGCGCACTTCGGCTGGGACGACGGCGCGCGCCGGGTCTCCGACGCGACGCTCGCCCTGGTGGGCACCTGGTACCCGCGCCCGCTCGCTCCCGTCGTGCGCGGGGCCACTCTCGCCCTGCTCGACGACACGCTGCTGCGGGCGTTCCGGTACGAGCGGCCCGGCACCCTGGCCCGTGGTCTGACCCGAGGGGCGCTGCGCCTGAGAGCCCGCGCCGTACGCCTGATGCCGCCGCGCACCGTCGCCCACCACGCCCGGCAGAACCCTGAGATCAAGGGGTACCCGAACGGCTACGAGGTGGCCCTGCTCGGCACCTTCCCCACGCCGGGACTGCGGGGCTGTCCCGTGGTCCCCGTCCGGCCACCGGTCGCACCGCCCGAGTGAGAGCGGTGGCCGCGGGCGGCGCCTGTTCAGGCGGTGCGTACGGCCAGCGCGAGGAAGCGGTCGTCCTCGTCGGTGTACGACTCCAGACGCCACCCGGCGTCCGCCAGGAGAGGCGCGAGGCGCGGTTCGGCGCGTAGGTCGTCGTCCGAGAGCGTGCGTCCGTGCCGGGCGGCCAGTGCTGCCCGCCCGATGGGATGGAACAGGGCGAGCCGGCCACCCGGACGTACCGCACGGGCCAGCTCCGTGAGCCCCCGCCCCGGATCCGCGAAGTGCGCGATCAGCCCCGCGGCGAACACCCCGTCGAGGCTCGCGGAGCGCAGGGGGAGCCGTGCGACGTCGGCCAGGAGCAGTGCCCCGCTCGCCGCCCGGCCCGCGCGCGCCGCAGCCCGCAGCATGGCGGGCGTCAGATCGGCCCCCAGCACCGTGCCGCCCGGTCCCACCTCGGCACGCAGTGCGGGGAGGGCCCGCCCCGTACCGCAGCCCGCGTCGAGCACGGCGTCGCCCGGTCGCAGGCCGAGCTCACCTACGGCGGCGGCGTAGGCCGGGCCGTCGTCGGGGAAACGGCTGTCCCAGTCCGCTGCCCGGACGGTGAAGAACTCCTGCACGTGTGTGTGGTCGTCGGCCATGCGGACATGATCGCGCACGAGGCAGCCGAACGAAACGATCCGTAGCGGCGCGCATGTTCGAACGTCGCGCGATCGCCCTGGAACATTTCGTTGTCATATTTCAGCACCTTTCGAAATGAGACCCGGGCGTGCGCCCTCGGGAGGACTAGCGTCCCCGGTTCATGGGACACCTGGACCACGCCACCTTCGGCTGGCTGACCCCCGTGCTGTCGTACGCGATGGCATGCATCGGCGCCGCGCTCGGACTGCGCTGCACCGTGCGCGCACTCGGCACCAGCGGGCGCTCACGGCGGAACTGGCTGCTCACGGCGGCTTCCGCGATCGGCACGGGCATCTGGACGATGCACTTCGTCGCCATGCTCGGCTTCGGGGTCACCGGCACGGACATCCGGTACGACGTACCGCTCACCCTGCTCAGTCTGCTGGTCGCCATGCTCGTCGTGGGCGCCGGAGTCTTCACCGTGGGCTACGGCCGCGACCGGCCCGGCCCCCTCCTCGTCGGCGGGCTCACCACCGGACTCGGCGTCGCGAGCATGCACTACCTCGGCATGGCTGCACTCCGGCTCCACGGGACCGTCGTCTTCGACCCCCTGCTGGTGACGGTCTCCGTCGCCATCGCCGTCGTCGCGGCCACCGCGGCGCTCTGGGCGGCCCTCCACATCAAGTCGCCCGGAGCGGTGGCCATCGCGTCGCTGGTCATGGGAGCGGCGGTGAGCAGCATGCACTACACGGGCATGCTGGCGGTCGGCGTCCGCGTCGCCCCGTCGGTGTCGGAGCTCCCCGGAGCCACGGTCATGCAGTTCATCTTTCCTCTCGCGGTCGGCCTGGGGTCGTACCTCTTCCTCACCTCGGCGTTCGTCGCCCTCTCACCGGCTGCCCGCGAACAGCCGCCGCGCACCGCCGGCTTCGACGAGTCCGTCGCCGAACGGCCCACGGCGGCCGCCCCCTGACCGCACCCCGGCAGTCCGTACCCGCCCACCGGTCGCCCGAGGCGATCCGCTCCCGACCTCTCCACCCGGAACGAGGAGGCCATGCGCACACCCCGCCCGACGAACCCGGAGCCGGGTCCGGACACCGGCCGGCCCGCGACACCGCCACGCGGACGGCGCGCACACGCCGGCCGGCCCGCGGACGAGCCCCCCGAGCCGACGGCGGCCACCGGGCCCGGGACGACGGGTGCTTCCCTGCGCCCCCGTACGGTTCGGGCCAAGATCATCTCCCTGCTCATGGTCCCGGTCGTGTCGCTCCTCGCCCTCTGGGGCTTCGCCACCGTCACCACCGCACAGGATCTGGCACGGTCCCGTGAGATCCAGCGCATGGACAGCACCGTGCGCGTTCCGGTCGCCAGGGTCGTCGGCGCCCTGCAGGACGAGCGCACCGCGGCGCTGCGGCAGCTGGCGGCCCCCGGTACCGGGCACGCGGCAGCGCTCCAGCAGCGCGCCGAGCGCACCGACGCCGCGCTGGGAGCGCTGAGTCTGGGAGAGGGGCACACCGTGGCCGACGCCGGAGTGCTGTCCTCCGGGGCCGCCGCCCGGCTCACCGTCTTCCTGGACCAGGTCCGGCAGTTGTCCGCGGTGCGTACCGGCGTCATCGACCCCACAGGCCGCAAGGAGGCCCGGGCAGCGGACGCCTTCACGCCGTACACCGAGACCATCGCCGCGGGCTTCGGCGTCGCCGGTGCCCTGACCGGGGTCCAGGACGCCGAACTCGGTTCGGAGACCCGTGTCCTGCTGGAACTCGCCCGCAGCGAGGAGATGCTCGCCCGCGAGGAAGCCCTGGTGGCGCAGGCCGGTCTGACCGGAACACTCGGCGGAGAGCACCTCCGCCTGTTCACCGGCTCGGTGGCGACACGCCGGACCCTGGCCGAGGCGGCGGGTGCCGACCTGCCGTCCGCCGGACGCCGGGAATGGCGAAAGCTGTCCGGGCAGGCCGCGTACCGGCGGATGACGGCGGCCGAGGACGCCGTCCTGAGTGCGCCTCCCGGCCGGCGCGCGGCGAAGGCGGTGTCGGCGGCCGCGTGGGAGCGCGACGCGTCCGAGGTGCGCAGCGGCATGCACGCCATCGCCACCGAGGCGGGCGGCCCACCCGCCGACGGGGCCGGCGCCTTCACGCGCGCCCTGTCGAGCCCGGCAGGTGCGGCCGTTCTCCTGGGGTTCCTCGCCGTCGTCGCCTCACTGGCCATCTCCGTACGGATCGGGCGCGCGCTCGTCGTCGAGCTCGTCGGCCTGCGGGACGGCGCGCTGGACATTGCGCGGCGCAAGCTGCCCGAGGCCATGCGGCGACTGCGGGCCGGTGAGGAGATCGACGTAGGGGCCGAAGCGCCGCGGGGCCGTCCGTCGCACGACGAGATCGGGCAGGTGGGTGAAGCCCTCGGGACCGTGCACCGTGCCGCCCTCGACGCCGCGGTGGAGCGAGCGGAGCTGGCCGGCGGGATCTCCGGGGTGTTCGTCAACCTGGCCCGCCGCAGTCAGGTCCTCGTGCACCGCCAACTCGCCCTCCTCGACGGCATGGAGCGCCGGGCCGACGACCCGGGGGAGCTCGGCGACCTCTTCCGTCTCGACCACCTGACGACCCGCATGAGGCGGCACGCCGAGAGCCTGATCATCCTGTCCGGGGCCGCCCCCGGGCGTGCCTGGCGGATGCCCGTACCCCTCACCAACGTGGTGCGCGCGGCCGTGTCGGAGATCGAGGACTACGCCCGCGTGGAGGTGCGCTCGCTGCCCGCGGCCGCGGTGAAGGGCGCGGCGGTGGCCGACCTCACCCACCTCCTCGCCGAACTCGTAGAGAACGCCGCCCAGTTCTCGCCGCCGCACACCAAGGTCCGGATCACCGGGGAGCCCGTAGGCAACGGATACGCCCTGGAGGTCGAGGACCGTGGGCTCGGCATGGGGGAGGAACTGCTCGAAGAGGCGAACCGGCGCATCGAGCAGTCCGAGACGCTCGATCTCGTCGACAGCGACCGGCTCGGCCTGTTCGTGGTCAGCAGGCTTTCGGCCCGTCATCACATCAAGGTCCAGCTGCGCCCGTCCGCATACGGGGGTACGACCGCCGTGGTCCTCCTGCCGACCGCGCTGCTCCAGGGCGGGCTGCCGCAGGGCTCGGCGGCGGGTCCCGCGGACATCGGGGCCGAGAGGACGACGGTGGCGAGGGACGACGACGGCCCCAGAGGCACGGCTCCTCTCCGGCCTCATGCGGAACCCTCCGCCTTTCCGGCCCCCGTCGCCGTTCCGGCCCTCGAACCCCGGGCGCCGTCCGGGCCGCGGACCGGCCCCGCTCCGCTGACCACGCCGCAGCGGCGGGTGCGCGCCGTCGACGAGGACGGCGAGCTCCCGCGACGCGTCCGGCAGGCCAGCCTCGTGCCCCAGCTGCGCGAGCAGCCCGGGGCCGAGCCCGGTGGGACCGAGTCCCCGGCCGGACGAAGTCCCGAACAGGCCCGCGATCGCATGACCGCCTACCGCGACGGCTGGCTCCGTGGTGGCGGTGCCGCACCCGGGAGCAACCACCGGGACCGCACGGCCGGAAGGCCCGTATCACCGTTCCGGCAGCACACCGAAGGAGACGAGAGATGATCGTGAACGAGAGGCCCGGAAGGTCCTCGCGCCGCTCCGGCGAACTCGACTGGCTGCTCGACGACCTCGTCGCGCGGATCGCGGAGATCCGGCACGCCGTCGTCCTGTCGGGTGACGGTCTGGCGGTCGGGGCGTCACAGGACCTGAGCCGTGAGGACGCCGAACACCTGGCGGCCGTCGCCTCGGGCTTCCACAGCCTCGCGAAGGGAGCCGGGCGGCACTTCCGTGCGGGCGGCGTCCGCCAGACCATGGTCGAGATGGACGAGGGCTATCTGTTCGTCGTGGCGGCGGGGGACGGTTCGTGCCTCACCGTGCTCGGCACCGCCTTCGCCGACATCGGCCTCGTGGCGTACGAGATGGCCCGCCTGGTCAAGCGGGTCGGCGAGCACCTCGCCAGCCCGGCGCGGCTCGCCGGCCCCCCGGCCACGGGCTGAGGCCGGCCGGATGCGGACGGACGGGGCCGGGGCGGGGCCGCGCGGCGGCCACCGGGCACTGCCCGGCGAGGGGTACGGAGCCTCGCGGGGTGGTGCTCCCCGCACAGCGACGGCCGCGCCACCCGGCGGGTGGTCCGCCACCTCACGGGGCGCCCCACCCGCCGGTGCGCACGGCACGCCGGCGGGCAGCCAGTGGTACGACGCCGAGGCCGGTCCCCTGGTGCGGCCCTACGCGGTCACCGGAGGACGGACCGAGCCGGGTCCCAGCGGGGTGCGTTTCGACCTGATAGCCCTGGTGGTGGCGGACGGTTCGGGTGCGGTCCGGGGGGACTCGCTCCTCGGCCCCGAACACCGGGCCCTGCTGGTGCTGTGTCACGAGGAGACCCAGTCGGTGGCGGAACTCTCCGCCGTCGCCGACCTCCCCGTGGGCGTGGTGCGCGTGCTCCTCGGTGATCTGCTCGAAGCCGGGTGCGTGCGGATCAGCAGGCCCGTGCCGCCCGCGCAGTTGCCCGACGAGCGCATCCTGCGTGAGGTGATCGACGGCCTCAGGGCGCTGTGACCGCACACGTCGTGGTCATCCGCAGCCCACACGACGGCAGAGATGCGACCCGGTTCGGACAGGGCCGAAGCGACCCGGACAGGTAAGTCGAATTCCGCTCATCCTCATCGGCGGCAGCCCCTGGACGTCATGCTGTCGCCCCTACTGACGGCACTCGCGAGAGAAGTGATCGATGGCCTCCGAGCACGTGGACAGCACGGTGGGGGAAGAAGCCGGGGACTCCACAGCCCTCGCCCTCAAGATATTGGTCGCCGGCGGATTCGGCGTCGGCAAGACCACCCTGGTCGGTGCGGTCAGCGAGATCCGGCCGCTGCGGACCGAGGAACTCCTCAGCGAGGCAGGACAGTCCGTCGACGACACCGACGGGGTCGACCGGAAGACCACCACGACCGTCGCCATGGACTTCGGACGGATCACCATCCGCTCCGGCCTGTCCCTGTACCTGTTCGGCACCCCCGGGCAGGACAGGTTCTGGTTCCTCTGGGACGAACTGTCGCAGGGTGCCCTCGGGGCCGTCGTCCTCGCCGACACACGGAGGCTCGAGGACTGCTTCCCGGCCGTCGACTACTTCGAGCACCGCCGCATCCCCTTCGTGGTCGCCGTCAACTGCTTCACCGGAGCCCGGACCTACGGCGAGGAGGACATCGCGCGTGCCCTCGACCTCGACCGGGGCACCCCCGTGGTCCTGTGCGACGCCCGCGACCGCGACTCCGGCAAGGAGGTGCTGATCCGCATGGTCGAGTATGCCGGCCGTGTGCACACCGCCCGGCTGCTCGAATCGGTCGGGCAGGGGTCCGGGCCGGAGTGACGCCCGGACCCCTGCGGGCGCGCGGGCCAGCCCCGTTGTGCGCTGGGGGCGTGCGGACATCTGGAAGCTGTCCGTGTTGCGCCGGGGCGGGCGGGTGCGCCCCCGGACCCCGGTGGCGCGCCCCAGGCCGGTCGCGGGGACGGGCGGACCGGCCGTGGCGCGAAGCCGCACCCCCGGGGCTCAGGGGCGCTTGCCCGCAGGGAAGCCGTACGCGAGGCTTGCGCAGGACGCGGGGACACGATGAACGGGGAGGACGAGCACATGGCGCTGGACCGGGGACTCGACTGGCTTCTCGACGAGCTCACCAGCCGGGTGGAGCACATAGAACACGCCCTCGTGCTGTCCAACGACGGGCTGGTGACCGGGGCCAGCACCAGTCTCGCGCGCGAGGACGCGGAGCACCTGGCGGCGGTCTCGTCCGGCCTGCAGAGTCTGGCCAGAGGCTCGGGACGCCACTTCGGAGCGGGAAGAGCCCGCCAGACCATGGTGGAGTTCGACGAGGCGATGCTCTTCGTCACGGCGGCGGGGGACGGCAGTTGCCTGTGCGTGCTGAGCGCGGCGGATGCCGACGTCGGTCAGGTGGCCTACGAGATGACGTTGATGGTCAACCGGGTGGGCGAGCACCTCGGTGTGACGACACGACATGAGACCGAGAGCATGCACCGCTTCTGATCTGCGCCTTTCTCGGGTCGACCGGAGTTGTCCACAGGCTCACGCGCGATCCGGCTCCCCCCGCTAGCGTGGTCACGCAGAGTATTCGATCTCAAGGGGGAGGGCGGCCATGACCGTTTCGGAAGACGCTCGCGGCGGCACCGCGGACGGTGCGCAGCCGACATGGGTGCCGGCGGCACGGGCGGCACAGGAACTGGCTCTCAGACGGGGCGAATTCGATCTCGCCGTCCATCTGGGACTGATCGCCACCGGGCAGGTCACCGGTGGCGGGCGGCCGCGGGTCTGTGTGCAGGAGATCGAGCGCCTCCGCGCACAGCCGGGATTTCCCGCCGCATTGCGGGAGAAGGTGCGGACAGTGGGCACGGCGGAGGGTGCGTCGCTGCTCGGAATCACTCAGGTCCGGTTCACCGGGCTCGCGCGCATCGGGTGCGTCTCGCCCGTGGCCTTCTACCTGAACCGCTACCGCGCGGTGGTCTGGGTCTATCTCGTCGGGGAGCTCGTGGCGTTCGCCGCGCAGGAGCCGGGTCTCCTCGTGGGAAGGATCCCGGCGGGGATGCGGGCCATACTCGACTCGGGCACCGACCGGCGTGCGCGCAACTGGCGCACACGCAGGATCGACAGGCTTCTCAAGCAGACCCGCGACCCCTGGGTCCGGGCGGCGCTGGAGGCGTCCGCTCTGGACCCGGTGCAGCTCGCCGAGGTGGTCGACGACCCCTACGAGCGTGCCTACCTAACCCGCATGCAGCACGCATCCGCTTTCGGGCAGCCTGGTTCCGTTTCAGGCAGGGAGGTCATGGCGCGGTTGACGCTCGCCGACGATCCGGACGAGATCCTCTGGCGCCGCGTCAATCTGACGCTGGAGCTCGACCGGGCCCGGGACGTCCGGCCGGCGCCTCGCCCGGGTGAGGACTCGTGCCGCGACGCCGACCAGCGGTCTCGACGGCAGCGCGACCGCGTGCGGACGAGTTCAGGGCACGACGTCGATCTGCTGAACCCGGTGAAGGGGTCGTACACCACCGCGGCGGGCCGGGGCACCCGTCCCTCGAAGGCCATCGTGGGATCCGCCGCGAGGAACAACCACCGCCCCTCTTCCGGGCCCTGGTCGCGGACGGAGGATCCTCGCCCGGATCGGGTGGGGGAGCGCCGTGCGGTGAAGAGCGTTAAAAGGTTTGCCTGCCGACGCCCGTGCGGGCATCTTGGCACGCATGTTGATCAGAGAAGCCACCGACGAGGACTGGCCCGCCATCTGGCCGTTCTTCAGTGACATCGTCGCCGCGGGCGAGACGTTCACCTTTCCGCTCGAACTGGCCGCGGAGCAGGCCAAGGACGAGGCCAGCGGGTGGTGGCTCCTGGCGGAGCCGGCCCGTACGGTCGTCGCGGTCGATGACAGCGGGACGGTCCTCGGTACGGCCAAGATGAACCGGAACCACATGGGGAACGGTTCGCACATCGCCAGCGCCAGCTACATGGTCGCCCCCGAACACTCCGGCAAGGGCGTGGGCCGGGCGCTCTGCACGTACACGGTGGACTGGGCCCGCGCGGCGGGCTACCGGGCGATGCAGTTCAACGCCGTGGTGGAGACGAACGTCCACGCGGTACGTCTCTACCGTTCCCTGGGTTTCGAGGTCATCGGAACCCTTCCCGAAGGATTCAACCATCCTCAGCAGGGGTACGTGGGACTCCACATCATGCACAAGGCGCTCTGATGTCCCTCCCGATCGGCATTCCACGAGCCGCTCGCCCCGGTGGCTTCAAGCCATCTTCGGCGCATGTGTGGGGTCTCTTTCCGTCGAGGCGTTGAATTCCTTCCTAAACGTGACGAAACGACGCCTGAACCACGCTGATTTCGCCACCTGGCAGACCGATTGCCGGGGCGCTCCATGGGTGTCGTTCGAGTCGTCCGCGCGTGACGCCGCTCTGTTCGGAATGGCATCGTCCGGATTCCGCCGTGTCCGGCATGTCGCAAGTGGCGGCGATTTGGGTGACGTTGAGAAGTCGGTGATGCATGGGGCGAGTGCGCAGACAGTTGCGCGGGGCAGTACTGTGCGCCCCATCGCTAATCAGCGATGAACTCATATGGAGGAAGAATCCATGACCATACCCAGGAGATCGTTGCGGGGCGCGGGAGTAGTCGCGGCCGCTGCGGTTGTCGGCCTGGCAGGTGGAGTCCTCTCCGCCGCACCGGCCGCAGCACACACCCCCACCTGGGCCGTGACCTGCTCCGAGGTGACGCTCAACCTGACCGCCTACTCGGACAAGGTCACCAACGAGGTGACCGTTTCCGTGGTGGACGGCAAGGAGCTGCTCGCGACGACCAAGTTCGGCCGTAGCTTCAGCACCGACGCTCCGCTGCAGCTTCCCGCGCACGACAAGGAGCTGACTGTCCGCCTGGTCGTCAAGGCCGGCGACAACGACAAGTACTCGGTCGACGAGACGAAGCAGGCCCCCGTCTGCGAGGGCACCACCCCGTCGCCGACGCCGACCGAGAGCGCGCCCACCGAGCCGCCGGCCACCGAGCCGTCGGCCAGCGAGACGCCCGAGCCGAGCGCCACGCCGAGTGAGACCGCCACTGAGGCCGCGCCGGCCCCGGCCGAGTCCAGCAGCACCGCGCCGGACCTGGCCGAGACCGGTTCGTCGTCCGCCACGCCCGTCATCGGTGGAGCCGCTCTCGCGGTTCTGCTCGCCGGCGGTGGCATCCTGTGGTCCGTCCGCAAGCGCCGCACCGCGCAGAACTGACGAACTTCAGCACCACGGTCACAGGGGTCTTCATGCCTGGGGCCGGACGGGGGCGTACCGCATCGATTCCGATGCGGTACGCCCCCGTCGCGCGTCCGCCCCGTTTCGCGTCGCGTCCCTCACACGTTGCGCCTCGATTCGCGTCGCGTTCCCTGTGCGTTGCGCCTCGATTCGCGTTGCGTTCCTTATGCGGTGCGCCTCGTTTCGGTTGCGTACTCTGCCGCGTTGCGTCCTTTGTGCGTTCCCCCCCCCCGGCGCGTTCCGTTGGAGGAGGCGGAGGCAGAGGCGGCCGCTCCAGGCGCCGGTCAGAATTCCGGCTGCTGACCGATCTCGCACCAGACGGCCTTGCCCTCCCCGCGAGGTTCGATGCCCCAGCGCTCGGCCACCGCGTCGAGGAGCAGCAGACCGCGCCCCGTGGTCGAGGTCTCTCCAGGAGCGCGGCGCCGCGGCCATACGCTCGAGCGGTCCTGGACCGACAGCCTGATCCGCCGCACCGGCTCGGGAAGGACCTCCAGCGTGAGCACCGCCCCGCCCTCCGTGTGCAGCAGGACGTTGACCAGCAACTCGCCGGTGACCAGCACCGCGTCGTCCGCGAGCACCGCGAGCCCCCAGTCCGCCAGCGCCTGGCGCACGATGGACCGGGCCTCCGAGAGTCCCTCGGGATCAGCCTGGTGGATGTACTGATGAAGCCGCGGGGCCCGTGGGGATCCCAGGTCGGGGCTGCGCCTCAGGACCAGCAGAGCCACGTCGTCCCCGGAGCCCCAGCGTTCCCACAACCGGTCCGACAGATGGTCGGCCAGCGCCTCGGCGCCGTCGGGTCCCTCACTCACCTCGTGGATCAGTGCCGCGATGCCTGAATCCACATCAGCACCGGGTTCCTCCACAAGCCCGTCCGTGTAGAGGACGAAGGTCTCGCCCGGCACCAGGTCGAGGCGCGTCTCCGGGAACTCCTCGTCCCAGAACTCCGACGAGATGCCGAGGGGCAGCCCTCCGCGTACCTGCGGGACGCCCACTCTCCCGTCGGTGTGTCTGATGAGCGGCCCGAAGTGGCCCGCGCGAGCCACGCGCACCGCGCCCGTCGCGAGGTCCACCTGGGCGTACGTGCAGGTGGCGAACCGGTCGGTGTCCAGCTCGGAGAGGAACCGCGAGGCCCGCGCCAGCACGGTCGCCGGGGGATGCCCCTCGGCCGCGTACGCACGCAGCGCGATGCGCAGCTGGCCCATGATCGCGGCGGCGTGCGTGTCGTGGCCCTGGACGTCACCCACCACGACGCCGTACCGGTTCCTGGGGAGAGTGATCACGTCGTACCAGTCGCCTCCGACCTCGCGTCCGCTCCACGCCGCGTGGTAGCGCACCGCGATCTCCCCGCCCTCGATCTCCTGGATGCGGCGCGGAAGCATGGCCGACTGGAGACCGGTCGCGAATTCACGTTCCTCGTCGAAGAGGATGGCCCTCTGCAGTGACTGGGCGACGATGGCGGCCAGGCCCAGGCAGAGGATGCGTTCGTCCTGGCTGAACACCGTGCGATCCCGGTAGAAGAGGGCGAGGCCGCCCAGGGGGCGCGCCTGGGCGACCAGGGGGAGGTAGGCGGCGGCGCGGAAGTTCAGTTGACCGACGTGCGGCCGGAGCACCGGGTAGCGCTGGATCAGCGAAGCGAGCGACGTGATGAACCGGGGGCGTCCGCTGAGAATCGTGTCGCCGAGGGGGAGCGTGGCGTCCAGCTGCCCCGAGCCCAGCCCCTCCAACACCTCGACCGAGTCTCCGCTCAGCGCGATGATCCGGAGCGCGGAGTTGTCCACCAGGCCCAGGGCCAGCCCGTCCGCACCGATCCCCACCAGGCCGCCCGGGCCGGTGAGCGCGGCGGTGACGTCGTCCACGGTGACCGCGCGTGACAGGGCGGTGGTGGTGCTCTCGACGATGTTGGTCTGGCGCCTGCGCCGCTTCTCGAGATCCAGCACGAAGGCCGAATGGGTGATCTCGGCCGTCGCGTCCCGCACCACGCCGATGACGCGGTGGGCCCGGCCGTCCTCGTCCCGAAGAATCCGCGCCTGCACATGCGTCCACTGGAGGGTCCCGTCCTCGAGCGGCACCTGGAAGTGGATGCTGTAGGAACCGCTCCCGCCGGTGATGGCCTCCTCGATGGCGAGGTCGAGACGGGCTCGTTCCGTGGCGTCCAGCCGCTCGATCACCGTCGAAGGGCGCGCGTCGAACGTCGCGGGGTCGAGGCCGAAGACCAGGAGGCCCGAGTCGTCGATGTCCAGCGTCCTGGCGTCCAGGTCCCATTCGAAGCTGCCCGTACGGTTCAGGGCCAGACGCTCCTCGGTCCCCGTCTCGCCGGCGTGGCGCCCGTCGAAGCGGAGCCGCGACGTGGAGTCGTCTGCTCGCCGTGAAGAGTCGGTCATGCGCGCTCCGGAGGTTGTCCGGCGGGGCTGCCGGACGTCGCGGCCCGTAGAAATCAATTGTCGAGCCCGTGGTGCGTGAGTGCCACAGCGGTTTCACCGGAGACCCGGCGCGTGAGCGCGGCGCCGGCCGTCGCAGAATGGCACGCAGAGATCGTCCACGGCTGACCGGAGCGCACATACATGAACGACGACGAGCCAGTCCTGCTGCACACCGAGGGCCGCGTACGGCACATCACCCTCAACCGCCCCCGCGCACTGAACGCGCTCACCCACACCATGGTGCGCCACATCGACGACGCGCTCAGCGGCGCGGCCGACGACGACGCGGTCGTCGCCGTCGTCATCAGGGGCGCCGGTGACCGCGGCCTCTGCGCGGGCGGTGACATCCGGTCGATCTACGAGGACGCCCGCGCGGGTCGTCGCGCCTCCGTGGACTTCTGGCGGGACGAGTACCGGCTCAACGCGCGGATCGCCCGGTTCCCGAAGCCGTACGTCGCCCTCATGGACGGGATCGTGATGGGGGGCGGGGTCGGGGTGTCGGCGCACGGCGGCGTACGCGTCGTCACCGAGCGCTCACGTGTCGCCATGCCGGAGACCGGCATCGGATTCGTCCCGGATGTAGGCGGCACCTACCTGCTGTCCCGGGCTCCGGGCGAGCTGGGCACGCACCTGGCGCTCACCGGGCGTGCCGTGGGCGCGGCCGACGCCCTCCTGTGCGGGCTGGCGGACCACTTCGTCCCGTCGCACGGGCTCGCCGGCGTCACCGAGGCGCTTTCGCGGTGCGGCACACCCGACGAGGTCACGGAAGCGGTCCACCGGCATGCCACGGATGCACCGGAGGGGGAGCTGGCGACCCAGCGCGAGTGGATCGACGACTGCTACGCGGCGGACACGGTGGAGGAGATCATCGACCGGCTGACGGACTGCGGACTGCCCGCGGCCAAGGAGGCCGCCGGAATCCTGCACACCGTGTCGCCCACGGCTCTCAAGGTGACCCTGGCCGCCGTGCGCCGGGCGAAGCGCCTGAACAGCCTCGAAGCCGCTCTCGACCAGGAGTTCCGTGTCTCCTGCCGGGCGTTCGCGGGACCCGACCTGGTGGAGGGCGTTCGGGCCCGGATCGTCGACAAGGACCGCAGTCCGCGGTGGAACCCCGCAGCCCTCGGAGACGTCACCGAGGACGACGTGGCCGCCCACTTCGAGCCGCTGGGCGACCAGGAACTCGGCCTGTCCGCACCCTGACCTGCGCGGCGGTCCGAAGCGCGTGGCGTCCCGGGCGGGGGCCACGCGCTTCGGACCGCGGCAGCCGAGGTGACACAGGCGACGGCGGAGAGCCGGGCCGAGAGCCGGTCAGCCGTGCCGCCGACCGGCCACCTCGGACGCGTCCCCCCCGACCTGTCGTCGTGGACGATGTCCGCCCTGTCCAGTGATGCTGACGCGCACTACCCGGCCCGTCGCCATGGACACGCACGCCTTGTCCGTCGGCTCGGACGCGTCCCCCGACCCATCACCCTGGGAGCGTGCGGTCAGCGCGCCCCCACACGTACGGGCAGCCGCTCGGCTGCCGAGTCCCAGGCCGCGATGTTCCCCTGCGGGGCGTAGTGGCGCAGTTCCTGGGTGCCGGCCACCAGCCGCCGCATGTCAGCGCGTCCGCCCACCAGGCCGTGCGCCCGGGCCTGGAGCAGCACGTTGCCGAGCGCGGTCGCCTCGGCCGGTCCCGCGGTGACCGGCAGACCGGTCGCGTCGGCCGTCCACTGGCACAGCAGCTCGTTGCGCGAGCCGCCCCCGACCAGGTGGATCCGGGTCAGGTCCCGGTCCGCCAGCCGGGCCGCGTCGCGCAGCGTCCTGCGGTGTGCCAGCGCCAGGCTCTCGAGCACGCATCGCACATAACCGCCCCGGCCTTCCGGCAGGTCCTGCCCGGTCCGGGTGAGAGCGGTGTCGATCCGTGCGGGCATGTCACCCGGCGCGAGGAAGACGGGGTCGTCGGGGTCGACGACCGCGGCGAACGGGCGGGCCCGCGCCGCGTCCGCGAGCAGATCCGGCAGCGACGTGGCCGCACCGTCCCGTCCCCACGTACGCCGGCATTCCTCCAGCAGCCACATGCCCATGATGTTGCGGAGATAGCGCACCGTTCCGTCGATCCCGCGCTCGTTGGTGAAGTTCGCCGCCCTCGACGCCTCGGTGAGCACCGGCGCGTCCAGTTCGAGACCCGCCAACGACCAGGTGCCGCACGACACGTACGCGAACCCCGGTTCGGCGGCCGGTACCGCGGCGATCGCCGACGCGGTGTCGTGCGACGCGACCGTCGTCACCGGCGTGCCGTGGGGGAGTCCGGTGAGCTCGGCGACGTGGGGCAGCAGGGTGCCCGCAGGCTCACCCGGCTCACGAAGGGGCGGAAACAGCGACCGGTCCAGGCGGAGCCGCCGGATCAGCGCGTCGGACCAGGTGCCGGATCGTGCGTCGAACAGCCCGGTCGTCGACGCGTTGGTCACCTCGGCGCCCACGGTCCCGGTCAGCCAGTACACCAGCAGGTCGGGCATCAGGAGGATCGTGCGGGCCGCCTCCCACTGGGCGGTGGCCCGGTGCGCGGCGAGCTGGAAGACGGTGTTGAACGGCAGGTGCTGCAGTCCGCCGATCGCGTACAGTTCCTGGGCACCGACGTGCGCGAGCACCTGCTCGGCGGCGGGCGCGTTGCGCCCGTCGCGGTAGTGGAACGGGACCCCGAGCAGCGTCCCGTCGGAATCCAGGAGGCCGTAGTCGACCGCCCAGGTGTCGATGCCCACGGAGGCCACGGGACCGGTGCGTGCCGCGGCGCGCAACCCGTCCAGCACGCCCTGGTACAGGGCGAGTACGTCCCAGCGCAGCCCATCGGGAAGCCGCACGGGGGTGTTGGCGAAGCGATGTGCCTCGGTCAGCACCACTTCGTCGGCTCCGACCCTGCCGGTGATCACCCGGCCGCTGGTGGCCCCCAGGTCCACCGCGGCGAAGACCGGGTCGTGTCGTGAAGTCGCAGACATGGAACTCTCATCCGATCCGAACGGAAGCCGCGCCCCGGATGCCGTCGGACAGGCACCGGGGCGCGGCAGGGTGACACCGGCTCAGCGCAGGAAGGCCGCCGCCACACCGGCGTCGACGGGAACATGCAGGCCGGTGGTGTGGGTCAGCTCCCCGCCCGTCAGGGCGAAGACCGCGTTGGCGACGTGCTCCGGCAGCACCTCGCGCTTGAGGATCGTCCGCTGGGCGTAGAACTCGCCCAGCTTCTCCTCCTCGATGCCGTACGTCGCCGCGCGCTGGGCTCCCCAGCCCGCAGCGAAGATGCCGGAGCCACGCACCACCCCGTCCGGATTCACGCCGTTGACCCGGATGCCGTGCTCGCCCAACTCGGCCGCCAGCAGGCGGACCTGGTGTGCCTGGTCCGCCTTCGTGGCTGAGTAGGCGATGTTGTTCGGGCCGGCGAACACGGCGTTCTTCGACGCGATGTACACGATGTCGCCGCCGAACCCCTGCGCCGTCATGACCCGTGCGGCCTCGCGCGAGACGAGGAACGAGCCCCGAGCCATGATGTCGTGCTGCAGGTCCCAGTCCCGGGCCGTCGTCTCCAGGAGCGGCTTGGAGATGGAGATGCCGGCGTTGTTGACGACCAGGTCGACCCCGCCGAAGGCGAGGGCCGCGGCCTTGAAGGCGTCGGCGATCTGCTCCTCGGCGGTGACGTCGACCGTCACGGCGACGGCCCTGTCCGCGCCTCCTAGTTCCTCCGCCACGGCGGCGGCGTTCTCGCCGTTCAGATCGGCCACGACGACGCAGGCGCCTTCCGCGACCAGCCGGTGCGCGATGGCCTTGCCGATGCCCGACCCGGCGCCCGTGACCAGCGCGACCCGGGTGGCCAGCGCCTTCGGCTTCGGCATGCGGCGGAGTTTCGCCTCCTCCAGATCCCAGTACTCGATCCGGAACTTCTCGGACTCCTCGATGGGCGCGTAGGAGGAGACGGACTCGGCGCCCCGCATCACGTTGACGGCGTTGAGGTAGAACTCCGCGGCGACCCGGGCCGTCTGCTTGTCCTTGCCGTACGAGAACATCCCGACACCGGGCACCAGCACGACGGCGGGGTCCGCCCCGCGCATCGCGGGTGAGTCCGGCGAGGCGTGACGGTCGTAGTACGCCTTGTACGCCTCCCGGTACTCCCCGTGGAGCACCTGCAACCGCGCCACCGCCTCCTCCAGAGGGGCATCCGCCGGCAGGTCGAGGACGAGGGGGCTCACCTTCGTACGGAGGAAGTGGTCCGGACAGGAGGTGCCGAGGGCGGCCAGCCTGGGGTGCTCCGCACGCGAGAGGAAGTCCAGCACCGGCGCCGCGTCGGTGAAGTGCCCGACCTGCGGGCGGTCCGTGGAGGCAAGGCCCCGGATCACCGGGGCGAGCGCGGCGGCCCGCTCCCGGCGGGTCTGCTCGTCCAGGGCCTCCCGCCCCTCCAGTACGGGGCCGAAGGGTTCGGGCCTGCCCTGTTCCTGGAGGAACTTCTCCGCCGTACGGATCATCCAGAGGGCGTTGCGCTCGCATTCCTGCGAGGTGACGCCCCAGGCGGTGATGCCGTGCCCGCCCAGGATGACGCCCACGGCCTGCGGGTTCGCTTCCTTCACGGCGGCGATGTCGAGTCCGAGCTGGAAGCCGGGCCGGCGCCACCCCACCCAGGCGACCTTGTCGCCGAAGCAGTCGGCCGTCAGCTTCTCGCCGTCCGCGGCGCACGCCAGGGCGATGCCGGAATCCGGGTGCAGGTGATCGACGTGGGCCGCCTCGACCAGCGCGTGCATCGCGGTGTCGATGGACGGAGCGGCGCCGCCCTTCCCGTGCAGGCAGTAGTCGAACGCCTGGACCATTTCGTCCTCGCGTTCCACCCCCGGGTAGACGGCCTTGAGCGCCCGCACGCGGTCGAGCCGGAGCACGGCGAGACCGGCCTCGGTCAGTGTCCCGAGGTCGCCGCCCGATCCCTTGACCCACAGGAGCTCGGCCTCGCCGCCGGTGACGGGGTCGGTGGCCGTCGCCTTGGCCGATGCGTTGCCACCGGCGTAGTTGGTGTTGCGGGGATCGGAGCCGATCCGGTGGGCGCGCTCCAGGAGCGCGGCGACTTCGGAGTGCGTCGCGGACGTCATGAGGTTTCCTTCGGAAGACGGGACGGGCGGCGGGTGCGGGAAGGCAGCGAGCGGGACTCAGGCACCCCAGCCGGCCTGTCGGCCCCCGACACGGTCGGCGGCGATGCGCTCCTGGTTGCCGGAGGCCAGGTAGGCGGCGAACGGGTCCCGGGCCAGGCCGAGTTCCTCACGTACGTCAGCGAGCAGCGGACGGACATCAGTGTTGAACGCGTCCATCAGCACACCGTTGGACGCGAGGACGTCACCGGACCGCTGCGCCGAGGCCAGCGCCTCGGCATCGACCAGCAGCGCCTTCGCGGTCGCCTCCTGCACGTTGGTGACCGAGCGGATGACGGCGGGGATCTTGGCCTCGATGTTGTGGCACTGGTCGAGCATGAAGTTGACGTTGGTCTCAGGCCGGAAACCGCCGTTCTTGACCACCTCGTGCATGATCCGGAACAGCTGGAAGGGATCCGCCGCCCCGGCCATGAGGTCGTCGTCGGCGTAGAAGCGGGAGTTGAAGTCGAACGCGCCGAGCTTCCCCTCCCGCAGGAGGAAGGCGACGATGAACTCGATGTTGGTGCCGGGCGCATGGTGCCCGGTGTCCACGACCACCTGGGCCTTCGGGCCCAGCTTCAGGCAGTGCGCGTACGAGGTGCCCCAGTCCGGGACGTCGGTGGTGTAGAAGGCGGGCTCGAAGAGCTTGTACTCCAGCAGCATCCGCTGGTCGGCGCCGAGACGTGCGTAGACCTCGGCCAGCGCCTCGGCCAGCCGGTCCTGGCGCCCCACGATGTCGTCCTGGCCCGGATAGTTGGTGCCGTCCGAGAACCACAGCTTGAGGTCGGGCGAGCCGGTGGCGTCCATGATGTCCACGCACTCGAGCAGGTGATCGGTCGCCTTGCGCCGGACCTTCGCGTCGGGATGGGTGACCGAGCCCAGCTTGAAGTCGTCGTCCTGGAAGACGTTGGAGTTGATCGCGCCGATGCGCAGCCCCAGCCCTTCGGCGTACCGGGTCAGCTCCGCGTAGTCGTCGACCCTGTCCCAGGGGATGTGCAGCGAGACCTTCGGAGCCACGCCGGTGTGGGCGTGCACCTGCGCTGCGTCCGCCAGCTTCTCGAACGGGTCGCGGGGGACCCCGGGCTGGGCGAAGACCTTGAAGCGCGTACCGGAGTTGCCGTAACCCCAGGACGGCGTCTCGATGACCTGAGACTTCAGAGCTGCCGTGACGGCCGACACATCAGACATGAACACCTCGTAAGCAGAGTCATCCGGCGACCGGTCAGGATCGGGATGTGAATCGTTTCATCCAGAACGTACGCTAGGTTTGGGCCTCGCTGCTAGTCAAGCTGCTGAGCAAGTTTCTTCCTGATTTGAATCAATTCATCGCGCCTGGTCCGGGGGCCTCGGGGTCTCGCTCCGATTGACAGGTGACCAAAAGGTCACATATTTTGGACGGATGGACGCAGTGTTCAAGGCTCTGGCGGATCCCACGCGGCGCGAACTGCTCGACGAGCTGTTCCGTGAGGACGGGCAGACACTGGGTGCGCTGGAGGCCCGCTTCGAGATCACGCGATTCGCCGTGATGAAGCACCTCAGGCTGCTGGAGGCGGCGGGACTGGTCGTCACGCGGAGGCGGGGCCGGGAGAAGCTCCACTTCCTGAACCCGGTGCCCATCCGACTCGTCCACGACCGGTGGGTGAGCAAGTACGCGGAGGCCTGGGCCGCCGGGCTCAGCGACCTCAAGAGTCGACTGGAGAATCCCATGGAGAAGGTCTTCGAGATCTACATCCGCACCACGCCCGAACGCCTCTGGGAGGCGATCACCGACCCCGAGATCAGAAGCCAGTACAACTTCGGGGCACGCATCACCTCGGACTGGACCGAGGGGTCGACCTTCGAGATGGGCGCACCCGGTGCGCCCGGACCGCTCGGAGAAGGCCGGAACCTGGAGGTCGACCCGCCGCGCAGACTGGTCCAGAGCATGGTGGCGCTCTGGAGCGACGACGTGAGGAACGAGGGCGCCACCCGCGTCACGTGGGAGATCGAGCCCGTCGGCGACTCCTGCCGCCTCACCGTCACCCACGACGAACTGCGTGAAGGCGCCAACGACGAGCTGTACGGCGGTTGGCCGATGATCCTCTCCGGCCTGAAGACCTGGCTGGAGACCGGGGAACGGCTCACCACACCCGGTTCCCTCATGTACACCGGTCAGTAGGGGACCCGCGCCCGGCCCCGCCCCCTGAAAGGAGCGGGGCCGCCGCCGGGACCCGTCAGCGATCCGAACCGGTCAGGCTCGGCTGCAGTTTCCGGACGAGAGCGAAGAACCTGTCCTCGTTACCCGCGAGCCCGGCGCTGTGCAGGGCCTCGTCCGCCTCTTCCATCGGCGAGGCGAGCAGCGGCATGTACAGCGGACCGTCGGCCGGGTCGGCGAGCGCGGCGCGGGTGGCGGCCAGTAAGCGGATGTAGGCCTGGGCAGCGGCCACTTCTGTCTCGTGCATCTCAGCATCTCCCGGTCAGAGGTGTCGGACCGTCAAGCATCCCCCATGGGTCTGACAACGAGGCCGAAGGCGGCGTCGGGCGGGGGGTCTGACGCTGGTGCGGCGAACACACGTCTCCCGGATCCGTGGCCTGCGTGTCGGTCACGTGACCATCGCTTGATCTGCGCCTTGTCGAGTCGCCGACCCCCTGTAGTGGACCCCCGTTCCACAGCCGGATCAGTCTGCTCGCAGACTGCCGGTCGTGGGATCGGAGCCGATCGACGAGGCTGCAGCCAGCCCTTCGACACATGTCCGGAAGTCGGCAGGCGGACATCGAGCTGACGCTCGGCATCCTGAACAAGCGCGTCGGTCAACGGCGGCTGAACCCCGTAGCGCCCCTCGCCCCAGAACGTCCTCCTGACCTCGTCGAACCCCGCCACGAGCGCATCCTGCGGACCTCGCCCACGGGCTTGACCAGCTACAGGAGCTTCAACGCAGGCCCGCCGTACGGGCCGGCCGGTCACGCGCGGACGGCGGACGGCGGTTCCACTTCGAGGAAGCGTCGCTTGCGTGGCCCCCGGTAGAGCAAGGCCGTCCAGCCGAGCCGCCGCAGCACCTCGGCGCAGCCGGCCAGTGCCTCTCCCTCGTCGTGCGCCGCTCCGCTGCCCGGGGGGCCGACCCACTCCACCCGCACGGAGCCGGGCCGGTCGTTCTCGCGCACGCGATAGCCCGTCGCCGTCCGCTCGCCGGACGGTCCGACCGCGGACGGGGTTGTCCCGGCAGCCTCCAGTGCCAACGCCACGGCCCGCAGCGGCCGGTGGAGCTCCCACGGGGCCGGCGCCCCTTCGGGGTCCGCGCAGGTGCTGCGGGTCAGACGCCTGATCTGGAGCATCCCTTCGAACGCTGTCCGCACCTCCCCGGTGCGGGTGCCCTTCGGGTCCGGCGCCACCGGGCCGTCCCCGGTCGCCGCCTCGAACACCCGCTCCTGTGCCTCGCCCATACCCCGCCTCTCACCGGTGACGACCCCCGGGGCCAAGTGTGCGCCCGCCCACTGACATCGGCCGCCCGTCCGCAGCACAGCACACCGCACCGCACCGCCGCCTCGGCGACCTGCTGAGACGTTTCGGCGAGAGGCCGACCGCCTTTCGCGCGGCGGTGTCCGCGAGCAGATCCTCAGCGAGCACGGGCGACTGACAAGGACAGCGGGACGCGCCTGGCGGGCACAGGCACAGACAACACAGGCACAGGCACGCGCACAGGGTCAGACGGTGGACTCCCCGGCATCGACATCGACGTAGCCCAGCATCCGGTTCATGGCGATGGCCCTCGTGTTGGCGGCGTGGTGCAGGGTGCGCACGCGGTGTACGCCGCACACTTCGGCGAAGCCGATTCCGTGGACCTTCATGGCGACGGCGACGCCCGCGCGCCGGTACTCCCGCCGCATCCCGGTCATTTCGTTGAACACCCATCCCGACGCCCGCCGGTCCGAGGTGGCGGCCATGCCCGCCCAGGCGCCGTCACCCGCTACGGCCAGTACGACTCCGCGAGGATCGAACGAGGGCACGTCGACGCGCTCCCGTACGTACTCCTCGTACGTGTAGAAGAGTCCCCGGCCCGGGATGTCGGCGGCACAGTCCCTGTTGAGCTCGTACAGGCGACGACGGTTCGAGGGGGTGTCACCGAGTTCCGCGTACGTCGTCAGCATCAGGCCGGCCGATCGGCAGCGGTCGGTGTACGGCGCCCAGCGGTCCACGTCGATGTGGCGCACGTCCAGTTCCAGACCGACCCAGGTCTCACCCACGGTGCGAGTCCTCCGGAGCGAGTCCGGCGTCCTGCTCCAGGACGGCCTTCAGGCGGTTCAGTGTCGTACGGATGTTCCCGCGCTGGAACTCGGCGAACGTCTGGCCCCGCGTCGCCAGCCGGTCGAACGCGTCGGCGAGGAAATCAGGCCACGCAAGCCGGTGATCCGTCCACGTCTCGGTGACCCGCGTCGCACCGTCGACCGCTTCGAATCGGTACTCCCACAGTGCGATGGGCGCCCGGAGCCGTGGGCGCCGCGCCCCGATCGCGTGCACGCGGAAGGCGAACCGCCGGCCGGGGTCGGCGGCGGTGACCGTGCAGCGGGTCGTCCAGCGGAAGGAGCCGCGCTTGTTCCGGCCTTCGAAGACCATCCCGACGTACGGGCCGCGGTGCTCGCCGAGCACCCGCGCACCCCTGTTCTCGGGGCTCCACCTCCCCATCGCGGTGGGATCGCTGAGCTGGTCGTACACGTGGGAGGGATCGGCCCGGATCAGAATGCTGTCCGACACGGACATGGTGCGGGGCATGGGGTCACTCCTGTCCTCGGCCGGCGCGACCCGAGGGAAGCCGGACGGGTCATCTGCGAACGCCTGACGGTGCTGGTTCGTTGGACAGTGTGGCCTACACGCAACAGTGTCCATGACACCGGACCCGAGGAGCCCGTACATGCCAAGCCCTGCCGACTCCGGCTCCACCCGACCCGCCGCCGTCTCGGGCGAGCGGACACGCCTGGTGGAACGGCTCATGGAGCGGTTCCCCCACGTGCCGAGAGAAGCCGTCATCAAGGAGGACCTGCTGCGCGGCGGCATGGCGTTCGACGAATCCGCCCTCAGCGACAACGAGGACGGGGACGTGAAGCCGAAGTCCTACTTCATCTTCTCCTTCGACCACGGCACCCTGCCCGAGCTCGGAGCGGCCGCCCTGCGGCGGCCCCCCGAGGAGATCGTGCTCACCGGCGGGCCGTACGACCTGCGCCGCACCGTGGTGTCGGTGCGCGTCAATCCCGCCTCGCCCTACCGCGTGGCCGCCGGGCCCGACGGAGTCCTGGGCCTGTACCTGGACGGCGCCCGCATCTCGGACGTGGGCCTGCCCCCGATGCCCGACTACTACCGGCACACGCTCTCCAACGGAAAATCCGTGATGGAGGTGGCCCCCACGATCCAGTGGGGCTACCTCGTCTACCTCACGGTCTTCCGCGTGTGCCAGTACTTCGGCGCCAAGGAGGAGTGCCAGTACTGCGACATCAACCACAACTGGCGCCAGCACAAGGCGGCGGGCCGCCCCTACACCGGGGTGAAGGACGTCGAGGAGGTGCTGGAGGCGCTCGACATCATCGACCGCCACGACGCCGCGCGCACGACCACCGCCTACACGCTCACCGGGGGCGCCATCACCTCCCACCTCCAGGGCAAGGACGAGGCCGACTTCTACGGCCAGTACGCCCGGGCCATCGAGGAGCGCTTCCCCGGACGCTGGATCGGCAAGGTGGTCGCCCAGGCGCTCCCCAAGGACGACGTCCAGCGCTTCCACGACCACGGCGTGCAGATCTACCACCCCAACTACGAGGTGTGGGACCGCCGCCTGTTCGAGCTCTACTGCCCGGGCAAGGAGCGTTACGTCGGCCGCGACGAGTGGCACCGCCGCATCCTCGACTCCGCGGACGTCTTCGGCGCCCGGAACGTGATCCCCAACTTCGTCGCCGGAGTGGAGATGGCCGAGCCCTTCGGCTTCACCACCGTCGACGAAGCCATCGCGTCGACCACCGAAGGCCTCCGCTTCTTCATGTCGCACGGCATCACCCCGCGCTTCACCACCTGGTGCCCGGAGCCCACCACACCCCTCGGCAGGACGAATCCCGACGGCGCGCCCCTCGAGTACCACATCAGGCTGCTCGACGCGTACCGCTCGACCATGGAGGAGTACGGCCTGTCATCGCCGCCCGGATACGGCCCGGCGGGCGCGGGCCGCGCGGTGTTCTCGGTCAGCTCGTTCATGGACAGCCTGCCTGCCCGGGACTGACGCCTCGCGGCTGGTCCGAGGCCGCGCGAGGCGGTCACCGGCCCGGCATCCGGCCGAGGCGACGGCGAGGGTGCCCGCACCCGGTCCCTCCCGGGACGGGCACCACGTCCGTACGGCGTGCGGCCTCAGGCGCGCCACTCGGCGGTGCGCTCCGGCGATGCCTCCGCCAGGGCCTTGGTGATGGCCTCGACGTCGCCCCGGTTTCCGTAGGCGGGCGTGCCGGGCTGCTGGCGCCACGAGTCGTCGAGGCCACCGGCGTCCACGGTGTCGAAACCGAGCTCGTCGATCAGGTCCCGCACGACCTGCTTGGCCGCGGGGTCGTCACCGGAAACCGGAAGCGCCTGCCGGCCGGGAGTGCCGTGCGGTACGGCGTTGTCCAGGATGTCCTGGGCGTACGTCCCGTTGAACGCCTTGATCATCGGACGGCCCAGATGCTGCTCGGTCCACCGGCTCTCCGTCAGTCCGTCCTCGATGGCGGCGATCCTCCCGTCGCGCTGCTGCGGGTAGTAGTTGCCCGTGTCGATGAACACCGCTCCGTCCGCGGCTCCGTCGAGAATGCCCGCGGGCAGGCCGGGAACGGACTTGAGCGGGACGGTCACCACCACGACGTCCGCCCCGCGCGCGGCTTCGGTTGAACGGACCGCCGTGGCTCCCGTCTCCTCGGCGAGCGCTGCGAGCGTCTCCGGCCCGCGGGAGTTGGCGACGGCGACATCGTGACCCAGAGCGGTGAGCCGCCGGGTCAGGTTGCCGCCGATGTTGCCCGCCCCGATGATGCCGATCTTCATGATTACGACCTTCCGATGCCGAATGCGTGAGGTGAAAGGGTCTCGCCGGATCACCAACCCGGAGCGGCAGGACACTATTCCGTGCCCGCTGAATCGGTTCTGCGGCCGTGCGACGGATGGCTGCTCCGCGGCCGGGCACGTATGGACGAGACAAGCGGAATGAGTGTCCCCCACTTGGAGGTGGAGCCCGTGCTGCACGGGGTCGACGTCAGCGCCTATCAGACCGACTTCGACACGGACGACGTGGATTTCGTCTTCGTGAAGGCGACCGAGGGCCGCACCTATGTCAATCCGAGACTGAAGAACCAGGTGAAGCGCGCCCGTGACGCCGACTGCATTGTCGGTTTCTATCACTTCCTGTGGCCCGGACACGCCAAGGAGCAGGCCGCGCATTTCGTCGAGGGGGCTCCGGACAAGCCCGGCGACCTTCTCGCGGTCGACTGGGAGGAGACGGGCGAGGGCACGCGTGCGAGCAGCACGGACAAGGACCGCTTCATCCGTGAGGTGAAGAGGCTGAAGCCGCGTCACCGTGTCCTGCTGTACTGCAACCGTTCCTTCTGGCGCACCCACGACACGAGCTCGTACGCCGGTGACGGGCTCTGGATCGCGGACTACGGCACGGCAGGCGAACCACGGGTGGAGGCCGACTGGCGCATCCACCAGTACACCGACCACCCGCTCGACAAGAACGTGGCCGACTTCCGGTCGCGGGACGCGATGCGTGCCTGGGCGGAGGGCTGAGGGAGCGGGCGCGTCAACAGCGGTATCGCGGCTGTCGGCCAATGGAGTGTCCTTTGCCAGCCACTGGTGCAGTGCACAGGGAGATGGCAGGCGTCGCCGCCGCGCGGAGTCCATCCTGGTCGCCGAGTCAGCAATCGGCCGTCGACCGAAGGAGTGCCGCAGTGACGACGAGGGGCCCCTCAGCATCGCTGGAAGCCGATGCCGCCTATCAGGACGAACTTCCTGTGCGGCGTCGGCAGCCGGGGAACGTGGTCATCCGGTGGCTGACGACCACCGACCACAAGACGATCGGCACGCTCTACCTGCTCACGTCGTTCGCGTTCTTCCTCTTCGGTGGCATCCTCGCCCTCGTGATGCGGGCCGAGCTGGCTCGGCCGGGCATTCAGATCATGTCGAACGAGCAGTACAACCAGGCGTTCACGATGCACGGCACGATCATGCTGCTGATGTTCGCGACGCCGCTCTTCGCCGGATTCACGAACTGGATCATGCCGCTGCAGATCGGCGCGCCCGACGTGGCGTTCCCGCGGCTGAACATGTTCGCGTACTGGCTGTACCTCTTCGGCTCGCTCATCGCGGTGGCCGGCTTCCTCACGCCCCAGGGTGCTGCCGACTTCGGCTGGTTCGCCTACTCCCCGCTCACCGACACGGTGCACTCGCCCGGCATCGGCGCCGATCTGTGGATCATGGGTCTGGCCTTCTCCGGGTTCGGCACGATCCTCGGTTCGGTCAACTTCGTCACCACGATCATCTGCATGCGCGCCCCCGGCATGACGATGTTCCGCATGCCGATCTTCGTCTGGAACGTCCTGCTGACCGCTGTACTGGTCCTGCTGGCCTTCCCGGTCCTGGCCGCCGCGCTCTTCGCACTCGAAGTCGACCGTAAATTCGGCGCCCACGTATTCGACGCCGCGAACGGCGGCGCGTTGCTGTGGCAGCACCTCTTCTGGTTCTTCGGCCACCCGGAGGTGTACATCATCGCCCTGCCGTTCTTCGGAATCGTCACCGAGATCATCCCGGTGTTCAGCCGAAAGCCGATCTTCGGTTACGTCGGACTGATCAGCGCCACGATCGCCATCGCGGGGCTCTCCGTCACGGTCTGGGCGCACCACATGTACGTGACGGGCGGTGTCCTGCTGCCGTTCTTCTCCTTCATGACCTTCCTCATCGCGGTACCCACCGGTGTGAAGTTCTTCAACTGGATCGGCACCATGTGGAAGGGCTCGCTGTCCTTCGAGACACCGATGCTCTGGTCGATCGGATTCCTCGTGACCTTCCTCTTCGGCGGTCTCACCGGGGTGATCCTCGCGTCGCCCCCGCTCGACTTCCACGTCTCGGACTCCTATTTCGTCGTCGCGCACTTCCACTACGTCGTATTCGGCACCGTGGTCTTCGCGATGTTCGCCGGGTTCCACTTCTGGTGGCCGAAGTTCACCGGCAAGATGCTGGACGAGCGGCTCGGGAAGATGACCTTCTGGACGCTGTTCCTGGGCTTCCACGGCACCTTCCTGGTGCAGCACTGGCTCGGCGCCGAGGGCATGCCCCGCCGGTACGCGGACTACCTCGCGGTCGACGGCTTCACCGCCCTGAACACGGTCTCCTCGATCGCCTCGTTCGTGCTCGGCTTGTCGATGCTGCCCTTCCTCTACAACGTGTGGAGGACGGCCAAGTACGGCAAGCAGATCGAGGTCGACGACCCCTGGGGCTTCGGGCGCTCCCTCGAATGGGCGACGTCCTGCCCGCCGCCGCGTCACAACTTCCTGACCCTTCCGCGGATCAGGTCCGAATCGCCGGCGTTCGACCTGCACTACCCGGGAGTCCGGGCCATCGAGGACGCGACGAACCTCCCCTCCGAGTCCGTCACGGTCGCTCCCGGGGACAAGCAGGAATAGAGACCCGGGGCTCCGGCCCGTGGAGAGGAGGACGGTGTGAAACCCGACAAGGAGAGTGCCCGGGGCCTTGCCCAGGTGGAGGGCTACCTCCTCTGGAACGCCGAGGTCGACGAGGCGCGCCGCCAGGCACGGCGTTTCACCGACGCACTGCCCTGGCTCACCACCGCCCAGCGCGAGGACGTCGAGCGCGTCTACGTCACGGACAGGGTGGCGCTCTGCAGGGACACACTCACCAGGATCGCCGGTCGCGCCGTCGAACTCCGGGGTGAGTACACCGCACGCTACGACCGGCTCAGGGCGCGTTGCGTGGCCCTGTCCGTCCTGACCGTCGGCGCGGTGAGCGGCACCTGCGCCGCGCTGACGGTCATCGGCCGCTGACACCGCGCCCTCGGGCGCCCGGATCCGCCCGGGCGCCCGAGGGTGCCGCCCTGTCCCCTCAGTGGCGCACCAGGCAGAACGGATGCCCCGCCGGATCCGCGAAGATCCGCCAGCCCCGGGTGTCCGGCCCCCCGTCGAGCAGGGCCGCCCCCAGACCCAGGACGAGTTCCGTCGCACGGTCCAGGTCGGCGACACCGAAGTCCAGGTGGGACTGCTGGGGGTGGGCGGGGTCCGGCCACTGCGGGGGCCGGTACCCCTGGACCCGCTGGAAACAGAGGACGAAGCCCGTCGGGGTGTGGACGGTGGCCCACTCCTCACTCAGGGCCCATCGTCCGTCGGGCCGGTCGGCCGTTCCGCCGAGCAACTCGGCGTAGAAGCGTGCCAGCAGCGCCGGATCAGGACAGTCCAGCACCACACACTGCAGTTCGGCGATCATGCGCCGAATCCTAGGACGCGCACCCGCGCGCCGCCCGCTCGCACGCCCGGCGCACAACCGACGGGCCTCGCGCCCTTCTGTACGTGCTGCACCTTCTCGCACAGCTTGCTCGGTGCACGGGCGACGACCCGCGCCGGTCGTGGGTGCCGCGCCCATGCCCCGGATTCCCGTCAGCGGTAACCCCCGTGGTCTCGCGGTGTGGCCCGACGGCTCGCGTGTGTACGTCGCCGACTACTCCGGTAACAGTGTGTCGGTGCTCCCGGCCTCCATCGGCTCCACACCGACGTCCCCAACACCGGTCCGGGCAGAGCCACTTCGGCCGAGGTCACCGCGAGCCTGCCGGTCGGCACCATCGCGACCGGGCTCTCGCCCCGGCTGCACGGCCTCGGGCGGCACCGTCGTCCGCACCTTCGCGGACCTCGTCGACAGCGCCGTCGCCACCGCAGGTTTCAAGGTCCCGCCGTCGCGGCTCAGCCTCGGTCGGTTCGCGGTCGAGGCCGCCCGTACGGCATTGTCCCCGGACGGCGCCGACCCTGCCGACGACACGTCGTCGGCGTCCTGCGTGGTGATCTCCCTGCCGCCGGTCACCTGCTGACCCGTCGTACGTGCCGGTCGGCCGCCCGTCAGAGCGCGGTGCCGAAGTTCTGTGTCCAGACCGGCCCCCCGGACGAGTCCTCCCGGCCGATCCCGATCTCCTTGAAGGCACAGTTGAGGATGTTGGCCCGGTGTCCTTCGCTGTTCATCCAGGCCTCCATCACCGCCTCCGGGGTCTGCTGGCCCTTCGCGATGTTCTCGCCGTACGTGCTCCACCGGTATCCGGCCGCGGTGATACGGGCGCCCGGGTCCGTGCCGTCCGGCGAGGTGTGGGAGAAGTAGTCCCGCGCCACCATGTCGGCCGAGTGCCGGGACGCGGCGGTCGTGAGCTTGCTGTTGCTCGTCACCGGTGAGCAACCAGCCTTGGAACGTTCGGAGTTGACCAGGTCGACGACCTCGTCTGCGACCGACGGCGCGGCCGGCGGCGGCTTCGGCGCGGCTGCGGGCGCGGAGGAGGGCGTGCGCGGCTTCGGCGCCTTGCGGGGAGTCGGCGACGCGCTGCGGCTCGGGGACGCGGACGGTTTCGCGGAGGGCGACGGTGACGGTGAGGCCGACGACGCTGACGGCGAGGGTGATACCGAAGGGGACTGAGGAGACGTGGCCGTGTCCGAGGGGCCGCTGAGAGGAGAGACGGCGGTCGACGGTCCTTCACCGTCGTCGTCCGTGTAGAGGTGGACGACCGCCCCGCCCGCCCCGAGCACGCCGACCGCCACCAGCCCCGCCACGACCGTGGTGCGCCGCCGCCGGCGAGCCCCGTCCCGGCGTCGCTCGGCCCGGCCGGGACCCGACAGGGCGGTGGTTCCCGCCACGGGCAGGAAGGCCGCAGGCAGGATGTCGGTCGCAGGGCCTGCGACCGACGCCGCCACGGGTACCAGCGCGAGTCCGACCAGGAGGCCCTCCGCCGGAACCAGGCCCGAGCGGTGCCCCGCGCACACCGTGCACTCACGTGCGTGCCGCGCCAGGCGCTTGCGCCAGAGGGCGGAGGGCGTCCCGTCCCACCGGGCCGTCAGGTCCTCGAGGAGGACACAGCCCGGTTCGGCCGTGAGAGCGCGGACCACGATCCGGGCGGCTTCGAGCCGCTCCTTCATCCGCTGGACGCGCACAGCGGTGTGCTGGGGCGAGAGGTCGAGGGCGCACGCGACCTCGGCCCGGGTCAGCTCGCCGGCCGTCTCCAGCCACCAGAGCGACACCAGCTCCCGGTCCTCTTCGTCCAGCCACCGGGTGGCCTCGGCGGCCTCCCGGCGCTGTCCCGTCAGGCCCAGCCGGACGATCGTCAGCTCGACGAAGTCGGCGGCGGGATCGACGACGTCGTACGCGTCCTCCATGGGGTCCGCGGATATGTCCCCGGACCCGCGCCGACGCCAGTGCCCGCGTATCTCGTTCATCGTGATGGCCACGAACCAGGACCGGAAGCTCTTGGGGGAGCGGAGTGAGGGCAGGCCGTTGAGCATGCGCAGCACGCTGTCCTGGACCACGTCGTCCACATCGGTGTGCCCGTTGAGGGCACGGCCCACGATGTTGTAGACGAGCGGCAGATAGGACGCCACGAGCGCGTCCTGTGCCTGAGCGTCTCCCTTCTGAGCCGCTTTGATCAACGCCGTCTCGCGTGCCTCGCCCATGCTGTGCTCACTCTTCCGGGATCCTGTTCCGTCACTTCCCACACTCGGGAGACGCCGTGCGGCGGGGACGATAACAGTAATCCGGTCACGTGCTCGAAATCCGCTCCCGGTTCCGTGCTCGCGTGGCCGCGTCCGGCCCCCGACGGATCGGCGGCCGCGGGATCCGGCGCCGCGTACCCGGACGCGGCCGAGGCGCCGACCCGCTGGAGCGGGTGGCGCCTCGGCCGGTCGGGTACGGGTCAGGAACGATGCGGGTCGTCCCGGTCGGATTCGTTGCCGAGCTGCTGCTTGAGCTTGTCCTGGCCGGTGTCGACGTGCTTGGCGTACTTGCCCCCGGTCCGGTCGTCGATCATGTCGCCGCCTTTGTCGACGCCCTTCCCGGCCTGGTCCTCGTGGCCCTTCAGCATCTTCTTGATCTTGTCCATCGCGGACATGCGGGTCCTCCTAGGCTCGGCTTCCCCCACCCGTCCAGGGTCACCGCACATCGCCCGCCCCGCATCCGCGAGCTCGCCGTCGCGGTCCCGAGGGGGCCGCGACGTGTGAAGCGCCGCCGGATGGGCACATACCGGGTTACCTGGAGGAGGTGGTGGCCGTGGGCCGCATCCAGATCGTCCGCCGTCCGCAGCCCCCCACGGGGCCGCCCCCGCTCGACCTGCGCACACCGTCCGGCAGGCCTCTGCCGTACTGACCGTCCCGCTGTCCCGGACGCGCACCGGTTCCCCGCGGACGAGGTGGGTGTGAGGGGTACACATGAGCGATGACCGAGAGCCGCCCACCGACCGGCTGCAGACGGACCGGGCACACTCGGCCCGCGTCTGGAACTACCTGCTGGGCGGCAAGGACAACTACCCCGCCGATGCCGAGGCCGGCGAGATGATCATCGAGGCATTCCCCGACATCGCGGGCATCGCGCGGGATCAGCGGGCCTTCCTCGCACGCGCCGTGCGCCACCTGACCGGCGAGGCGGGAGTCCGGCAGTTCCTCGACATCGGAACCGGGCTGCCCACCGCGAACAACACCCACGAGGTCGCTCAGTGGATGGCCCCCGAGTCGCGGGTCGTCTACGTCGACAACGACCCGCTGGTGCTCACCCACGCCCGGGCGCTCCTGACCAGCACCCCTGAGGGCGCGTGTGCCTACGTGGACGCCGATGTGCGCGACACCGCCCTCGTCCTGCGGGAAGCGGCCCGGACCCTCGACCTGGGCGAACCCGTGGGTCTGACACTGCTCGGGATCATGGGTCAGCTGCCCGACGAGGAGGACCCGTGGGGGCTGGTCGGGCGTCTGCTGGCGGCCCTTCCGTCCGGAAGCCACCTGGTCCTCGCCGACGGGACGGACACGAGCGACAGGATGACGCGCGCCATCGAGGCGTACAACGCCCATTCCGCGAGCTCGTACCACCTGCGGAGCCCGGCACGGATCGCCGAATTCTTCCACGGGCTCGAACTGGTCGAGCCCGGCGTCGTCCGGACGTCGCGGTGGCGGCCCGATCCCGTCAGCGGAGCGGATCCGCCGTCGAGTCACGCGGTCTGCGGGGTGGGACGCAAGCCCTGAGACCCCCGACCGGCGCGGCGTAAGCTCCGGAGCATGATCGACCAATCGGCGCACGCCCCGTCCGCCCGGCAGACGAACTGGGCCGGCAACATCACCTTCGGCGCGAAGCGTCTCCACACACCCGCGACCGTGGCCGAACTCCAGGACGTCGTGGCCGCGGGAAGTGCGGTGCGGGCGCTGGGCACCGGCCACTCCTTCAACACGGTGGCCGACACGACGGGCGACCTCGTCTCGGTGGCCGGGCTGCCCCGATCCGTCGAGATCGACACGGACGCCGCGACCGCGACGGTGAGCGCCGGGCTGCGCTTCGGGGAGCTGACGGGCGAACTGCACCGCAGCGGCTTCGCCCTGCACAACCTGGGCTCGCTGCCCCACATCTCCGTGGCCGGTGCCTGCGCCACCGGGACCCACGGCTCGGGGGTGGGCAACCGCGCCCTCCCCGGTGCCGTGAGGGCCCTGGAGTTCGTCACCGCCGACGGCCGGCTCGTCTCCCTGGAGCGGGGGGACGCCGACTTCGCCGGCGCGGTGGTCTCCCTGGGGGCCCTGGGGGTGGTGACCCGTCTGACCCTGGACCTCGTGCCGGCGTTCGAAGTCCAGCAATGGGTGTACGAGGGGCTCCCGCAGGACAGGCTCCTGGGCCGGTTCGACGAGGTGATGTCCGAGGCCTACAGCGTCAGCCTGTTCACCGGATGGCACGGCGGAGCCATCGACCAGGTGTGGCTCAAGCGGCAGGTCGACGAACAGGGGCCCCGCAGTGCCCCGCAGACGTGGCACGGTGCGGAGCTCGCCGGGGGTCCCCGGCATCCGGTGCCCGGCATGGCGGCGGAACACTGCACGCAGCAGCACGGCGTCCCCGGCCCCTGGCACGCGCGCCTTCCCCACTTCCGGCTCGAATTCACGCCCAGCAACGGCGACGAGCTGCAATCCGAGTACTTCGTCGACCGGCGCGACGCCGTAGCGGCCTACGAGGCCCTGGACCGGGTCCGGGAGCGCTTCTCGCATCTGCTCCAGATCGGTGAGATACGCACCGTGGCCCGCGACGACCTGTGGCTCAGCCCGGCCGAGGGCCGTGACTCGGTGGCCTTCCACTTCACCTGGGTGCCGGACACCGCGGCGGTGACCCCCGTCCTCGGGATCATCGAGGAAGCCCTCGCTCCCTTCCGTGCCAGGCCGCACTGGGGCAAGGTGTTCACGACTCCGCCCGCCGCACTGCGCGAGCTGTACGGCCACCACGCGGACTTCGAGCGGCTGACCCGCCGGTACGACCCCGCAGGCACGTTCCGGAACGACTTCCTGGCCCGCCACTTCCCCCGCGCCGCCTGAGACGGGGGCGCGGTCCCGGCGGCGTTCAGCCGGGCTCGGCCTGCGGCGTGTCCGGCCCGCCCTCCCGCACGGGACGCGGGGCGAGTTCCTCCACGAGGGCGGCCAGTTCCTCGCAGGCCACCTCCGTCTCGTGCCGGATGTTGTTGTGCTCCGTGACGATCGCGGCCAGCAGCAGGGCGGTGAGCGCCACGCAGCCGTTGAGGATGCACAGGTTGAACATGACCTCGAGCACCGAGTGATTGGCGAACGGCCCGGCCGAATCGGTACCGGCGATGATCGCCACGACGGAGATCAGCAGTGCGCACGGGGCGCTGCCCGGCAGCTGGAAACGCAGGGCGGCCCAGATGAGTACCGGGAAGACGAGATAGAGCATGGACAGCTCGCTCATGGTCGCGATGGCCGTCGAGGCGACCGTCACGACCGCGAGCGCGGTGGCCTCCGCCCATCTGTCGTCCAGCCGGGGCCGCCGCAGTCTCCGCAGGACCAGCAGGAGGGGGGTGACCGTGAGCACCCCCATCGCGTCACCCGCCCACCAGGCCGACCAGACCTGCCAGAACTGGTCACCGGGGAGTCCTCCACTGAGCCACTGGACTCCCGCGCCCACCGTGGCGCTGATGGTCATGCCACCGAGGGCGCCGAGGAAGACGAGCGCCACCCCGTCGCGCAGCCGGTCCAGCTCGGGACGGAACCCCACGGCCCGCAGCGCGAGGAACGAGCACAGCGGGGCCAAGGCGCTGCCCGCCGCGACGGCGACTCCCCAGAAAGTGGGGCTGTCGCTCATCGAGAGCACCGTGACCAGGGCGCCGATGGCGATCCCGGGCCAGATGCGGGCACCCAGGTGGAGCAGGGCCGCGACGGCGATACCGGACGGCGGCCACAGCGGGGTGACCACCGAGCTCTGGACCTGGACCTCGCGGAGAAGCCCGAGCTGCCCGGACCCGTAGTAGACGGCGGCGATGCCCAGCATCTGCGCGACGATCACGGCCCGGCGTCTGGATTCCTCGCTGCGGATCACGCACCTCATCAGACACCGCCCGCGGCGGCGGGGCGGTCGTGACACGCTCGGCCGGTCGTCGGCCCGGTCAGAGCGCGGCCGCGCCGTGCCGCAGGACGAGTACGGCGGCGTCGTCCTCGTGGCCGGTGAGCACGGCCGCCTGCAGCACTCGGTCCGCCAGTTCCTCGGCGTCGGCGAGGCAGTGGTCGCTCACCAGGCGCCGGACGCGGTCCAGGCCGGCGTCTATCGTCAGCGACGGACCCTCGACGACACCGTCGGTGAGCAGGACGAAGGCTCCGTCCACCGTCAGGTCGCGCCGGGTGACCGGGTAGTCCTGACGCGGTTCTATGCCCAGCGGAAGGCCTCCCGCGTCAGCGGTGACCCCCGAACGGCCGTCGGCGGTCGCCCAGACGCAGGCGACATGGCCGGCGCGGGCGCTGCGCAGCTCCCGGGTCGCGGGGTCGAGGCGGAGGAACGAGCAGGTGGCGAAGAGCGTGGAGTCCATGGACATGATCAGGTCGTTCGTGCGCCGCATGACCTCGCCCGGATCGGGCGCCGAACTGGCGACGGCACGCATCGCGATCCGGATCTGTCCCATGAAGGCGGCCGCCTCCACGTCGTGCCCCTGGACGTCACCGATGGCGAGCCCGAGTGCCCCGTCCGGGAGGAGGAATCCGTCGTACCAGTCGCCGCCGATGTCCAGCCCGTCCCGCGCGGGTGCGTAGCGGGCGGCGGTGCGGAGACCCGGGAAGGAGGGAAGCGTCGCGGGCAGCATCTTGCGCTGCAGGGCCTGCGCGAGTTCGACGCGTGCCTGGTGCAGTTCCACTTCCTGCCGGGCCCGGGCAGTCAGATGCTGCAGGGTGCTGAGCAGGTCCTCGGCGCTCGCCGACCGGGGAGTTCGACGCCGGTTCATGGGCCGCTCCGCGTTGCGATAGTCCCTGCATCATATTTCGGCGGCGAAGCTCCGGCGAGCGCTGCCCGCGCGCCCCGGACACGACGCCGCGGGGCGGGTCAGCCAGCGTGGTCGAGGGCTGCGGTGAGCCGCCGCAGCGTCTCCTGCAGGGTGATCACCTCCTGGACCGACATGCCCGTGGCCCGCAGGATCGCCCGGGGGACGGGCAGGGCCCGCTCCCGCAGTCCGGAACCGGCGTCCGTGAGGTGGACCGTCACGGAGCGCTCGTCCTCGGGACCGCGCTCGCGTCGGACGAGTCCGGCGGACTCCAGACGCTTCAACAGCGGTGACAGGGTCCCGGAGTCCAGGTGCAGCCGCTCACCGATCGCCTTGACGGGCAGGGGGCCGCGCTCCCACAGGACCATCATCGCGAGGTACTGCGGATAGGTGAGCCCCAGGTCTTTCAGGGCTTCCCGGTAGACGCCGCCGAAGGCGCGGGAGGCCGCCTGCAGCGAGAAGCACACCTGGTGGTCCAGGCGCAGCATGTCGGCGTCCGGCACGTCGGGAGCTGGTGCGTCAGGTGGCGGCGTCATGAGGCCAGGATAGCGCGCCGCCCGTCATTTACTTGTGCACAATTGAATTGTGTGTCACTCTCTTGCAAGTGATCGACCCACGGTCACGTCGTACGAGAGAGGTCTCCCCATGGACGCGCTGTACACCGCTGTCGCAACCGCCAACGGCCGCGAAGGCCGGGCGGTGAGCTCGGACGGCAGGATCGACCTGGCTCTGGCGATGCCTCCGGCTCTCGGGGGCAACGGCGAGGGAACCAACCCGGAGCAGCTCTTCGCCGCCGGCTACGCGGCCTGCTTCGCCAGTGCGATGAAGGAGGTCGCCCGCGAGATGAAGGTCGACACCAAGGACGTCTCCGTGACGGCCGAGGTCTCGATAGGCAAGGACGAGACCGGCTTCGGCCTGGCGGTCGTCATGCGCGTCGAGCTGCCCGAGGCGCTCGAGGGCGAGACCGGCCGCCGCCTGGTCGAGGCGACGCACGCCTTCTGCCCCTACTCCAAGGCCACGCGCGGCAACATCGAGGTCGAGCTCGTCATCGAGTGACCGAGCGGCGAAGCGTTTCCCCCGCCGGCCCGGGGTGGGGGAAACGCTCGTGCAGGGCGGGACGAGCGGCAGGGGAGGCAGGAGTCGAACCTGCGGCATCCGGTTTTGGAGACCGGCGCTCTGGCCTCTGAGCTACACCCCTTCGGTGCCGACAGCCTCGCAGCCCGCCCCACCGGCCGGCAACCGGGTTTTCCGTGGCCCGGACCGGGTCGCCGGGGTCGCCCGGAGGCCTTCGGCGGGCGACGCGTACACTCGGCTGCCGTTTCCGCTGACTGGCGGGCACAACCGATCGTTAGGCAGTTTCACGTGAGTTTCGCAGAGGCAACCGACGCGCCGATCTACGCCGGGCTGGTGGAGGAGCAGGGCGATGTCCCGGCCGAGGTGCGGCGGGTGGCCGAGGAGACCCTGCTGGAGGCCGGCCGCGTGCTCGACTTCAGCACCATGCGTGTCCCGGCCGCGGCGCGTTAGGCCTGGTCCGGGCTGCGGCGGGCAGAATCAAGGGTGGTATCCACTGGTTCCCACCCAACGGAGCGTCGCGTGACCATCAGCCTGCACGGCTCGCCAGTCGTCCTGTTCCAGGGGGACAGCATCACGGACGTGGGCCGGCTGATGGACCCAGACGAACCCCTCGGCCGCGGTTACGTCCGCACGGTGGCCGACCGCGTGCGGTCCGCCCGTCCGGACGACGGCATCACGTTCCTCAACCGGGGTGTGTCCGGCGACCGCGTCTCGGACCTGCGCGCCCGGTGGCGTGAGGACGCGACGGATCTCGAACCGGATGTGGTGTCCGTCCTGATCGGTGTGAACGACACCTGGCGCCGCTACGACTCCGGCGAGATCAGCACGATCGAGGCGTACGAGGACGACTACCGCACCGTCCTCACCCGGGCGCGGGAGAGGCCGGACACCCAGCTCGTCCTCATCGAGCCGTTCCTGATCCCGGTGCGGGAGGAGCAGTGGGCCTGGCGCGAGGATCTCGATCCCAGGATCCAGACGGTCCGCAGGCTGGCGGAGGAGTTCGACGCCTCGCTGCTGGCCGCCGACGGACTGCTCAACCAGGCGGCGCGGGCCGCGGGCGGGCCCGCGCACATCGCCGGTGACGGCGTCCATCCCACTCCGCTCGGACACGCGCTGCTGGCCGAGGCGTGGATGGCGCTCGCCGGACTCTGACCGCCGGGCTCCGGAGCCACGGGAGTCCTCGCCCGCCCGGTCCTCCCCGTACGGGCCGGGCCCGCGACCGGCCCCACGACCTGCTCGGCGCGTCGCGGACACGCATGCTTGGGCCTCGCTCCAGGAAACCCTCCGCCCCGCGCAGTACGGGTACTTGAGGACCGGCTCGTCTTCGGGCAGACCGGCGTTCGGGCGTGGCGCGGGGGGCCAGGGCGCGCGGATCCGCTTCCCCGCCGCGTGCGGTGAACCAGGCGCCGGGATCACCGGATCGCGAGCCGGCCGTGCGAGCGGATCCCCCTCGGGCGCACACGCCCTCCTCGACTCGGCCGCGAAATGTGCTCTCCGTGTGCAAGAACGCTGACCGCCCTGCGGCGAAGGCCGGTGCGAGGTGTCCTTGGGGGCCCGGCGGCCACTAGTATCCTCGCCGTCCGCGCAACCGCATGCAATTGCATCCGAAATTGCATGCGGCGGTGTGAGCGGGAGACGTCCGTCCACCCCGCGGGCAGGCGCCGACAGTCGCGCCAGCGAGGAACCGAGCAGACGGCCGAGAAGGAATGAACCGCATGCAGCACATCGACAACGGCGTTCCCGCCAACTCCCTGACCGGCGTGGAGTGGAGGAAGAGTCATCACAGCAATCCCAGCGGGAACTGCGTCGAGATGGCCCTGCTGCCCGGCGGCGAGATCGCGGTCCGCAACTCCCGCCACCCCGAAGGGCCCGCGCTCGTGTACACCGGCGACGAGGTGCGCGCCTTCCTCGCCGGCGTACGGGACGGCGACTTCGACGGCTTGGCGGGCTGACGGCTCATCGGCCGCGGGGAGGCCTCCACGGAGGCGTCGGCCGAAACCCGGCCGCGCCGACAGGCCGAAAATCAACCGCACTTCGAGTGATCTGCCCCCTCCCGGGGCTCCTGATGGCAGACTGGCGCCATACGTCCGCCTTCAGGAGCCCGCATGCCCGGCATCGAACCGCTGCATCCGTCACGGAGGCCCACGCTCGCGCCGGCCCCCGGGGCGAGTCCCACCGCACTGCGTCTGGTCCTGGGCGCGCAGCTGCGGAGGCTGCGGGGCGAGGCGGGACTCACGCCCGAGGTGGCGGCGAGCCGGATCCGGTGCTCCACGGCGAAGATCAGCCGTATGGAGACCGGCCACTCGCCGTGCAAGGAGCGCGACGCCGTCGATCTCCTCGCGCTCTACGGCGTGACCGACCCGGCCATGACCGACGAGTTCATCGACCTCGTCCGCAGGGCGGGTCAGCGCGGATGGTGGCGCAGCTACGCCGATGTGCTCCCCGACTGGTTCGAGCCCCTGGTCGGCCTGGAAGAGGCCGCGGCGTCCATCCGCACGTACGAGGGCCACTACATCCCGGGTCTTCTGCAGACCGCCGCCTACGCCCACGCCGTGGTGCGCTCCGGGCACGCCCTCGAATCCGAGGAGGTCACCCGACGAAGGGTGGAACTACGGCTCAGAAGGCAGGAGTTGCTGCACCGCCGGGACGCCCCGAAGCTCTGGGTGCTGCTGGACGAGGCCGTGCTGATGCGTCCGACGGGCGGCGCGGCCGTGATGCGGGAGCAGCTGGTCCATCTGCTGGAGATGACGGAGCTGCCCCACGTGATCGTGCAGGTGGCTCCCTTCGACGTGACCGCCCACACCTCTCCCGGCAACGGCATCACGTATCTGCGCTTCGCGATGGACGGGCTCCCCGACGTCGCCTACATCGAGCACCTGACCAACGCCACGTCGGTCAACAAGCAGGAGAGCACGGACGAGTACCGGTGGATCCTGGACTCCCTGAGCGCACAGTCCCCGAGTCCGGCGGCGAGCAGGGAACTGCTGAGGCGGGCGCTCGAGCGTTACACCTGAGCGCCCGCCGCACCCCCGGCACGTCGTCCGGGGGATGTCACCACTTGCGGCCGACACCGCCGTACTCGATCCACTCCCGGGTCTCCTGCTTCGGCGCGAGGTCGGAGTCCGGCCGCCAGGTGGAGACTTCGACCAGGCCGGGTTCAAGCACGTCCAGGCCTTCGAGGAACTCCCGTACGTCGTCCTCGCGGCGCACGCGTCCCCACTGGTCCCCGGTGCTCTTGGCCATGAAGTCCGTGACGAAGTCGCGGGTCGCCGCGTCCTCGCTCACCAGCTGACACACCACCAGGAAACTGCCCGGCGCCAGGCGGTCCGCCACGCGGCGGATCAGTCCCGCCGGATCGTCCTTGTCCGGGATGCAGTGCAGCACGGACACGAACAGTGCGGCCACCGGCTCGTCGAAGTCGATCAGCCGGGTCACCTCGGGGTGGCCGAAGATCCCCTCGGTGTCACGCATGTCCGCCTGGATGACCGCCGTCCGGTCGTTCTCCTCCAGTATGGCCCTGCCGTGGGCCAGGACGATGGGGTCGCTGTCGATGTAGACGACCCGGGCTCCGGGATCGACCAGCTGGGCGACCTGGTGGACGTTGTCCTGGGTCGGCAGGCCGGATCCGTGGTCGATGAACTGGCGGATCCCGTACTCGGATGCCAGATGGTGCACGACGCGGCGGAGGAAGCGGCGGTTGTTCACCGCGAGGACCTTGGTGCTCGGGACCACCTCGAGCAGCTCCTCGCACGCGACCCGGTCGGCGGGGTAGTTGTCCTTTCCGCCCAGGTAGTAGTCGTACATCCGCGCGACGCTCGGCACGTTCACATCGATGTTCTTCGGAATGGAGGTGTCCCCGTTGCTCATCCAGCCCCTCGCGGTTCAAAGAGAAGAAGTCGGTGTCCGTGAGCGCCCATGCTAGGTACCCCGTCGAGCCGCTGACAGCCCACGGGGGAGTGAGGCAAGACCCCGGGGCGGGGAATCGGCCATCCCGGAAGGGTGCGGGGCACCCGCCCGATCCGGACAACCGGTGCTGAACGGACGGCCAGCCGTCCTTCCTGAGCCACGTCTCGCGCAACTCTGCCTGATGGAGGGCTTTTTGACGTCCGGGGACGCCGGCGTGACAGCCTGATCGCGGCATCCGGGACGCGCGTCGAACGCGGCTGGAAATCGATGCCTGGCCTCCTTCCGGCGCGGCCGTCGCGATGGGGGACCGGTGCCGGGTCCGCGTCGTGCGATCGGAGCTCGAGTCAGGCGCACTATCGTGGGCACCATGTCCGCCCCTGAGCTGATCCGCATCGTGTCGCGCGACTCACCCATGGCCCTGGCCCAGGTCGAGCGTGTCCGGGCCGAACTGGCCGCACTCCACCCCGCCACCGTCACGGAGGTGGTTCCCGTCCGGACCACCGGCGACAAATGGCTCGGGGACCTCTCGAAGGTCGAGGGTAAAGGCGCCTTCACCAAGGAGGTCGACGCAGCCCTGCTCGCCGGGGACGCGGACCTCGCGGTGCACTGCGTCAAGGACATCCCCGCCGACCGCCCGCTGCCGGCCGGGACGACGTTCGCCGCCTTCCTCGAGCGCGACGACATCCGTGACGCCCTGATCCACCCCGGGGGCCTCACGCTCGACCAACTGCCCGACGGCACCCGGATCGGCACCTCCTCCGTCCGCCGCGTGGCCCAACTCGCCGCCTCGCACCCGCACCTGGAGTGCGTCCCGTTCCGGGGCAACGCCAACCGCCGACTGGCGAAGCTCGCGGAGGGCGAAGTCGACGCGCTTCTCCTCGCGGCGGCGGGCCTGCACCGCATCGGCCGCCCCGAGGTGATCAGCGACCTGCTCGACACCGAGACGATGTGCCCGCCCATCGGCGCCGGCGTCCTCGCACTGCAGTGCCGGGATGGCGACACGGCGACGATCGAGGCGGTGACCGGGCTGAACCATCCCGGTACCTACCGGGAGATCACGGCCGAGCGGATGTTCCTTCACGTGCTTCAGGGCCATTGCAACTCCCCGATCGCGGGCTACGCCACGGCCCACCGCAACGGTGACCTCTCCCTGCGGGCCTGTGTGTTCACGCCGGACGGGAAGACGGTGCTCAACGCCCACGAATGGGCCGGCCCGCTCGATCCCGCCACCCTCGGTACCTCGGTGGCCGTCGCACTGCTGCGCCAGGGGGCGCGCGAGCTGATCGACGGCATCGCCCACTGAGGCGCGAGGCACCCCGGGCAGGTGCGGGCGCACACGCGTCGGACCGCCGGGCACCCCGGCCACGACCGGGCCGCGGCGGCCGGAGACACCCGATTGCACGATCAATCCGCCTGACCGGCTGCCGAGAGTCCCCAGAGCGCGGATCGTGGGAGGCAGCGCCATCACGGGTCGGCCGCGCCGCGTCCGCACCCGTCATCTGAAAGGGGAACCCATGGCACGGTTCGAGGCGACGGTGGAGATCGACCGCCCTGTCGACGAGGTGTACGCCTTTCTCGCCGACGGCGAGAACGACAAGAAGTTCAGCCCGCGTGTGCAGAGCATCTCCAAGACGCCCGGGGGCCCGACGGCGGTGGGCACCGTCTTCCGGAGCACCGTGAAGGACGCGGGCATGACGACCCAGCGCGAGTTCCGGATCAGCGAACTCGTCGCGCCGACGCGGATCCGCTGGCAGGAGCAGTCGTCGAACCTCGTCACGGCCAAGGAGGGTGGCTACGATCTGGAGCCCTTGCCGGACGGTCGGACAAAGGTGCGCATCTACAACGACCTGGAGGGTCACGGTCTCGGCAAACTCCTGGTCGGCTTCGCCGCCTCCGCCGCGCGCAAGGACGCGCCGGCGTTCGGGCAGCGGATCAAGTCGGCGGTGGAAGCGTCGTGAGTGAGCGTTCCGCCCGGGTTCGCGGGGCCGGAATCCGGCCGGCGTAGGGTCGCCCCCATGCATGTACTGAGCAGCCGTGTCCTGCTGAGGCCCCGCGATCCCGAGGTGTCCCGCGAGTTCTACGGACGCACCCTCGGGCTCGCCGTCTACCGGGAGTTCGGTACCGGTCCCGAGCGCGGGACGGTGTACTTCCTCGGCGGCGGCTTTCTCGAGGTGTCGGGCCGTTCGGACACCCCGCCGACGGACACGCTTCGGCTGTGGCTGCAGGTCGCCGACTGCTCCGCGGCGCACGACGAACTGTCACGGGGCGGGGCGCACATCCTCCGCCCCCCGGTGAAGGAGCCCTGGGGGCTGATCGAGATGTGGATCGCGGACCCGGACGGGCACCGCATCGTGCTGACCGAGGTTCCGGCGGATCACCCGTTGCGCTTCCGCCCGTGACTCCGGTGCCCTGCCGGAGAGACGTGGTCGTACGCCCCTGCGATGCCGTGGGCGCTGATTCTTGACAGCGTGCGGAGTCGGAGGAGTGCGGGGAAGTGCTCGCGTGGCCTGCCGCCCCGGCCTGATGGCCGTACGGACTCGGGCGTCGACAGGCCACCATGTCCGTCACGGCGACGCCGATCCGGCGCGTGGCAGTTCGGCCTGGCGTACCGCCGCGGACCGCAGGGCGACGAGTGCGCCGATCCCGGCGAACGCGCCGCACCCCACGAAGACAGGAGCGGCACCCCAGGCCCCGATGGCCGCACCGACGAGGGGATAGCTCAGTGGAGCCAGGCCGAGCACGCTAAGCATGACGACCGATGTCACCCGGCCCAGATAGGCGGGGTCCGCCGCGGTCTGCACGAGGGCGTTCCCCAGACTTCCGCAGAGGCCCATGGCGGCGCCCACGGCCGTGGCCAGCGCGACGGCGAGCGGCAGGCTCGGCACCAGTGCGATGGCTGCCCCGCCCACGCACCCCACGGGCAGTGTGCCGACGAACAGCCTTCCGGCCCGTGGCAGACCTCCGGCGATCGTGAGCAGCACCGCGCCGGCGGCGGCACCCGCCCCGAAACCGCTGACGATCCATCCGTATCCCGAAGGGCCCCAGCCGCGCTCGCTGTTGAGCAGCACCATGCCGACGTTGAGTATGCCGATGAGCCCCAGTTCGGTGATGGCGGTGACCACGACGAGCGGGCCGATCAGACGATGGCGGCGTACGTAGCGCAGACCGTCCACGAGGCCCGTGCCCGGGACGGCGCCTGCCGCCGGCCGCTCGTGGCCGTGCCCGGCGAGAGGGCGGAGCCGCACCGTCAGCAGGAGCGGCAGAGACAGCGCGAAGAGCAGTCCGGCGACCGCGAAGGTGGTGGCCGCTCCGCCGAACCCCATGGTGAGTCCGCCGATCGGTGGTCCCACGATCTGGCTGAACCGCATCGACAGCGATTTCATACCGGTGAGGCGTGCGAGCTGGTCCGGCGTGGTCATCCGCGGCGGCAGTGCCCCCACCGCCGGTACGAACAGCGCATCGACCGCGCCGAAGACCAGGGCCAGCGTCACCAGGATCCACACGGCGGGTGCGGTCACCGCCACGAAGGCCGCCACGAGGAGGATGAACAGACAGCGCACGGAGTCACCGGCGATCACCACCCTGCGCAGCCCCCACCGGTCGGCCGCCACCCCGCCGCCCAGCATGAGCAGGGCTCTCGGTAACGCGCCCGCGGCCATCACCAGGCCGACCTCGGTCGGCCCCGCCACCTTCTGAGCGGACCAGCCCAGTGCCACGAAGTACACACCGTCGCCTACGAGGGACAGCGTGAACGCCGCCAGCCATCGGAGGACGTTGCCGTCGCGGTACGCGGGCCGGAGTCCGGCGGGTCGTTCGTGAGCGGTCTTGACCAGGGAAGCCATCGTCTTCTCCCGTGAGTCGGAGTCGGAGTCGGGTCCGGGAAGGGCGGGGGAGTTCAGGGGCGGAACGGGAAGCCGTACATGTGCACCGCCACCCGCTCGCGTCCGCCGGTCTCGCCGGCGGCCTCGGCTGCCTTGCCCCGCTCACGCCAGCGCCGGGACAGCGCCATCAACTCGAAGTTCATCTCCGCCAGTTCAGGAGCGGTGAGGGCGAACAGGTACTCCGAACTGAACGCCGCGTTCGACCACTCCTCGTCCCAGGTGCCCGCCTGGTCCAGATAGGTGCGGTGCAGGGCGGTGCGGCTGTCCATGATGCTTCGGGTCACCGCGCCCAGAACTGCCGCACCCTCGGGCGTCTTCCTGAAGTCCGAGTCCCGGAAGCCCCAGCCCTCCTCCGAAGCCACCTGCCACCACCGCTCACGCCCGTCGGTGCCGCCCTCGGACGCCCCGGCGACGAAGCCGTGTTCCGCCAGCTTGCGCAGGTGATAGCTGACCAGGGACGGAGCCTGATCGACCTGTTCCGCGAGCTGTGAGGCGGTCGCGGTTCCGGCTGCGTAAAGGAGCCGGTAGAGCTGCATCCTCAGGGGGTTGGTGAAGGCCTTGAGGCGGGAGAGGTCGGTGATCTTCTCGGGCGTGGGCTTCGGCTGCATGAGGGCAGCGTAGGTATGAAAACTAATTTGCGCAATAAAAATTTCGCATCGTGCGGTGCGTGAGCCACGGACCAACTGCGGTGCGGGCAGGGCTATATGGTGTGGCGCCCGGCTTGGGCGATCCGGCCGTTTCCTGCCGGACGGGGCACGGAACAGGCGGCGCCCACGGGCCCGCCATCAGCGCTCAGCCGTGGTCGGGACGCAGCCTGCGGTTGGTCCCGGACCGGCCGATGTCCAGGTCCAGGAACGTGGAGAGCCCGGTGCCGCTGTTCCAGAAGCCGAGCAGGTCGACATCGACCAGGGTCAGGCGCTGTGCTTCGGCGAACGCGCGAGCAGGGCCGGTGAAGACGCAGGACGCGACGAACAGGGGCACATCGGCACCATGGTGCGCGCGGGCGGTGCCGTTGAAGGTCTGGATGTCCCTGCTTCCCACCGCGCGGTGCTTCGCGTAGCGCTTGCACTGCACGACCAGTTTTCTGCCGTCCGGCAGGAAGCCGATCACATCGGCGCCCAGGTCGCCGGCGCCTCCGACCCGTCGGACGGCGGTGCAGCCGTCGCGACGGCACAACTCCGCCACGTACTCCTCGAACTCGCGATCGTTCATCTCCCAGACCGCGTCCAGCGACCGCCGGGCTCGTCGACGCGCGTCCTCGGAGAGCCGGGCCGCCTCGGCCCTCGCCTCACGCCGTCCCGCACGTACGATTCCCGTGACCACGGCCGAGGAGACCCCGGCGACCAGCGCCACCAGCCATGCCGTCCCCATGCGTGCCCCCCGGTCGAGTGCCGTCCGACCTGTGGCTCCCCAAGCAGCGGCACTTTCATCCGGAGACGACTGGTCCAGATCCGGCCATTCAGGGGCGCCGAGCGCGGAGGCGGTGGTGACGAGCCGGCTTGTCGCGCAGAGGCGACCCGTGGCGACCCGTGCCGGAAGCCGGTGCGGGCGGTCCGTGCGTCCAGCGCGGCGCCGCCTGTCGGCTCACACGGTCGACACCTCTGTCGTCTGCGAGGGTCCGAGCGAGGTGTCAGCGGGTGTTCCGCGGCTCCGTGCCGTGCGGGCCCTGTCGTTGAGCGGCGGGCACCGCGCACGCCGGAGTGCCGCCGGGCATCCTGTCGCGGTGGTTCGCCACGAGCCGGTAGACGCCGTGGGCGAGCAAGCGGGCCGGGGGCAGGGTGAGCAGTGCGCCCAGGACGCTCCAGACCCCACCGGAGCTCAGCAGGAGCTTGGCGACGGCCTGGGCGCCGCCGTACACCGAGCCGTTCGGAGTGGTCCACAGGAGTTCGTACTCGGCCCGTTCCCGGGTGACGCCGAGTGACTCCAGATCCGCGAACTGCCAGGGCGTGATCTCGCAGCGGGGCCGCAGGCGGCGTTCGGCGAAGACGACCGACGACGTGCAGAAAGCGCAGTCTCCGTCGTAGATGAGCACAGGTCGGGTCCGCATACGCCCATGATGCCGCATCCCGTGTCCCGCAGTGTGCCGCCGTCGGTGCGGGACAGTGGTGGGGTGCGGGCGCGGACGATCCGTCCGCCGCCCTGCCGATGCTCTATTCGCTGTGCACGATCTGGATGAGGTTGCCGCAGGTGTCGTCGAACACGGCCGTGGTGACGGGTCCCGTCTCCAGAGGCTCCTGGGTGAAGTGGACGCCGAGACCGCGCAGTCGGCCGAACTCCGCGTGCACGTCGTCCACGGCGAAGGAGGTCGCCGGAATGCCGTCGTCCACCAGCGCGCTCTTGTAGGGCCCCACCGCCGGGTGACTGTCGGGTTCCAGCAGCAGCTCGGTCCCGTCGGGCGCTTCGGGGGAGACGAGCGTCAGCCATCGGTGTTCGCCCAGCGGCACTTCGGTCTTCTTCACGAACCCCAGGATGTCCGTGTAGAAGCGCAGTGCCTTCTCCTGGTCGTCCACGAAGACACTGGACAGGTGGATCCTCATGGGTGCGCTCTCCGTCGTTTCGGGCCGAAGCCATCGGTTCAGGATGTGTTCGAGCGGTTCGGCGTCCAGGTCATGGAACTTGTAGCGGCCCTCGCGCCGCGAACGGACCAGGCCCGCGGACTCCAGAACGGCCAGATGCTGGCTGACCGCCTGGCGTGACAGCCCCGGTCCTTGCTCCGACGCCAGGCGCGCGCAGATCTCGAACAGGGTCTGACGGCCCCGCTCCGCCAGCCCGTCGAGGATGCGCCGACGGGTCGGGTCGGCCAGCGCCTTGAAAACATCCTCCGCCACGGCGCCACCATAGGCAAGCACCCACTTGCCTATCAAGGGGCGTGTGTGCACGGATGCCGACGGGTAGGGGGACCGGTGGTCCGGCGGCCTCGACCGATGGTTCGTGATGCGTCCGGCTCGCTCGGAAGTTACCGTTTCGCGGGCGTTCACGCGGTTCTCACGTCCGGTCTGCGTCGTGGTCGGCCTCCCCGGATTGGCTTCCCGACGTCCGGCAATACGAACGTAACGAGGCATACATGTCCCTGAGGCACACAGCGACCGTCCTGGCCCTTCTCCCCGCACTCGCCGTCCCGGCGGTCGCCCAGGCGGACACGGCCCACCACGACCACAGACCGCATCGCGGTGCCTCGTTCGACCTTCAGGCCCACCGGGGAGGGCTCGGGATGACCACCGAGGAATCACTCGAAGGCTTCGGGAAGGCGATACGCCTGGGGGTCAGCACCCTTGAGCTGGACACCCAGATCACCAAGGATCAGAAGGTCGTCGTGAACCACGACCGTCAGATCAGTGCGCAGAAGTGCCAGGACACCGGTCCGGTCACGCCGGGCGACCCCATGTACCCGTACGTCCGCAAGTACATCAAGGACCTGACGCTCGAGCAGATCAAGAGCATGGACTGCGGTTACCAGCAGCTGCCCGGCTTCCCCGAGCAGGAGCAGGTCAAGGGCTTCCGCATGGTGGAGCTCAAGGACGTGCTCAACCTGGTCAAGCACTACCGGGCGAAGCACATCAAGCTGAACATCGAGACCAAGGTGGAGGCCGGGGCGCCCGAGCAGACCGCGCCCCGCGAGCTCTTCGTGCGACGCGTCTTCGAGGAGATCCACCGCTCGGGCATCGAGAAGCAGGTCACCATCCAGTCCTTCGACTGGGGGGCGCTCAAGGCGATGCACAAGCTCGCGCCCCGCTACCCCCTGGTGGCCCTGACGAACTACGACTTCCTGCAGGTGGGCAAGCCCGGAGCGTCACCCTGGCTCGGCGGCATCGACGCCGACGACTACGACGGCGACTTCGTGAAGGCGGCCGCCTCCATCAGCGGAGTCACCGCACTGTCCCCCAACTACGGCTTCCCCCAGAACGGCACCGTCGCGGACCCGGACTTCCGGTTCTACCCGGACAAGCAGATGGTCTCGGACGCCCACCGGCGCGGACTCAAGGTGATCCCGTGGACCTGTGACGACCCCGCCACGATCGAGGCCCTGATGGACCTGGGCATCGACGGGCTCATCACCGACTACCCGAACCGCGTGCGGGACATCATGGCCGACCGTGGCATGCGCCTCCCCAAGGCATACCCGGCGCCGCGCCACTGACGAGCGACCGCCCGCACCCGCAGGCCGTCGGATCGGTGGCAGATCCATCCCGGACATGAGCGAGTCGGACAGTCCCGACGTACCCGTCGCATGCCCCGAAGGGGGCTGTGCGCGATGGCGCGGAGACTGTCCGACCCGGTCCTGCCTCAGGCGGAAGTCACCGTCTGCCGACGCGGCGTCCATGGCCGATGCCGGCGACGTGAAGAGCCAGCAGACCGAGCCCGATCAGCATCACATTGACCGAGGAGAAGACATCGTTGGTCGTGATGTCGGCCGCGTTGATCAGGAAGGATATGAAGAACAGCACTGCCGCTGCGATTGCCAGCATGACGTAGCTCCTTAGTCGGTTGGAACCCGTGTGCCCCGGCGCGCGAGATACAGACCTGGCCACGGGCGTCGTTCGGTCCGGGGCAGCCGGACCGCACCTGCGACAGGCCGGGCCCGCGCCGCGCGTGCCGGCCGGGAGTCGTCGGCCGCCGGGAAGCCCGCCGATCGCCGGACGGCGCTGTCACGTTGAGGCGAGGATCCTGCTCGGACGTACGGAGAGGCCGCGTGTACGAGCAACGGCGCACCGAGTTCTCCCGCGACCGGCTTGACGGGCGTGCGATACCCGACGATCTCCGCTGTTGCCGGTGGCCCAGTGGGACGGCCGCACCGACTTGACCCGTCTTCTCCGCCTCGACTTCCGTCAACGCCGCGGCGGGCATGGCCGCATACGTCAAACTCGTGGCGAAGGGCGGAAAGGGCTGGGGTCGGCTACCGGTTGCATCCGCCGAACCCACGGGCCCTGCGTGGCGCCTCATCGAGTTGGACACCGAGTTCAGCTTCTGGAACATGGAGGAGCCGAGCGCGAGAGACGCGGCCTGCGATGAACGGGCGGACACCGCCGCCCCGCCGTCCGTCACAGCGGAAGGCGGTCGGTCCGGCGGGCGCAGTTCTGGAGACGGGCCGTTCGCGGAGCGGGCGGCCCACGCCGCGAAGACGTCGTCCGCTGGGCCCCGTCGGTGCGAGCGGCTGCCTCAGTGGTGCGGGACGGGACCTCACCGCCCGGCAGGGTGCTGGTCGTGCAGCCAGATCCGCAGCGGCCCGATCGGCTCGAAGCCATGGCGCAACGCCGCTGACAGCGCTTCGCCGTGTTCGTATCCGACCAGTGGCAGAGCGGGGAACAGACCGTGCACCGCCGTGAGCACGAAGGGCCACGCGGCGTCCGGACCACCTTCCACCGCGAAGACGTTGGAGATGCCCACGGCCCCCTCGCTGACGGTCGCCACGGCGCCGGCTGCGGTCCGGCCGTCGGACGACCGCTCGGCGAGCACGAAGGTGGCGGGGTCGTCCAGGAGCTCCGGCCGGAAGACATCCGCGTGACCCTCGCCCTGGTCCCAGGTGTCCGCCCAGGCGCGTAGTTGCGCAGGACTCTCCACCACCTCCCACGCACGATCACCGGTGTCGGCGGACCCGCCGGCCGGCCGGTACACCCACTGAGCCTCGAACAGGATGCGATAGCCGAGGGCCGACAGGTCGACATCGGCGAAACTGTCCTTGACCGACGCACCGGGCGTCGTGGCGTCCACGCCTTCCGCCACGGTGGCCGGGGCGGTGTTCGGCGCGAGGGTCACGGCATCGGGGTGGAAGAGCGGCGTCCGGACCGGCGCGTGCCAGACCCTCGTGCCGAACTCGCTCTCCACACCGTGGGACCGGCTCATCGCGGCACACCACTCGGCGTTGTTCCGGGCGGCCGTCCGGACCAGGTGCTGCCTCGCTGTCGTCACAGGTGGGGAGCATGGCCCTTCCGGCAGTTCCTGTCGAACGGTTTTCGCTGTGCTAGGTTCCGTGGCGCCCAGTCCGGCCGACCGAGGAGGTGAGTCCGATCAACGCTGTGACAGGTCGGGCCTCCCTCACGAGCCGCACAGGCTGAGGGAGTGCCCGCACAAGGCATCCCGAAAGGCGTGAAAGCATGCGTTTCCTCTCTCGTTCCCTGTCCGACGGCGTATCCGAGGAGCTCATCTCCTTCGGCGCACTTCCCGGTGTGCTGTGGACACGCGAGGGTTCCGTCGGCACCCGCCCGCTGATCCTCATGGGGCACGGCGGCGGTCAGCACAAGAAGGCTCCCGACATCACGCGGAGAGCCCACCACTTCGTGACCGAGGGCGACTTCGCGGTGGTCGCCGTCGATGTGCCCGGCCACGGCGACCGGCCGACCGAGGAGGCACTCGACCGGCTCGCGGGGGAGAACCGGGCGCGCATCGACGCGGGCGAAGCACCGGCCCCGCTCATCGCCGGTTTCCAGGCGATGGTGGCCCGCCGGACCGTGCCCGAGTGGCGGGCGGTCCTGGACGCGGTCCAGCGGCTGGACCACGTGGGCGCCGGTCCCGTCGGTTACTGGGGGGTGTCGTTGGGCTGCGGACTCGGCGTGCCCTTTGTCGCTGCCGAGCCCCGGGTCCGCGCCGCGGTACTCGGCCTCGGCGGACTGCCGGACCCCCGGGACGACACCGCCTCCCGGATCACCGTGCCCGTCGAGTTCCTTCTGCAGTGGGACGACGAGCGGGTGCCCCGCGCGGACGGCCTGGCCCTGTTCGACGCGTTCGCTTCCGCAGACAAGACGCTGCGTGCCCATCCCGGCCGGCACGCCGGCATCCCGGAACGCGAGCCGGCCGACGCACTGGCTTTCTTCTCCCGGCACCTCCGCTGACACAGGGCGCCGCTTCCGCGCGTGCCGGGGCGGGGCTGAGGTGGATGTGTCCGGTAAGGAACGGCCCCGAGTCCAGCCACGTGTGAGCAGTCGTCAGGTTCGGCGAGCGGTCCCGCCCTGCCGAGTGGGAACTGCCCGCCCAGGCGGCAGGAACTCTCGTGATCCGCCTGCCGAAAGGGCGTGCCGGGAGAATGCGGAGCCACACGCTCCGGCGTGTCGGGGCCGGAGGGCGCTCCGCGGGCCGACGGCCGGTAACCTCGGCCTGACCAGCGAAGACGTGAGCAACCACAGGGAGTCAGGATGACCGACAGCGCCCGCACCGTGCTGGCCGGCCTCGACCGCATCCGCGACGACATCGAGGATCTCTACAAGGACCTCCACCGGAACCCTGAGCTGGGACTGGAGGAGCACCGGACGGCGGGCAAGGCCGCCGAGCTCCTGCGCGGCCTCGGCTGCCGGGTCGTCGAGGGCATCGGCGGCACCGGCGTGGTCGGCGTCCTGACCAACGGTGACGGCCCGACGGTCATGGTCCGGGCGGACATGGACGGCCTGCCGGTCCGGGAGCAGACGGGACTGCCCTACGCGTCCACCGTGACGACGACCGGGCGGGACGGCACGGAGCAGCCGGTGATGCACGCCTGCGGGCACGACGTGCACATCGCTTCGCTGATCGGCTGCGTGCGCCTGCTGGCCGAGTCCGAGGATTCCTGGAAGGGCACCTTCGTGGCGCTTCTCCAGCCCTCCGAGGAACCGGGCGACGGCGCCGACGCGATGGTCGCCGACGGCCTCACCGACAAGGCACCACGCCCGGACGTGGTGCTGGCCCAGCACGTCCTGAACTATCCGGCGGGTTACGTCGGCACCCGGGCCGGATCGTTCATGTCCGCCGCGGACAGTCTGCGGATCACGGTCCACGGCCGGGGTGGCCACGGTGCCATGCCGCAGACGGCGGTCGATCCCGTGGTGATGGCCGCGATGATCGTCGTGCGGCTCCAGACGATCGTCTCCCGGGAGATCGCGGCGCTCACTCCGGTGGTGGTCACGGTCGGCAGCATCCACGCGGGGACCGGCCCCAACATCATCCCGGACCGCGCGGTCATGCAGGTCAACGTGCGTACGTACGACGACGCCACCCGTACCCACGTGCTGCAGGCCATCGAGCGCATCGTCAAGGCCGAGTGCCAGGCGTCCGGGGCACCCAAGCCACCCGAGTTCGAGAAGATCGTCTCCTTTCCCCCCACGGTCAACGACGCCGGGACGACCCGGCGCGTAGCCGAGGCGTTCGCCGGCCACTTCGGGTCCGACGCGCACACCATCGACCTCCAGACCGCGAGCGAGGACATGAGCAGGATTCCCGAGGCCTTCGGTGTCCCGTTCACCTATTGGGGCATCGGCGGAGGCGCCCCGGCGCCGGACGAGGGGGAGGGGGCGGACGGGTCGGCCGCAGCCCCGAGGCCGGGCAACCACAGCCCGTACTTCGCCCCGGTCCTCCAGCCCACCTTGGACACCGGCGTGAGCGCGCTGGTGGTCGCGTCACTCGCCTGGCTGGCGGTCGAAGCGTGAATCCTCCGGGTTCCGGCCGGGAGGACGGCTGACCCGGCGTCCGCGCGGAACCGCGTGCGGCTGGCCGTTCACGGCTGTCCGACTGCCACAATCTGCGGCATGCACGTCCCTTCCCGCACCCCTCGGTGGCCGGTCGCCCTGGCCACGGGCCGGCTGCTTCTCCGCCCGATCGAGCGCAGGGACGTGGCCTTCCTGTCGCTCGTGTGGACCGATCCCGATGCGCGGCGCCACTTGGGCGGGCCTCTGAGCGCGACGGCACTGAGCGCCCGAGAGGATGGGTGCGTCGGGCACTTCGGAGCTTTCGTCATCGTTCGCCGCACGGACCGAGCCGTGCTCGGCCTGGTGTCCGTCGAACCCCGCTCCCGTTGGCAGGGGCGGACCGAGGTGTCGTACCAACTGCTGCCCGCGCACCGGCGCCGTGGTTACGGCAGAGAAGCGGTCGGTGCGGCAGTGGACTGGGCGCTCGGTGACGCCGACTTCGGGCCGGCGGGTGTGGTGGCGGTGACCCAGGAGGCGAATCACCGTTCTCGTCGCTTGCTCGAATCGCTGGGCACGGGCCTGATCGATCACGTCGTCGAGTGGGACGCGCGGCAAGCGGTGTACGCCCTGGACCACGAGCGCACGCACCTCGGACGGTCTGTCGTCAGGTACGAGGAACTGCCGGGCACCTCACCTCACGGTTCGATCCGGACGCCCGGATCGGACCCGGCCGCGTCGTAGCCCTGGAGAATCACACCGCGCTGTCGCCCCGCCGGCGCCCGGCGGGTCCGGCTGATGACGCCGGGCGCCGGCACCAGGGGTCCTACAGTGCGGGTATGGCGGATGACGACGGTGAGCAGGCGGTCCGGGCGGCGATCGAGGGGGAGCTTCGGCTGCTGGATCCCGAGGTGCGGGCATCGCCGGACCTCGTCACCCAGCTTCTCGACCCCGGGTTCGCCGAGATCGGTGCGTCCGGCAGGCGTTGGGACGCCGCATCGATTCTCAAGGTGACCGGGGACGGATCGGTGAGTTCGCAGCGGCCGGTCGAGGTCGGTGCCATGTCCGGCTCCGTGCTGGCTCCGGGCGTCGTCCACCTGACGTACCGCACCGAGCACGACGGGCGCAGTGCGTGGCGCAGTTCGCTGTGGCGGAGGACGGAATCCGGCTGGCGCCTGTACTTCCACCAAGGGACCCCCGTCGACTGAGCGGGTAACGCGACGGCGGTCAAGCGGCGTTGCCGGAGAGGGCACCCCGTTCGGGTTGCCGGCCCGGTCGGGGCCTGTGCCGTACGCGGGACGGAATGCGGCCGGAGGCAGGGGTGTTCCGGCCGATCCCGGGGCGGACCCGCGTCCGGGACGGTGCCGGGACGCTCCGAGGCTGTGCCGTCGGACCCTAGGCTCTGTTCGCCGGGTTTCCACGCGTGGTGACGACGCCGCGGGCCCGGGGCAGTCGAGTCCTGCCACCCACCGGCGAAGGAGCGAAGCGGTGACGTCGTTCGAAGTGACCACAGCAAGTGTCGCGGGCATGTCGAGGTTCACCGAGTGGGCGGAGGACGAGGGATGGAACCCTGGACTCTCCGACGCCCTGCTCCTCCACTCGGCGGATCCCCGGGGCTTCTTCCTCGGACAGCTCGACGGTGAACCCGTGGCCTCCGTATCCGCGGTGCGCTACGGCACGGACTTCGGCTTCCTCGGGTTCTACATCGCCCGCCCCGAGGTCCGCGGGCAGGGATACGGCATCCGTATGTGGCATGCCGCGATGGACCACCTCGCCGGCCGCAACGTCGGCCTCGACGGAGTGGTGGAGCAACAGGAGAACTACCGCAGGTCCGGGTTCCGGCGGGCATGGACCCATGTGCGTCACGCCGGTGTCCCGACCGGGGGCGGGGTCGCGCCGGGCGTCCGGCTGACGGACGGACGGGACGTGCCTTTCGGGCTGCTCGCGGACTACGACCGGCGCTTCTTCCCCGCGGACCGTCAGGCCTTCCTCTCCCAGTGGATCGGCCACCGCTCACACACGTCATTGGCAGCCGTGCGTGACGGGAGGCTGGAGGGGTTCGCCGTCATGCGGCCGGCCGTGACCGGATCCCGCATCGGCCCGCTCCACGCCTCGTCGCCGGACATCGCGTCCTCCCTCGTCCACGAACTCGCGGGCCGGACGCCCGGAGACCCCGTGGCCCTGGACGTGCCGGACATCAACTCGGCGTCCATGAAGCTGATGGAACGCCTCGGGCTGGAGGCCACCTTCGAGTGCGCCCGCATGTACACGGGGCCCACCCCGGACGTCGACACCGCAGGCATGTTCGCCGCGACCACGATCGAACTCGGCTGACCCCGCGGGCAGACGCCGCCGGGCGCGGCCCGGCTGTGGTGGCCCCGCGCCCCGCGCCCCGCGCCGCACGGTGCACCGGCGCGCTCGGGGCCGCTCATGCCCGTAACGAGGGGGTGCGGTCAACAGCATGCATTAGGTGAGGCTAACCTAATGCCCATGAGAGCTGGTGAGAGCACTTCTGGTGCTACGCATGCCCTGATGGCCGAGGGCATGCCACTGACGCGTGGCCACGGTCTGTCCGCAGACGGTGTGACCGTGGCGTACGGAAAGGTCGATGTCGTCCACGGGGCCGCCATCGCCCTGCGGCCCGCCGAGGTGACCGTCCTCGTCGGGCCGAACGGGAGCGGGAAGTCCACGCTGCTGAGGACGCTCGCCCGCCTGCAGAGCGCCCGTACCGGCTCGCTCACCGTCGACCCGGGTACGGACGAGGCCGCGGACGGCTTCGCCCTGAACGCCCGCGACTTCGCGCGGTGCGTCGCCCTCCTGACCCAGTCCCGGTCCACGCCCGGCGGGCTGACCGTCCGGGACGTCGTGGACTTCGGCCGCTACCCGCACCGGGGCCGATGGGGGCGCCCCGACCCCCGCGGAACCGCCGCGGTCGACCGCGCGCTCGGCCTGACCGGCGTCGGGGAACTGGCGGGGCGGGGCGTCGACCAGCTCTCCGGCGGACAGCTCCAGCGCGTATGGCTCGCGAGCTGTCTCGCCCAGGAAACGGGTGTCCTCCTCCTGGACGAACCCACCACCTACCTCGACCTTCGCTACCAGGTCGAACTCCTCGACCTGATACGCGATCTCGCCGACGACCACGGAATCGCCGTCGGTGTCGTCCTCCACGACCTCGATCAGGCGGCTGCCGTCGCCGACCGTGTCGCCCTGCTGAACGCGGGGCGCATCGTCGCCGACGGAACCCCCGAAGACGTGTTCACGCCCGAACTCCTGACGGATGTCTACGGCATCCGCATCGACGTCGGCACCGATCCGTCGACCGGCCGGCTGCGCACCCGCGCGATCGGCCGTCACCACTCCAGATCCGAAAGGCTCAGCACCTCCCGATGAGACGCAACCTTCTCGCCACGGCCGCCGTCGCCGTCGCCGCACTCTCCCTGGCCGCCTGCGGAACCACCGAGCCGTCCTCGGACGAGCCCGCCGCAGCGGACAAGCCCGCAGGGAAGATCACCCTCACCGACCACACCGGCGTGAAGGTGACCCTCGACGGCCCCGCCAAGAAGGTCGTCGCCACCGAGTGGAACGTGATCGAGGACCTGGTCGCCCTCGGGGTGGCCCCCGTCGGAGTCGCCGACGTGAAGGGCTACACCGCGTGGAACACCGCCGCCCCGCTCACCGGTGACCCCAAGGACATAGGGACCCGCGGCGAGCCGAGCATCGACACCGTCGCCGCCCTCGCGCCGGACCTCGTGGTGGCCACCACCGACCTCTCGCCCGCCGTCGTGAAGCAGCTCCGCAAGGTCGCGCCCGTCATCGAGGTGACCGCGGCCGACGCCGCCGACCAGATCGGCACGATGAACGACAGCATCGACCTCATCGCGAAGGCCACCGGCACCGAGACCAAGGCCGACGCACTCAAGAAGGACTTCGAGGCGAGCGTCGCCGAAGGCAAGAAGGCCCTTGAGGACGCCGGACTCGGCGGTGCGAAGATCGCGTCCGCCGACGGCTACGTCCAGGCGAACCAGGTGTCCGTCCGCGCCTACACGGGCGGCTCCCTCCTCGGCGCCGTCAACGAGCGGCTCGGCCTCGAGAACGCCTGGACCGTCAAGGGCGACAAGGACTACGGCCTCGCCACCACCGACGTCGAAGGCCTCACCGGCCTCGGCGACGTCCAGTTCACGTACGTCGCGAACGACGCCGACGGCGACGCGTTCAGCGGCCTCGCGAAGAACGCCGTGTGGAAGTCGCTTCCCTTCGTGAAGAACGGCGACGTGCACCGGCTGCCCGACGGCGTCTGGATGTTCGGCGGCCCCCGCTCGATGGAGGCGTACATCGACTCCCTCGTCGACGCCCTGACGAAGAAGTAGTCCGCCGTGGCCGTCATCGAGAACACCGCGGTCGGCCGTGACCGCACTGCCGCGGCCACGACGGGCGCGGTCGCGGTGGCGGCCGGGCTCGCCCTGCTGGTCGTGGTGCTCGCCGCGGTGGACATCACCCAGGGGACCGCCGACGTGGGTGCGGCGGAGGTGTGGCACGCACTCACCGGCACCGCCCAGGCGGGGGACGCCTCCGTCGTCGTCGCGTCCCGGCTGCCGAGGATGATCGCGGCCGTCCTCGTGGGAGTGGCACTCGGCATGTCCGGCGCCGCCCTCCAGGCGGTCAGCCGCAACGTGCTCGCGTCACCCGACACCCTCGCCGTCAACGCCGGCTCCTACCTGTCGCTGGGCGTCATCGCCGTCACCGGGACCACGCTGCCGCTCCTCGCCTCCTCGGGCGCCGCGTTCGTCGGCGGACTCGCGGCCACAGCCGTCGTGCTCGGCCTGTCCGGGATCGGCAGGGGCACCGTCCGCCTGGTCCTCGCGGGCAGCGCGCTCGCCCTGGGGCTCAACGCGGTGACCGAGGCGCTGCTCCTGCTGTTCCCCCAGCGGACCGAGGGTCTCTACCGGTGGGGGCAAGGGGGCGTCGGACAGAACGGATTCGACGGAGTGGCGCAGATGGCCCCGGTCATCGGCGTCGCCTTCGCGGGGCTGCTGCTCGTCGCCCGTCGCGTCGACGCCCTGGCTCTGGGCGACGACGCCGCGAGGGGACTCGGCGTACCCGTGCGGGGGACGCGCATCACCACCGTCGTGCTCGCGACCCTGCTCGCCGCGGCGGCAGTGACCCTCGCGGGACCGATCGGCTTCGTCGGCCTGTGCGCTCCCGCGCTCGTGCGGCCCCTCTCCCGTCGGTTCCGGGGACTCTCGCGGTCCCGGGTGAGCCTGCCGGTCACCGGACTCGTCGGTGCGGCGCTCGTGCTCGGCTCGGACGTACTGCTGCGCGCGGTGGTCCCGGCGGACCTGGCGGTGGAGGTGCCGACCGGTGTCGTCACGACCGTGGTCGGCGGCGTCTTCCTCGTCGTGATGGCACTCCGTACCCGCGACACCGCCGGCGCGGACGCCCCCGACCGGCTCCGGATACCCGGCAGGACGGCGTTCCTGACGACTGTCGTCGTGCTCGGTGTCGTGCTGGCCGGAGTGACGGTCGGGGCCGTGCTGCTCGGTGACTCGAAACTCCTGCTCGGTGACGTCGTGAACTGGGCGCAGGGGCACTCCGGACGGGTCGTCACCTACGTCCTCGACACGCGCGTGCCCCGGGTGACGGCCGCCCTCCTCGCGGGTGCGGCGCTCGCACTGTCCGGGACACTCGTGCAGGCCGTGACGCGCAATCCACTCGCGGAGCCGGGTGTCCTGGGTGTCTCCGGAGGCGCGGGCCTCGGTGCCGTACTGCTCGTCACGAGCGTGCAGGCTCCCGGTTCCTGGGCGATCGCCGCAGCCGCGTTCGGCGGGGCGGCGGTCGTGTCGTCGATCGTCTTCGGTCTGGCCGCGCGTGGTGGCTTCGGGCAGAACAGGCTGGTCCTGCTCGGTGTCGGGGTCTCGGCCGCGACCGCCGCGCTGATCAGTCTGGTCATCGTGCTGAGCGACCCGTTCGACACCACGCGGGCCCTGACCTGGCTGTCCGGATCGACTTACGGGCGGACCATGCCCGATGTCGTCCCGGTCGCCCTGGTGCTCGCCGTCGGCGTGGCCGCGGCCGTGGCCCGCCGCAAGGAACTCGATCTCGTCGCGCTCGACGAGGACACTCCGAAGCTGCTCGGTCTCGGCCTCACCCGGGCGCGTCTCGGCTTCCTCGTGCTGGCGGTCCTGCTCGGCGCCACCGCGGTGGCGGCGGCCGGCACGATCGGGTTCGTCGGGCTCGTCGCCCCGCATGCGGCACGCGCCCTCGTCGGACGCCGGCACGTACGCGTGGTGCCGGTCGCGCTCCTGCTCGGGGCCCTGCTGGTCGGCCTCGCGGACCTCGCCGGACGTACGGTGATCGCTCCTGCCCAGCTCGGTGCGGGTCTGATGACCGCCGTCATCGGAACCCCGTACTTCTTCTACCTGCTGGTCCGCACACGGCGCTGACACGACGTGGGGGCGGGGCGGGGGCCGGTCGTTCGGCCGGCGCCCCGCTCCTTCGGCGTAGCGCCCGCCGCTCCGTCCGACGAGGTGGGCCGGGCTCTCACCGCCCGGCCCACGCCGCGCGTCACCCCAGAGGCGTGGTGCACTTCGTCGTCGTGCCGTCCGACACACAGGCCCGAACCGCACGGCCGTCCGTCGCCTTCATCGTGCCGGCGTCGGCCACCTTCGCGTACGAACCACCCGGCTGCCGGTCCTCCAGCCAGGCGGTGACACCCGGGGAATCCGTACGCGCCCAGGCGTAGTAGTCGGTCACGGACCACTTCGGCCGCGAGCCCGTCAGCGTGACCCGGGCGCCGCTGGGCAGAGCCACCGTCGCCCAGTCGGTCGCGACCGAGGCCCACGTGGTGACGCTGCTCGCGAGGACGCCCTCGCACCTCTGACCCGGTGCGCACGGACCGATCGCGCCCGTCGTCCACGACTTGTCGATGTTGTTGCCCTGCTGGGTGGCGAACGCCCACTCCTTGCCGTCCACGACCAGCCCGGCGATCTCGTCCTTCGACAGCGGGTCGAGCGCGACCATCTTCGTCGTGCCCGAGGCGGTCAACCGCGCGCCGGGCAACGGCTCGGGGCGGGTGGTGCGTGAGTCGGCTCCGCCGGACGGGTGCCGCATGAGGGTGGCGGAGACGTCGGCGCGACCCGGCGGGAGTTCGGCCTCACCCCAGTAGTACAGGTGGTGAGGGTCCCAGGCCGGGCGGCCCTGGTAGATCTTCAGCCGGCCGCCCTGGAAGATGTTGGCATCCTCCACCGCGGTGGGCTTGTAGCTCGGCATCCACTCGGTCACGCTCGCCGGGTCGATGTCCGTGCACGGGAGTTCGGCGCACGGAGCCTGCGACGGAACCGTTGCCGTCGCGTCCGGGTCCCTCGTGCACTGCGTGCCCGTCGCGTCACTGACGCAGGCCCGCAGTTCCGGAAGCCAGGAGTACGCGCGGGTCGAGCCCGTCGTCGTACGGGAGGCGCCGGCCGGGGTGAAGGCGGTGTAGACGGGCCCCCAACGCCCCTCACCCTGCCAGGCCTCCAGCCAGAACCGTCCACCCGCCGGCAGTCCGCCCTCGGCCCAGCCCAGATAACTGCCCTGCTTCAGGCGTCCGTCCACCTTCTGCACGAACGCGCCCGACGGCAGCTCGACCCGGCGGTACTCGGGGCGGTCCACGTACGACCAGTCGGACGCCGGGATCGCGTCCGGGTCGGCGTCCGGACACCATCCCTCGCACGGTCCGGCCGGGACCACCTCGGCACCGTAGGAGGCGACACAGCCGCGCTGGGTGCCGTCCGTCACGCAGGCGCTGTTGGTGTACGCGCCCTGAGGGATGGAGGTCGAGTACACGAACATGCCGGTGGTTCCGGTGGTGTCACGGTACGAACGCGGGTGCTGCAGCGTCAGCTTGATGTTGATGCCGTCGCCCCAGTTCTCCTCGGCGCGCAGCCACGCGTGTCCCGCCGTGACCCCGGACCCGAACCGCACATCGGCCCACGCGTAGGTGCGGCTCGTGTCCCAGGCGGGCTTGCCCGTGTACAGGGTGATCCGGGTGCCCGAGGCGAGCGTCGTCTCCTTCAGGACCTTGGGCGCTCCGCCCGACGCCCAGGCCGTCACCAGCCCGGGATCGGCTCCCTCGCAGGGGAGTTGAGGGCAGGGGGCCGCCGCGGCGGCGGGCGCGGCCGTCGCCGTCGGTGCCGTCAGCAGGGCGGCGGTCACGGCGGCCGCCACCGCCGAGGCGCAGCGTGACCACCACCGCAGCCGAGCCCTTGTGCCCGCCTGTCTCCGCTCTCCACTTTCCGGTCTGTGGCCGTTCGTCGTGCGTAAGGCTGTCGCGGTGTCCATCGCACCTCCAGTGCGTCGCATCCCTGCCATGACGGGAACCTGGCCCGGGGCGATGGAACCGGTGCCCGCTCTCCGGCCCGTCTCGTCCGCGTCTCCGTGATCCGGTGGCTCCACGGCCGTCGGACGCGAGGGAGAAGCGCCACGGACATGGCGGAGGCCGAGGTGCCCCACCACGAGGGTGGAGCACCTCGGCCTCGGGTTCGCTGCACGCCGGGGGAGAGGGGCTGCTCCGCCGGGCCTTCCGGACTCCGGGGGCCCGGCATCGAGGGAGGCCCGGTCTCTACACCTCGTCGGCGAACACGGAGGCCAGTTCCCGCCATTCGGGAAGCGGCAGACCGGAGCCACCCTCGTCGGCGGTCAGAACCTGGAACGCGATGTGGTCCGCACCCGCGTCGTAGTACTCCGTCGCGCGGGCCTTCACCTGTTCGGCGTCGCCCAGGGCGAACAGGGCGTCGAGCAGCCGGACGCTCCCGCCGTCCTCGAAGTCACTCTGTGCGAAGCCCAGGCGCAGCAGGTTGTCGGTGTAGTTGGGGAGCTGGAGGTACATCTCCAGCATCGTCCGCGCGGTGGTGCGGGCCCGGTCGACGTCCGTGTCGAGCACGACCGACAGCTCCGGGGCCAGCAAGGCGTCGGGGCCCAGCGCCTCGCGCGCCTCCGCGGTGTGCTCGGCCGTGACGAGATACGGGTGTGCGCCGAGCGCGCGGTCGGTCGCGAGCTTCAGCATCTTCGGGCCGAGCGCCGCCAGAACCCGTCGCCCGGAGTCGACCGCCGGACCTGCCGCCTCGAGTGCGTCGAGGTACGACACCATGGCGCTGTACGGCTTCGCGTACTGCGGCACCATCGGGCCGTGGCTGACGCCCAGGCCGAGGACGAACCGGCGCCGCGCCGCCGCGTCGAGGGTCTCGATGCTCGCCGCCACCTCCTCCGCCGTGTGGTCCCAGATGCTCAGGATGCCCGTGGCCACAGTGACCTTGGAGGTGGCGGAGACCAACGCGACCGCGTCGTCGGGCGACGGACTGCCGCCGAGCCACAGCGTGCCGTACCCCAGGTCATCGAGTTCGGCCACCGCTTCGGCGATCGCCCGCCTGCCCGCGTCGTCGGTCCGTGACCCGTGCAGGGCTCCGCTCCAGATGCCGACCCGTCCGAATGCCGTGCGCGTCTCAGAAGTCATGGTCTGATCAACAGCGCCCCGCCGCCGCTATTCCCGGGCCGCGCCTGGTTCATCCGAACGGGTGGCGACGTTTCCCACCGCACCCCCGGTGGTGACCGCGGACCACCTTCATTCCACGAGCCTGCGTGCCGCACGGACCTGGTGATGCAGGGCCCACGCGTCCGCCACCGGGCCCAGATGCGCGAGCTTGTCGGGATTGATGACCGTCCCGATCGCCTGGATCCGTCCGTCGAGCACATCGAGCGCCATCGTGTGCAGCACTCTGCCGTCCCTGTCGCGGAAGACCGCGCCCGGCCGGCCGTTGACCTCGTGCGTTTCGAGCACGACGTGGGTCCGGAGCATCGACGGGAACACGGAGGCCAGAAGCCGGGCCACGCTCTCGGAGCCGTTGACGGCCCTGGCGAGCTGCGGAGCCTTCCCGCCGCCGTCGCCCACCATCGTCACATCAGCGGCCAGGAGTTCCCGGAGCCCGTCCACATCGCCGTCCCTGAGGGCGTCGAAGAACTGCGCCGCCAGGACCTCCCGTTCCTTCCGGTCCGCCTCGAAGCGGGGCCGTCCCGCCGTCATGTGACGCCGGGCCCGCACCACCAGCTGCCGGCACGCCGCCTCCGACCGGCCGACCGCGGTGGCGACCTCGGGGAAGCCGAAGCCGAACACCTCCCGCAGCACGAACGCCGCCCGCTCCAGCGGGCTGAGCCGTTCGAGGAGCAACAGGGCCGCCATCGACACGGAGTCGGCCAGCTCCGCGGATCGCGCCGGGTCCTCGTACGGGTCGGTGAGCAGTGGCTCGGGGAGCCACGCGCCCACGTACTCCTCCCGGCGCACACGAGCCGACCGCAGCACGTCGATGGAGACCCGGGTCACCGTGGCGGAGAGGAACGCCTTGACCGATCTCGGTTCGGTCGAGGAGGTCTCGAAGCGTAGCCAGGTCTCCTGGAGGGCATCCTCGGCCTCACTCACACTCCCGAGGATCCGGTAGGCGATCGAGAAGAGCAGCGGCCGGAGTTCCTGGAACTCCTCGGTCCTGCTCATGCGCAGCCGCCCCTGACGGCACGGGGTCCACGGGACGCCGCACAACGGTACGCGCGGGCCGGGCGCCGACACGCGCCGTCCGGCCCTTCGGCCCGCCGCTCTCCAGGGGAGGACCCCGCCCCTCCCGACAGCCGGCCTGCCGTCAATCCGTCACCTGTTCGCGTCGCGAGGTCCATCGTCCACTCCTTCACAGCGAATCCCCTGGACTCCTCGGGACGAGACAGCGCCCCTCACTGTGACATCGCCGTCCACCGGACACGGGGAAGCATGTGTACGCGTCCCGGGCCTGTCCGGACGGGAGCGAACACGGGCGGTCCCGGTCACATGCGCGGTGTCGGACGGGTGTGCGCCCCGGATCCGTCCGTTCACGTCGGCCGCTGGCCAGGGGCCGGGCTTCGTGACCACGTCAAGGTGTGCGACGCGTGTCGTCACGATCTGGTGGACGCCCTGACCTCGCCGTCCGCCCGGAACACGGCTACGCGGTGACAGGGCGCCCCGGACGCCGGTGCGTCGTCGTGACCCGTCCGCCGGGTGAACGACGGGACGACGCCTGACAGGGCTATCGTGCGTTTGCCTCGGCTGTTTCGGGAGCGGCGTCGGCCGACGCGCGAGGTGACACGAGACCGTAGAAGACGGAGCGTCCCTGCTTGTGACGCTCCAACAAGCCCTGCGCCACGCCCTGTTCCAGCGTGTTGCGCACAACGGCGACCTGTACGCCGCGTTTCGGCTGCTCCTGCGTCAATGCGGCGGCGACCTCGGCCGACGACTTCGGCTCCCGCTGGCCCGACAGGTATTTTCCGACCAGTTCGCGCCAGGTCGGCTCGCCGGTGGACTTCGCCCCACCGCCCTTCGCGGCGGTGGACTTCGGCCCGCCACTCTTCGCGGCGGTGGACTTGGACCCACCACCCTTCACGGCGCTGGTCTTCGGTGCCGCGTCCTTCGCCGCGGCGGACTTCGTCTTCGCCGGCTCCGACGCGGATCTCCCCGCCCGCTTGCGGACCGCAGGCCTGCCCTTGGCCCGGCGGGCCGGCGGCACCGAGGCGGTCGCCCGCGACTCGACGGCGGGAGCGACCGGCTCCGCCGTGGTGTCCAGCACCGCCTGCATCCTGATCAGGACCTGCTCACCGCTTTCGAGGTGGATGAGCTGCTCCTGAAGGTTCGTCAGTTCCGCACGCACTCGCTCCTGTGCACTGCGGTTCTCCGACAGATCGTCGGCGATTCGCTGTGCGTAATCCGCGCTGATGCCGGCTGGTGGAGAATTTTTGGCCATGTGATCCTCGTCGTTGGCTGAGCTTCAAGGTGTGTGGTCGCTGATGCTACTCACACCGACAAGGTCACGGAGGCATTCTTTTACGCAAAGTGTGACCTACTCGAACAGGGGACTGCTCCTGTGCCGCGCCCTCCACACAGTTCGCCCATCGATTTGCCTGCCGTGATCCGACCCGTCGCCGTCCTGGGACGGGTGCCACCGCTGCCGGATCACCAGGAGCGGCCGAGGTGCTGGATTCAGCCAATGGTGCGGGTGTGGTGGTGCTGTGAAGTCCGCTGTTCGAACCAGGTCGACTCGGCACCGGAACGGCTCACGAGGCTGCTCGCCGGGTGGCGCCCGCCGTACCGCTCGCGCCGGGCGGATCCGCCTGGCGCGGCCGCGCCGACAGCTCGGAGTGATTGCCGCACAACCATCTGTGCCTGTCGCGGGTCACATCAAGCAGGAGCAAACAGCTCTCAGGGACACAAGGGGGAAATAATGGGAATCAGGCGCAATATCGCGACTGCCGGAGCGGTGACCGCACTGGTGGTGGGGGCCACGACCGCATTCAGCGCCACCGCTTCCGCCGCGCCCAACGTCACGCCGCAGGGTGTCTGCGGCAGTGCGTACAAGACCGTCAACTCCGTGCCCGTCGGTTCGCTCGGGACCGTCTACCTGACGTACAACTCCGCGAACGGCAAGAACTGCGTCACGACCATCCGGTCGACCCCGGGCAAGGCCAAGCCCATGTCCACGTACATCTACGTGCCCGCCACCGACGAGTACGCCGGTGACAACGGGAACTTCACGTCGTACGCCGGCCCCGCCCGCGTGTACGGCAAGGGCTACTGCGTGAGCTGGGGCGGCAACATCGACAACGTGTACGTGTCGGTGGAGAACTCCAACTGCGCCTCGCTGAAGGAGCGCAGGACGGTCGAGGTCCGCTGATCCGGACGTCTGCCGGCCGCGGGTTCCCGTGCCGCTTCCCGTGATCCTCCTGGCAGCCCCGGCCTTCCGGGGTGTCGGACGGTGTGCGTGGGCCGCGGACGGCCCGGGAACCCGCGAGGGGCCGGCGGGTGGTCGCCGATCAGTAGATGTTGGCCTCCACCTCCGGCCCGTCTCCCCGGGTGCCGTTGATCTGGGCCCGGAGCGAGATCTCGTCGTAGACGCGGTGCTCACGGACGATCCTGCCGCCCTGGACCAGGAACTGAGACACACCCAGCACGGTGACCGGCCGGTCGGTCAGCGGGCCGAAGGCCGGTGTTCCCCGGTAGGTGCCGTGCATGGTCCAGGTGACGGCGATCCGCAGGCCGGCGTACCGCTCGGCGTGGTTGGTCTGCACGTCCCGCACCGCGAACCGGGCGTCGGGGAAGGCTCCGACCATGGTCAGCAGATCACTCTGGTACCGCTCGGGGCGGATGACGGTCCGGTCGCCGATCGTGTGCAGGAAGAGATCCCGCACCATGTAGTCGTTGACCTTCTGCAGACGGCGCTGCGTCCACACCTCGTCGATGAACTCCAGCACCATCTCGCACTCGGGGCGGAACTCGTCGGGGCGAGGTCCGCTGACGCCGGCCAGCAGCACGTCCGCGGGAGGCGCCTCGGTCATCGACCCGCTGTAGCCCTGGAACCGGAGGGCGCGCGCCGCCTCGTCCGGGTCGGCACCGCGCTGCAGGCAGTCCGCGAGCTCGTCCCGTACCACCCACTCCTCGACCATCCGGCCCCTGCGGTAGAGGCAGTTGGCGACGGTCCGCTTGCGGATCCGGATGTTCCTGCCGTCGACCAGGTGTTCGTCCGCCGAGAAGACCAGGTGCGAGCTGAGGAAGGCGTCGTCACCGCGGGCCTCCCACACCACGTCCTCGGCCTGGCCGATGTGGCCGGGCGTGCTGCCCATGCGCATGGTGCTGCCCTCGATCACACCGTCGCGGCCCACCACGGTCCCGAGACTCGTGTGGACGATCGAGTCCGGCTCGTAGTTGTCGACGATGTAGGAGATGTCGCGACCGACCCAGATGCGGTCCGTCACCTCGCGGATGAAGTCGTCCGGGTCGGAGTAGGGGAGGTGGGCGACGGGGTCCAGCGGCATGGTGTTCACCTTTCGGCCGATCATGTGAATGCGTATGTAGTGGATGGTGCTGCGGGAGAGTGTCTCCCGTGGTGGCGCCGGGTCACCGGCAGTCGGTCCGGCATGGCTCAGGCGGAGAACTTGTCCGACCCGAGATGACTCCGGTACGTCTCGGTCATGAAGGCGCTCACGACGACCAGGGCCAGGACCGCGGCGGCCGCGAGATAGACCCACACGGCGTAGATCGTGTCGAAGCTGGAGACCAGCAGGGCGGCGACGAACGGCGTGATCCCCATGAAGATGGAGAACGAACTGTTGTAGGCGATCGCGCTTGCGCTGAACCGCGTGCGCGTCGCGAAGAGTTCCGCCGTGCAGACCGTGACGATGCCGGTCAGGAAGAACTCGGGGACGATGTAGATCAGCTGGCTGGCCACGGCCGCGCCGAAGGTGCCTCCCTCGCCGACCCGGAAGGCCAGCGGGACGAGGACGATGCAGGCCACGGCACCGGCGATCAGCATCGGCTTGCGCCCGATCCGGTCCGAGAGGGTGCCGGCCAGCGGCAGCAGCGGGATGAGCACGGCGATCGAGAGCGCGTTGGACGTCAGCGCCATCCAGCGCGGCAGGCCCAGGGTCCCGGTGAGGTACTGCGGGTAGAAGGTGACCCAGCTGTAGGACAGGATCGCGAGCATCACCGAGACGCCGCAGAAGACGAGCATCGGCCGCCACTGCGTGCGCAGGGCGTCCAGGACCGGCGACTTCGCCACCTCCGTGCCGTTCTCCGTCGCCCGGACGAACTCCGGCGACTCCTCGATGCGGCTGCGCAGCCAGATGCCGACCGCGCTCAGCGGAAGCGCGAGGAGGAAGGGTATGCGCCAGCCCCAGGAGTCCAGGGACGGGCCCTGGAAGAGCCAGCTGGTCAGAGCGGCGGTGCCGGCCCCGGCGAGGATTCCGGCGAAACAGCTGTTGGAGGCGTACGAGGCGTAATAACCCCGTCGTTTCGGCTCCGCCCACTCCACGATGAAGGCGACCGCCCCGACGTACTCACCGCCCGAGACCATGCCCTGCACGACGCGGAGCAGCAGCAGGAGCACCGGGGCGAGGATCCCGATCTGCTGGTACGTCGGCAGTGCCCCGATCAGGGCCGTGGTGACGCCCATCAGGACGATCGTCCACAGCAGCGTCTTCTTGCGGCCCACGCGGTCGCCCCAGCGGCCGACGAGCGTCCCGCCCACGGGCCGGAAGAGGCACGCGATGGCGATGATCGCGTAGGTGCTGAGCACGGCAACCGCGGGGTCGCTCTCCGGGAAGAAGGCCGGAGCGAGCACCGGGGCCATGTAGCCGTAGAGGCCGTAGTCGAACTGTTCGACGAAGTTGCCTATGCTTCCTGCGCCGATCGCTCGGCGAATCGCATTCCGCTTCCGGATGTCGATCCCCTGGGTGCCGGGGGCGGTGGTGGGTGGAGCTACGGCGGACACGGCTTCTCCCTTCGCGCGGTGACTGGGGTATGCATACGTATGAACTTCTGCCGAACACTAAGGAGCGGCGCTGAAGCCGTCAAGAGGTGGAGAGGTGCTGCTCGGTGAGCGTTTCGAGGAGGCCGGGGGGCGCGGCGGACCCAGGCCGGAGGCCGTACCGGGACACGCGGAGCGCGCCCCGCCGGCCGGCGTAGGGACGCCGACAGGGTGCGCAGGGCACAACCGGGGGCACGCTCACCCCTCCGCCCGTACACCCGCGCCTCATCGGACGCTCATGCCGGCCCCGGCCCCGGCCGCCTTCTCTCCCACACACCCGCAGAGCCGGAACCCCGCGGTTCCGGTGCGGCGAGCGAGCGGAAGGTGTCCATCAGGACCTGCGCCATGTTGCAGAGCACCAACTGCGCACCCGCCCGGCCGGCCGCCCTGGCGCCCTCGGCGCCCGGGACGATCGTCATGACGGACCGCCCCGCCGCCCGCGTCGCCCGGTGCACCTCGGCGGTCAGGCCCTCGATCACCCCCTGCGCCGGGAAGCCGCAGTCGGCGGCCAGGTCCGCCGGGCCCACCAGGATCGCGTCGAGCCCCTGCGTGGCGGCGATATCCTCGGCGGCGGCACAAGCCCTCTCCGTCTCGATCATGGCCACGACCAGGGCTTCGCGTGACGCCGCCACGTGCTCGGCCGCCGGGACCGTCCCGAAGCGCCCGGCTCTGCTGTACGTCGCGAAACCCCGTGTCCCCAACGGCGGGTAGTGGACGGCCTCGACCGCCCGTCGCGCGTCCTGAGCCGACTCGATGTGCGGATGGATGATGCCCGCGGCGCCCAGGTCCAGACAACGCAGTGCGAGGGCGGGCTCGGACGTACCCACCCGCACGAGGACGTCGATGCCCTGAGCGGCCGCCGCCGTCAGATGGTGCTGGAGGAGAGCCGTGTCCGCCGGTCCGTGCTCGCAGTCGACGACCACGTAGTCGAGACCCGCGACGCCCGCCATTTCCACCAGCGTCTCCGAGGGCAGCCGCAGCAGGACGCCGTGGAGCTGTTCACCGCGGGCCAGCCTGGACTTGAGGGAACGCCGCCCGGAGCGGGCCGCGGGGGAGGGGAGCGATGCCGTCACCGCGCCACCATCCCCGCCGAGAGGTCGATGTCCGCACCGCACAGCCCCGGCATCCGCAGCATCGCGAGCACGGCGGCGCCCACCTCGTCCTCGGTCACCATCCGGCCGAGGGCGGACCGGGAGACGAAGGCCTCCTCGGCCTGGGCGTAGCTGCCGCCCGTGCGCTCCGCCTCCAGCCGGAAGTTGCGCTCCATCCTCGGGCCGGAGACCGGCCCCGGCGACAGCGAGTTCACCGTGACACCCGACGGGCCGACCTCGCCCGCGAGGGTGGCCGTCAGACCGATGACCGCCATCTTGGACGCGCAGTACGGCGTACGCCGCAGCAGCGGCCGCTTGCCCGACACCGAGGCGATGTTCACGACGTCCCCGGTGCCGCGCTCCGTCATGGCGGGCAGGAAGGCCCGGCACATCAGGAACACTCCGCGCACGTTGACGTCGAAGACCTCGTCCCAGTCCGACGGAGAGACGTCGACCAGTGGCGCCACGGGTCCTGCGATCCCGGCGTTGTTCACGAGGACCGAGATCTCCTCGCCGGCAAGGCCCGCCGCCAGTTCCCCGACCTCCTGCGGTGACGACACGTCGCACACCCGGTGGACGACACCGGGGCCGAGGCGCGAGGCGGTCTCCCTCAGCGCGGACGCGTTGCGGCCCGTGATCACCACCCTCGCCCCGTCGGCCACCAGCGAACGGGCGATCGCGGCACCGAGACCGCTGCCGCCTCCGGTGACGAGCGCCGTGCGCCCGCTCAGCGGGGCCCGGCCGCCGCTCATGCGCGGGCCTCGTCGTTCCACGGCAGCGTGCCGTTGCCGTACTTCGCGGAGCGTACGTCGCCGGAGCGGGCATGGCCCTCGAAGAGCTCGACGCGTGCCGCCCGCCCGCACACCTCGCCGAGCAGCGCCGACGACGCGGTGTCCGTGACCTCCTGATAGGTCACCGTCTTGAGGTACTTGCCCACCCACAGGCCTCCCGTGTAGCGGGCGGCTCCCCGGGTGGGCAGGACGTGGTTCGTGCCGATGACCTTGTCCCCGTAGGAGACACAGGTGCCCTCGCCCAGGAAGAGCGCGCCGTAGTCCCGCATCCGGTCCAGCGCCTGGCGAGGGTTCTCCGTGAGGACCTCCACGTGCTCGGTCGCGTAGGAGTCGGCAACGGTGAACGCCTCGTCCAGCGAGTCCACCACGACGATCTCGCCGTGGTCCCGCCACGCAGGGCCCGCGAAGTCGTTCGTCGGCATGCCGGGCAGCAGCCGTTCGATGTGGCGCTCGGCCTCCCGGCCCAGCGCCTCGGACGTGGTGACGAGTACGGCGGGTGAGTCCGGGCCGTGCTCGGCCTGCGAGAGGAGGTCCACGGCCACCACGAAGGGGTCCGCGTGTTCGTCGGCGATCACCAGGATCTCCGTGGGACCCGCGAAGAGGTCGATCCCGACCTCGCCGAACAGCTGGCGCTTGGCCTCGGCCACGTAGGCGTTGCCGGGACCCGCGATCAGCGGCACCCGGCCGACCGTCTCGGTGCCGATGGCGAGTGCCGCCACCGCCTGGACCCCTCCCAGCAGATGGATCTCGTCCGCGCCCGCCATGTGCATGGCCGCGACGGTGGCGGCGGGGATCTCCCCTCGGATGGGCGGGGTGCACGCGGCGACCCGCTCCACCCCGGCCACCTTCGCGGTCACGATCGTCATGTGCGCCGACGCGGTGAGGGGAAAACGCCCGCCCGGCACGTAGGCGCCCGCGCCGGCCACGGGTACGTGCCGGTGGCCCAGCCGGACACCGGGGAGGGTCTCGATCTCCACATCGTGGAGCGAGTCCCGCTGCGCCCGGGCGAAGGTGCGCACCTGCTCCTGCACGAAGCGGATGTCCTCCAGGACCGTGTCCGGCACCCCGGCGACGATCCGCCTGATCTCGTCCGGGCTCAGGCGGAAGGACTCGGGGCTCCAGTTGTCGAACTTCTCGGAGTACCGGCGGACCGCTTCGTCGCCGTGTTCGCGGACGTCGCCGAGGATGCCGGCGACCCGGTCGGCGACGTCCGCGCGAGCGGAGCGCACCTGGGCGTCGGGGGCGGAGGACTTGAGGAAACGAGGCATGTCGCTCTCTTTCGGGAGTGGTTCTCGATCGCGGGGGGAGCAGCGGAGAGGGAGTGCGGGGGCGGGGGGAGGAGACGCGGCGTACTGGCCGGGGCGAGGTGTGCCCTCAGGTGCTCGATCAGCGAGGTGCGCCCGGGTCGGAGAGATGTGCGGCCCTGTGTGCCGCGGCCCGGTCGACCAGATCCCGCAGCGCCGACGAGACGGCCTCGGGGCACTGCCAGGGCAGCAGGTGGCCCGCTCCGGGCAGGTCGTGGAGCCGCGCCCCTGGCAGTGCCCGGGCGATCACGCGATGGAAGTCCGGGGGGCACAGGGCGTCCTGCCCTCCGGACAGGACCACCGCGGGGCAACGCGCCCGGCGCAGCGCTCCGACGGCGTCCCGTCGGGTGGCCTGGGCGGCGAGCTGGGCGCGCGCGACGCGAGGGCCGACGGCGAGTGCCATACGCCGGTAGCGGTCCGCCGATCCGCCGGGTGGAGGGGACGCGGGGAACATGGCCGGCAGCGTCTGCTCCACGACGTCCCCGAAGCGCCCGTCGGCGATCAGCCCGTCCATCGCACGCCAGGCGGCGTACTGGTCGGGGCGGGGTGCGCCGGCGTTCGTCGACATGACGCACAGTCCGCCGATCCGTTCCGGGGCCCGGCGCAGCGCCTCGAAGGCGACGATGGCCCCGAGGCTGAGTCCGACCACGACGAACGGCCCGCTCACCGAGGAGAGCAGATCCTCGGCCATGGCGCCGATGTCCGGCTTCGCCGGTTCGACGTGGTGGACCGCGTGCCCCTCGGGGAAGTCGACGCCGGCCCAGAGGGACGCGTCGCACAGCATGCCCGGGACCGTCACCACGGGCAGCGGACCCGACGGCCCGCCGGCGGGGGCGGTCACCAGCGGCGCGCTGAGCGGGGCAGCAGCGCGTAGGGCGCGACGTAGCCGTTGTGGTCGATGCCGAACCCGGCGTCGGCGGCGCTCTTCTCGACCTCCTCGTCCCAGTCCAGGCGGACCCGGCCGTCACCGGAGTTCACGACCATGAGGTCACCCCGCCCGTCGCCGACGTTGCGTACGGTCCGCCACGCGTCCTGGGGCACCGAGAGCATGTCGCGCGGGCCCAGCCGAACCGGGACGGGGTCGGTGCGGTTGAGGGTGATCTCCCACAGGCCGTCCTTCACGATCAGCGTCTGTGTCTCACGTTGCCGGTGGAGGGAGATGCCCTGGCCGGGCTCGGCGCGCAGCCAGGCGACGTTGTGCCCGTGAGGGTTGAAGATCCGCGGCTCCTGGTGCAGGTCCTCCGTCATTCCGAACCCGATGACGCAGCTCAGGAGGGCGCCTCCGCCGGGCAGGGCGCTGTCGAGGAACGGCTGCTCGGACCAGACCAGGTCGTCCGCCGACGCCACACGGCGCCGCATCTCATCGGGGCTGTAGTGGCGCAGCCGGTCGATGTGTTCCCGCGCCATCGGCTTCGTGAGTTCCGTCCCGTCGGGGATCTCGTCGCCGGCGACCGTGTCGATGAGTTCGTTGTCGGCGCTGAGGTAGAGGCCGTGGTCCTCCGCCTCGCGCAGGACCGATGGGCCCCAGATGATGCCGCCGGTGTGGTCCATGCCGAGCACGGTGAACATCCAGCCGTCGTCGGGTCCGGTGTTCGTGAAGCCGCGGAAGATCCAGGTGGGGACGGAGGCGATGTCACCCGCCCTGAGCAGGTGCTCGCCCTCGGAACCGTCGGCACCCCAGCGCAGCAGGTACTCGCCCTCGGTGCAGACGAACACCTCGGCCGTGTAGTGGAGATGGAGGTTGTTGGTGATTCCGTGGGGCATGGCGGCCGCACCGATGTTGTAGCCGTGCGGCAACCGGAGGTTGACGTGCTGCCCGGCCGCCTGCGAGACGCCGGGCCCGATCATGGCGTAGTTCTCCTTCCGGTCCGACCCCGGTGTGCGGCAGTCGATGAACGCCTGGTTGCAGGAGACGAAGTCGCCGCGGCGGATCGTGCGGCGCTCCAGCTCTGCGGCCGACACGACCGCATCGGCCGCCTCGGACACGACCGGATCGGACACGACCGGATCGGACACGACCGCATCGGGTCGGACTGCATCGGGCACGAGTGCATCGGACATGACGGCTCCTTCGTCTTCGCTTGGAATACGTATGCATTCCCATGACAGGTCCTGTCCGGGCGTATGTCAAGGGGTCGCTCGGGATCGCGTCACGGTGCGGGGTGAGCCGTAGGTGCATCGGCGAAGCGTGAGGGTGAGGATTCACCGAACGTCTCCACCGCCACAACAGGCCGCCGGTGTCCGGTGATTCGGGAGGGGAAGGTGCGGGGACGCCGCCCGGAGCGTTCGCCCGGCGGCCTCCCCGAAACGGTGCTACATACGTATAGTGGTGCCGGAGTGCCGCAGTGCGTTGTCCGTGCGGCGGCGAGGAGAGGGCGGATGTCGATCACGAGTCACGACGTGGCCAGGCTGGCAGGCGTGTCCCAGCCCACGGTCTCCCGCGCCCTGCGCGACGATCCCCGGGTGTCCGCCGCGACCCGTGAGAAGGTCCGGCAGGCCGCGCAGGCGCTGAACTACGTGCCCAGCGAGGCCGGCCGTACGCTCTCCACCCGGTCCACCCGGCGCATCGGGGTGATCGTGACCGACCTGACGAATCCGTTCTACCCGCACGTCGTCGCGCCCCTGCACGACGAACTGCAGCGTCTCGGCTACCGCATGATGCTCCTCACCGAACGCTCGGACGAGGCGGTCGCCGAGGAGAAGCTCCTCGACCAGTCCCTGGACGGCGTGGTGCTCGCCACGGCCACCACCGATTCCCGGCTGCCCGCCCAGCTCGACCGCCGGAACATGCCGTACGTCTTCCTCAACCGCGACATGGGCGGGAGCGGCGACTACGCCTCCGTCGTCGACAACGAGGGAGGGGGCCGCCAGGTCGCCGACGTGCTCATCGGGCTCGGACACCGGCGGATCGCCGGGATCTTCGGTGCGGCCAACACGACGACGGGGCGTGAGCGCGAGATGGGCTTCCGGCTCGCCCTCGCGGACGCGGGTGTGGGACTGCCCGCCGACCGCGTGGTGCGGGGCGCCTTCGAGTACGAGACCGGCTACCGGGCCCTGCCCACCCTCCTCGACGCGGCCGAGACCCCCACCGCCGTCTTCTGCGGCAACGACGTGGTGGCCATCGGCGTACTGAACGCGGCCCTCGCGGCAGGACTCCGGGTCCCCGACGACCTGACCGTGATCGGCTTCGACGACCTCCCCATGGCGGCATGGGAGGTCTTCCGGCTGACCACGGTGCGGCACGATCTCGGAGAGCTCTCCCGTCAGGCGGCGCGGCTCCTCGTCCGGCGCATCGACGGCCAGGCAGACCCCTCAGGTGAACGCCTCGTCCTGCCCACCGAGTTCGTGCCCCGGGCCACGCACGCGCGCTGCTGATCAAAGCCCTCGTGGGAGGACGGCGGGACATCGGGGAGCGTCACCGCATCAGCGTCTCGAACCCCGCATCGTCGCAGTACGTCACGACGCGGCCCTCCGCCTCCGAGTCGCCGTGGTGCATCGCGGCAGCCGTCGCCTCGCCCAGCGTGCGGCCTCCGCCGACGGGTTCGTCCTTGAGCGCGCGCATCGCGAGGAAGGCGTCCTGGGCGGTGGCCTCCACCTCTTCGAACCCTGATGCCGCCGGATCCTCCGTGTCCTCCGCGTTGCGCGCCCTCTGCCAAGTCCCCAACTGCGTGCAGTAGCTCTTCCGCTGCTCGGTCAGCCACTGCGCGTCGCCGGCCGCGGACGAGGAACACCCCGCCCCCGTCGCCACCAGAGCCAGAGCCGTGACCAACGCTCCGAACGCCCGCGCCATTTCGCCCCTGACTGTCACGTATTCCGCCCGACGCAGTCGTCCGCGGTCCGGCAGGAGCGTACTCCCTGCGCGCCCGTCCGGGGCAGCGCCCATCGGCACGCACGGGGGCCGGCCGGCATCCGCTGATGCCGGCCGGCCCGTCGTCGTCACGAGGGACCCGCGCGGGCCGCCCCGATGTCCGCACGACCCGAAGAGGTCAGGGGACCTTCACCCAGTCGAGGGTGCGCTCCACGGCCTTCTTCCAGCCGGCGTACCCTTCCGCGCGCTGCTCCTCGGACCACTCGGGCGACCAGCGCTTGGACTCGGCCCAGTGCGTGCGCAGTTCGTCCGTGTTCTGCCAGAAGCCCGTGGCGAGCCCCGCGGCGTAGGCCGCGCCCAGCGCGGTCGTCTCCGCGACCACGGGACGGCTGACCGGGACGCCGAGCACGTCGGACTGGATCTGCATGCAGAGGTCGTTGGCCGTGACACCGCCGTCGACCTTGAGCACGTCGAGGTGGACACCGGAGTCCTGCTCCATGGCCTCGACCACGTCGCGGCTCTGGTAGCAGATGGCTTCCAGGGTCGCCCGTGCAAGGTGCGCGTTGTCGTTGTAGCGGGCAAGCCCGACGATCGCTCCTCGGGCGTCCGAGCGCCAGTAGGGCGCGAAGAGACCCGAGAACGCGGGGACGAAGTACATCCCGCCGTTGTCCTCGACGGTGCGCGCCAGTTCCTCGCTCTCCGGCGCGGTCTTGATGATCTTCATCTGGTCGCGCAGCCACTGCACCGCGGAGCCGGTGACCGCGATGGAGCCCTCCAGCGCGTACACCACCGGTTCGTCACCGAACTGGTAGGCCACCGTCGTGAGCAGCCCGTGCTGGGAGCGGACCAGCTCGTGACCGGTGTTGAGCACGAGGAAGTTGCCCGTGCCGTAAGTGTTCTTGGCCTCGCCGGGCGAGAAGCAGACCTGTCCGACGGTGGCCGCCTGCTGGTCGCCGAGGACGCCGCCGATGGGGATGGCGGCCCGCAGCGGCCGCGACGTGCGGGTCGCCCCGTACGCCTCCGGATGCGACGAGGGATTGATCTTGGGCAGCATGCTCCGGGGGATGCCGAAGAATCCCAGGAGCTCGTCGTCCCAGTCGAGGGTCTCCAGGTCCATCAGCATGGTGCGGCTCGCGTTGGTCACGTCGGTGGCGTGGATGCCGCCGTCGGGACCACCCGTCAGGTTCCACAGGACCCAGGCGTCGGTGTTGCCGAACACGGCGTGACCGGCCTCGGCCGCCTCCCGTACGCCGTCGACGTTCTCCAGGATCCACTGGATCTTTCCGCCGGAGAAGTACGTCGCCGGCGGGAGGCCGGCCTTGCGGCGGATGACGTCGCCCTTGCCGGAGCGATCGAGGTTCGCCGCGATGACGTCCGTACGCGTGTCCTGCCACACGATGGCGTTGTAGTAGGGCCGCCCGTTGCGGCGGTCCCACACCACCGTGGTCTCGCGCTGGTTGGTGATCCCGATGGCCGCCAGGTCGGTCGGCGACAGGCCGCCGTACCGGAGGGCGTTCTGGATCACCGAGTTGGTGCGTTCCCAGATCTCCACGGGATCGTGTTCCACCCAGCCCGAGCGAGGGAGGATCTGGGCGTGTTCGAGCTGGTGCTTGGCGACCTCGTTGCCGCCGTGATCGAAGATCATGAATCGGGTGCTGGTGGTGCCTTGGTCCACCGCGCCGATGAAGTCCGCCATGATGTCCTACCTCTCCTGCCGGTGCTGTCAGTCCTGGGGTGCCGGGACGCGTCCCGGCGGCTCGGGTTCGGCGACCGGCAGGAATCGGCCGATGAAGCCCTTGTACAACCCTCCGCCGAGCAGGGCACCGACCACCGGGCCCGCGATGGGGACCCAGAAGTAGAGATTCCCGTACTGATCCCGCCAGGCTCCGTCGTAACCGGTGATGAAGCTCGCGAGCCGGGGGCCGAAGTCACGGGCGGGGTTGATCGCGTATCCCGCGTTGGTTCCCCAGGCCATGCCGATCGCCACTACGACCAGGCCGATGATGAACGGGGCCAGGTTCGCGCCGGGCGGTGTGTTCAGCATGTCCGTGATGGCCATGACCAGCAGCAGCAGGATGGCCGTGCCGATGACCTGGTCGCGGAACGCGCCCCACTCGTGCACGGGCAGAGCGGTGTTGCCGTTGGCGGGCAGGGTGGAGAAGACGATCTGCGTCTTCTCGGTGTGCCCGGGGTCGGCCTTCGCCAGTGCCTCGGTGTAGTTCCAGCGGACGAGGAGGGCTGCCACGAAGGCGCCGGCCGTCTGGGCCAGCGCGTAAGGAGCGACCTTCTTCCAGGGGAACCCCCTGAACGTCGCAAGGGCGATGGTCAGGGCGGGGTTGAGATGAGCACCGCTCAGCCGGGCCGCCACGTAGACGCCCAAGGTGACTCCCAGCCCCCACGCCCAGGAGATGCTGTCGTGGTTCCCGAGCCCGCCGGGCGGATCGGTCAGGGCGCCGCCCGCCACCACTTGGGCCACCACGCCGCACCCGAAGAGGATGAGGATCAAGGTGCCCGCGAACTCGGCCGACAGTTCGCCGACCAGTCCGAGTTTCTTCCCTCGCTCAGCCATGGAAGCTCGCCCTCCGCCGGCTGGACCGGCCGTCGATTATGTGAGCAGTGTCAGCAGGCTAAGACGGTTCGCGGAAGTGCGCATATCAGGGCGAACCGTCCGTCAGGTTCAGGCGCGCCGCACGTATCGGGGTGAGGAACCGTTGCGGGCGTCGGTGTGCCGGGCGGCCTGGGGCGGCTGCGCGGGGTGCGCACGGCCATCACCCGTGGGTGGGTGTGCTGCCCCGATCGGGTGAGAGGGCCCGTCCCTCGGCCCCGGGGGCCGGTCGAGTGGGGTGGTGAGGGCGGCGTGCGGTCGCCGGTGCCCGCCCGCCCGGCGGGCGAGGCCGCGGCCCCGGTGGGCGAGGCCGCGGCCCCGGTGGGCGGACCGGGCGTCGAAGTGTGCCCGGGCCACTTCGGGTGGCCGGTGAACGTGCACGGGAGAGCGTGGCGTTCACCGGTTCGTGCGTACCGGGGACCGGGCCCGGACACCGGCGCTACCGTGAGGAGAACGCCGTACACACGCCTGGAGTCCTCGATGAGCGATCAGCCCGTCCCCGACGCGGTCCGCGCGCAGTTGGAGCCCTCGGCCGCCGACGCGGTCCGGGCCTACGCGGCGAAGACCCGCGCGGACGCCGACCGCCTCGCCGCCGTCCTGGAGGACATCGCGGCCAACGGCCTGCCGCCCGTCGACGCGTGCACACCGTGGGAGGATCTCCGCGACGCACGCCTCGCCCACCTGGCCGCCCAGCGTCCCGCGGTGGCCTGATGGCGTCGATGCGGGCCCGCATCGCCTTCAGCGACTCGGCGGCCAAGCAACTCGAAGAGCTCTCGGAGAGTGCGGTGCACGCACTGGACCGCACCCTCGTCGTCATCAGCGTCGACCCGGACATCGGCGAGCCGATCCCCGGCACCGGTGCCGAGCCGCCCCTGCGCCAGTACGCCGACGCGATCGAAGAGGTGCGGGTCCTGTACTTCGTCACAGCACTGCGGACAGTGGTCGTCGTCGCCTACATCGAGGCCTGACCCGGGAGCCTGGCGGAGCGCGCGCAGGGAGCTCGCCGCAGAACCGCTCCGGGCATCCCGTGATCCACGCCGATGCGGACGGAAGCTGTCCTATTGCCCTCGTACGGTCGGCCCATGACTCAGACGCGGAAAGTTCTCGTCACCGGTGCGACCGGCACGGTGGGACGGCAGGTCGTCGCCGAACTCCTCGCCCACGGGCACGTGGTGCGCGCTCTCAGCCGGAATCCGGACGCGGCCTCCCTCCCCGCGGGTGTGGAGGTCGTCCGGGGCGACCTGACCGATCCCGACAGCGTGGCCCCCGCCCTGGACGGCGTCACGGGCCTTCACCTCGTCACCTTCGGCGGACCGTACTTCACCCCGCTCGAAACCGGACCGCGGCTGCTGGAACTCGCCCGCGCCGCCGGCGTCGCCCGTGTCACCGTGCTGCACGGCGGCGGACCCTCCCTGGTCGAAGACGCGGTGCGCGCCCAGGGAGGCATGGCCTGGACCGTGCTCATGCCGGTCGAGTTCATGGCCAACGCCCTGGAGTGGGCGGGCGGCATCAGGGATTCGGACGCCGTACGGGAACCGTTCGTCTCCCGGCTCAGTGCCATGGTCCACGAGGGTGACATCGGTGCCGTCGCGGCCGTCGCCCTCACCGAGGACGGGCACGCCGGACAGGAGTACGTGCTCACCGGCCCTCAGCTGCTGACCGTGGGGGACAAGGTCGCCGTCCTCGCCGCCGCGCGAGGGCGGGAGATCGCCCTGACCGAGCTCACCGAGGACCAGGCGGTGGCACGCTGGCGGGCCGCGGGCCTGCCCGAGCAGGTCATCGGCTTTCTGATCGAGGCGTACGGGAACACTCCGGCGGTGGGCCGTACCGTCGTCGACACCGTGGAGAAGGTGACCGGGCTGCCCGCGCGCGGGTTCGACCGCTGGGCCGAGGAGCACGTCGCCGCGTTCCGCGCCGCCCCCGTGGCCGCGGTGTAGGAGGACGCGTGCGGAGGGCGGGCGCGCGCCACGGCGCGCCCCTCCTCAGCGCGGCACCATGGTCCGTGCCTTCGCGACGCGCACGGCGGTGGACAGGCTGTCGATGTCGTAGGCGCCCTGATGCCGGAGGCCGTTGACGAAGAAGGTCGGCGTCCCGGCCACGCCGCTGAGGTCGGCCGATTCGACGTCCTCGGCCACGTGCGCCATGCCGGCGTGGCTGCGCATGTCCCGCTGGAAGCGCTCGGTGTCCAGCCCGATGTCCTGCGCGTATCCCACGAGGTGCTCGAAGCGCAGCGCCCCCTGGTGGTCCATCAGCATGCTGTGCATCTCCCAGTACCTCCCCTGCGACGCCGCCGCCTCGGCGGCCTCCGCGGCGATCTGGGCGTGCACGTGGACGTCGGTCAGCGGGAGGTGCCGCCAGACGTAGCGCACGTCCCCGCGGTCCCTGAGGAGTTCCCGCAGGACCGGTTCGGCCTCGCCGCAGTACGGGCACTCGTAGTCGCCGTACTCCACGACGGTGACCGGCGCCTGCTGCGGGCCCCGCACATGGTCACGCGCCGGATCCACGGGTACGGCGAGATCGATGATTGTCTCCGCCCTGCCGAGCAGCGCCCGCACCCGCAGCCGGCGGGGGAGCAGCGCGATCACGCCCGTGGTGAGCCGGCTGACGAGGAAGGCGCAGATCACCGCACTCAGGATGCTGATCTTCGCGTCGGTGAGGAGCGGGCCGTCGAAGGCGAGGGACGCGATGAGCAGGGACACCGTGAAGCCGACCCCGGAGAGTGTTCCTCCGATGAGGATGGCCCCCCAGCCGACGGGAGGCCTGGCCCGGCCCCTGCTGAACACGGTGGTCAGCGCTGACGCCCCGAGAACCCCCACGGGCTTGCCGGCCACGTACCCGACGAGGATGCCGAGGGTCACGGGCGACGAGAAGGACCGCGCCAACTCGTCGCCGGTGACGTGGATACCGGCGTTGGCCAGGGCGAAGAGCGGGACGATCGCATAGCTGGTCCAGGGGTGGAACAGGTTCTGCAGGCGCTCGTTCGGGGACACGGCCGAGGTGAGGCCCGCGCGCACGGACCTCTCGAGTTCGGGCGTCGGCTGCTCCCGGAAGAGCCGGAACAGCCCCGTCGCACGTTCGAGGTCCTCGCGTGACGCCGGATAGGCACAGGTCACAAGACCCATCGCGAGCCCGATCACCACGGGCTCCACGCCGGATTCGAGGAAGGCCACCCAGATGACCAGGGCCAGCACCGCGTACACCACACCTCGGCGCACCCACAGCCGCCAGGAGAGGAGGATCACGCCCAGGGCGATGAGGGCGCCGACGAGCACGGGCACATCGACGTCGTCGCTGTAGACGACGGTGATGACCGCCAGGGCCAGGAAGTCGTCCACCACCGACATGGTGAGGATGAAGACCCGGAGCCCCGGGGGTGTCCGGCGCCCGATGATGGCGAGCATGCCCAGGGCGAAGGCGGTGTCGGTCGACATGGCGGCACCCCAGCCCTCCGCCGCCCCGGTGCCCGCGTTGAAGGCGAGATAGACGGCGACGGGGACGAGCATGCCGCCCGTGCCGGCCGCGAGCGGGAGCACGGTCCGCCGCCGGTCGCGGAGTTCGCCCATGTCGAACTCGCGGCGCGCCTCCAGCCCGACGACGAGGAAGAAGAACGTCATCAGCCCGCTGTTCACCCACGAACGCGCCGACAGCCGCATCTCGTACGTGCCGATCCGGACGGACAGGTCGGTCAGCCAGAAATCCTCGTAGCCGGACGCCGCGACGTTGGCCCAGACGAGGGCCGCCAGCGTCGCCGCCACGAGCGCCACCGCGCTGCCGGACTCCGTCCGCAGGAACGTCCGCAACGGTGAGGGTGAGGTGGCGCCGACCTTCGTCTGCCGCGTGAAGTCGGAGCTCCCGATAGACATACCCAACCGCTCACTAGGCGCCGCGACGTGATCCAGGCGAATGTAGCATTTCGCCCCAATCGGGCGGAGTTCCGGACTCGGCAGGGGCGAGCGGCGCATCGGTCAGGGACTCCGGCCGGCCATGCATGCGTTCCGCGACCCCCCGAGCAGCCGGTGAGCAGCGGTACCAGGGCGGGGGTGAGCAGCGGTCCGGCCGTCAGCGGTCCAGGGCGTCAGCGGTCCGGGCGGTCAGCGGTCCAGGCCGTCGAGGACACCCACGGTCACCCACGCGTAGGCCAGGTGCGGGACGATGTCCGAGACCCAGTCCGATGCCGCCCACGTCCGTGGATCGGTCACTCCGAGGACCGTCATCGGACCGTTCGTCCCGATCAGCGCGCCGATCGACGCGGCGGTGTACTGGACGGCCATGGACGGGCGCCATCCGGCGGCGCGTGCGACGGCCAGGGCGACACCCATGCCGAGCCCGGCGGCGAACCCCGTTATCGGCGCGAGCCCGGCGACGCGGTTCTCCAGCGTCGGGCCCTCGCCGGGGATGCGCACATGGAGCTTTTCGGCCAGCCTGCGCAGGGTCACCTCAGGCGTGTTGCTGGCGGCCCGGCCCCGGAACGCCATGTCGGCGTAGCTGACGATGTTGAGCGCCGTCGTCCCGGCCGCTCCGGCCGCCGCCCCGTACAGGAGGGGACGCATCAAACGGATCATGACGAACCTTCCGTCGCGCGATCGGATGGGTCCCGGACCCATGACTCCCGCCCCCGCGTGCACAGCAAGCGTCGCATTCCCGTCCCGGCGCCGCATCACCGGCGACGCGCGAGCCACCGGGCGCGTATTCGGCGGCGCGCGGTGAACCGTCGGTGGCGCCCGGTGCGGCGTGGACCGGTTGCCGACCGTGCGCCCAGCCATCAGCCTGGAAGAGACGTCGCACGGCCGGGGCGCCGATGCCCATCCGCGGGAACGGGCCGTGCGAGGAGGTGCCGCCGATGGCACACGACACTTCATTCATCCTGGACGACACCGGCCGCGTCACCGAATGGCGCGACGGTGCGGGAAGGTACCCGGCGCTCTCCGCGGCCGACACCGTGGGAATGAGCGCGGGGCAACTGCTCCGCGCCCTTGTGGAGCACCCCGCGGACGGCGGTGAACCCCCCGAACAGCTCGCCCTGTCGGTCGACGCGGCAGGCGTCGACGCGCACACACTCGTCACCGTGGCGCATGCCGCGCTCGGTCCCGCCGCGGCGCGGCTGGAAGCGGCCTTCGAATTCTCGGCCTTCGAGCAGTCCACCGCGGGACTGGAGATGTACGACGCCGAGTCACGTGTCGTACGCAGCAACGCCGCGGCTCTGGCGATGCGCGGACGCACCGAGGGACAGGTGATCGGGAACCGGGTCGCGGAACTCGGTTCCCGCCTCCCGATGGCCGACTTCCTCCAGGAGGTCCTCGACGGCGGAGACCCGGCCGTGCGGGGGAAGGTCCAGGGCCATGACGGGCGAGGGCAGCCGAGAGTCTTCGCGGTCACGGCGTTCCGGCTGAGAGACGGCCGCCGGACCATCGGCGCCGGGTCCGTGATCCACGATGTCACCGCACAGGACCGCGCCCAGGGCGCAGCCCGACTCCTCGCCCGCGCCCACGAGACGATCGGCACCACGCTGGACGCGATGAAGACCGCGCGGGAACTCGCCTCGGTGGCCACCGAGGACTTCGCCGACGCGGTGTCGGTCGACCTGATCGACGCCGTGCTGCAGGGGTCGGACGCGCCGCCACCGCCCGTCGGCACCGACATCGTCCTGCGCCGGGCCGCCTTCGAAGCCCCGGGGGACCTGCAGGCCGTCTACGCCGTGGGGGAGATGAGCTACTTCACCTCTCCCACGCCGTACACACAGGCCATGGCGGACCTGACACCGCGGCTGCTGGCCCCCGAAACCTCGCCCTCCGACTGGCTGATGCACGATGTCGCCCGCAGCGGTGCCCTGCGGGACGCCCGGATCCACTCGATGATCGTCCTGCCGCTGTCGTACCAGGGGAGGGTCCTGGGGCTGGCCAGCTTCTACCGGGGGCCGCGCCACCCCGTGCCGTTCGACCCGCACGACGTGGATCTCGCCGAGCAGGTGAGTGCCACGGCATGCATCCACATCGAGAACGCGCGCCGCTACACGAGGGAGCACACCACAGCCGTCACCCTGCAACGGAAGCTGCTTCCCAAGACGTTCCCCGAACTGTCCGCCGTGAGCACGGCGCACTTCTACACACCGGGGAGGCGGCACACCGTCTGGTTCGACGTCATCGCCCTGTCCGCCGCCCGCGTCGGCATCGCCATCGGCCAGGTCCCGCAACAAGGTCTCGACGCGTCGGTGACCATGGGGCGCTTCCGGACGGCGCTCGGTACGCTCGCCTCGCTCGAGATTCCTCCCGATGAACTGCTGGCCCATCTGGACGACGTCACCGGACGGATCCTTCCCGGCAGCCCTGCCTCCTGGCCGTCACCGGCCGACGCCCCCCGCTGCCTGTACGCCGTCTACGATCCCGTGTGCGGGGAACTCACCGCCGCGTCGGCCGGCTGGCCCTCGCCGCTCGTCACCTCGGTGACCGGCGAGGTGGCGCCCGCGGGCGTACCGGTCGGTGCGCCCCTCGGGCAGGGCGCCGGCTACGAACTGGGCCGCACGACCGTCGCCCCGGAGAGCATGCTCATTCTCTACTCCGAGTCGATCCTGGAGTCGGGTGGGCGCGGGGAGGACCGCATGGCCGAGCTCCGGGGAGCCGCCGCCTGCGCCGGTCACGATCCCAAGGCCACCTGCGACAGCATCGTCCAGACCCTCCTCGGGCGGCAGGCGGCCGACGGCGCCGCCATCCTGGCCGTCCACACCCACCGCCTGCCCGACGACCGGGTGGCCACCCTGACCGGCAGCCGGGACCCCGCCGCCGTCGGTGACCTCAGGGAGCGGGTCGGCCATCGACTGGAGGCGTGGGGACTCGAATCGCACGCGTTCACCGCCGAGATGGTCGTGAGCGAACTGGTGACCAACGTGATCCGGCACGCGAGCGGCAATCCGACGGTACGCCTCGTGCGCGACCGGTCCCTGACGATCGAGGTGTCGGACGAAGCGTCCACGGCCCCGCACCTGCGTCACGCGCGGGTCCAGGACGAGGACGGGAGAGGGCTGATGATCGTCGCCGCTCTGGCCCGGCGATGGGGGACCCGCTACACCGCGCGCGGAAAGGTCATCTGGGTCGAGGAGTCCCTCGACGAGGAGCCCGCCGCCGCGTAGGCGCGCCCGGAGCGGCCTCGCCGGGGCACGGCTTCGCCGCGCGGCGGCTCACCGGTCGGTCGAGCGTCCGCGCGGCGCTTCACGCCGGTCCGGCGGCCCGGCCCCCGTACCGGCGTGAAGCCGAGGGTGCGGTGCGGTCAGGCCAGCATTCCCGAACGGAGCTTGGCGAGCGTGCGGGTGAGGAGCCGGGAGACGTGCATCTGGGAGACGTCCAGCTCGGCCCCGATCTGGGACTGCGTCATCTCCTGGCCGAAGCGCATCTCGATGATGCGGCGCTCGCGGTCGTCGAGCTGCCCGAGGAGCGGGGCCAGGGCGTGCAGGTTCTCCACCGTCTCCATGGCGGAGTCCGGCTCGCCCAGGATGTCGGCGAAGGTCCGGGATCCCGTACCGGTGGTCTCGCCGGTGTCGGTCGGCAGGTCCAGGGAACCGGCGGTGTAGCCGTTCGACGCGATGATGCCCTCGATGACCTCGTCCTCGGTGAGGTCCAGGAAGGCGGCCAGTTCCTTGGCCGTGGGGTCGCGGTCCATCCGGGTGGCGAGTTCGTCCTTCGCCTTCGCGAGCTCCACACGCAGTTCCTGGAGCCGCCGGGGGACGTGGACGGCCCAGGTGGTGTCACGGAAGAAGCGCTTGATCTCACCCACGATGTAGGGGACGGCGAACGTCGTGAACTCCACCTCGCGGGACAGCTCGAACCGGTCGATGGCCTTGATGAGGCCGATCGTCCCCACCTGCGTGATGTCCTCCATGTCGCCGCTGCCCCGGTTGCGGAAGCGTCGCGCTGCGAACCGGACGAGCGAGATGTTCATCTCGATGAGGGTGTTGCGGGCGTACTGGTACTCCCTCGTCCCCTCCTCGAGGACGCGCAGCTGCTCGAAGAACAGGGTCGACAGAGCGCGTGCGTCCTTCGGTGCGACCTTGCCCGCGTCCTCGATCCAGGGCAGCTCGCCGACGCGCTGGGGCGACGGCTCCGAAGTCGACATACCGTCAGTCGGTATGGTGCCTGCGGTCTGTTCAGTGATCATTGCTGGTTCCCACCCTTGGTCGTACGGGGAGCGCTTCGTGCCGAGCCCCTGCCCTGCCTCGGGACGCCCATGCGTGAGATGACGCAGTTTTTCTTGCTGTGTGGAAACTGTTGTCTCGGGACATCGTAGGATGAGCAGCGCCGTCCACCGGTGCGACCCTGCGGGCGCGCCGCGCTGGATCGGGACAGGCCCCTTACGCTGGAGGCCGAGGCCGGGGCCCCAAAGGCGAACCGGGGTTCGGCGCAGCACGACGAGAAACAGGATCACGTGGACAGATTCGCTGCCGTCGAGCGGGAGCTGCGCAAGGCCGCCCCCCACCTCCTCGCCGACGTCGTCACGGCGGCCCTGCGGGAGCACTACGACGTGCAGAGTGTCGAGTTGCGGCTCGCCGACTACGGGATGACCACGCTCCAGGTGGTGTCCGAGGCGCCTCTCGCCGAACCCGTGCACGTCCACGACAGTCCGCAGGGGCGCGCCTTCGGCGCCCAGGAGCCGTACGTGGAGTCCCGGGGCACCCCGGGCCCCGTCACCGCGCACCTTCCGGTGACCGTCCGCGGCGACCGGCTCGGTGTCCTCACCGTCACGATGTCGGAGGGCGGGTGCTCCGCGACGGACCTCGCCGAGATGCAGCAGATCGGTGAGGCGCTGGGCCACGAGATCCTCGTCGCCGAGAGGGACACCGACCTCTACCTCCTGGCCCGCCGGGCCACTCGGCTGACCCTCGCCGCGGAGATGCAGTGGCAACTGCTTCCGGGCCGCTCCGTGAGGCGGCCCGAGTTCTCGCTCGGCGCCCACCTGGAACCGGCTTACGCGATCTTCGGTGACAACTTCGACTGGTCCGTGTCGGCCCACCACCTCACGCTCACCGTCACCAACGGCATGGGCAAGGGGATGGAGGCCGCCCTGCTGACCAATCTCGTCGTCAACGCACTGCGCAACGCACGCCGCGCCGGCCTGGACCTTCCCGGGCAGGCCAGTCTCGCCGACCAGGCCGTCTACGCCGAGTACCGCGGCACGCTGCACGCGGCCGTCCTGCTGCTGCGTTTCGACCTGGCGACGGGCGAGGTCGAGGCCGTGGACGCCGGATCACCCCGCATGTGGCGCCTGAGGGACCGCAACGTCGAGCCGCTCGGCTTCGACGCCCAGCTCCCGCTCGGCATGTTCGAGGAGACGGAGTACGTGACGGAGCGCCTGCGGGTCGAACCGGGTGACCGGCTGCTCATAGGGAGCGACGGGGTCTACGACAGTGCTTCGGCGGCGGGCGAGCGCTACGGGGAGCGCGCCCTGGCACGGTCTCTGTCCGCGCACCGGCTGCTGCCCTCGGAACAGGTGCCCCTCGCCGTGCTCCGCGATCTGCGTAGCTACCGAGGTGACACGCCGCTGGACGACGACGCCCTGGTCGTCTGCATGGACTGGTTCGGCAGGCAGCCCCCCTCGGGCGACACATCCGCGTGATGCCTGATGCCTGATGCCTGATGCCTGATCCGTTGCCGCGGCCGTAGCTGAGCCGGCCGATCGTGTCCGGAGCGACTTGGTGGCCGGCGGCGGCAGGCCGAGGCGGACGTCGGCCCGGGCTTGTCGCGGCGCGGGGCCACGGCCCGGTGCCGGTTCAGGAGGCTGTTCGCCTGCGCTGGTAGTGCCGCTCTTCGGTCAAGCCGGGGATGTCCACCGCGCGATCCTTCGCGCGGGCGGGCCGGCTGTCCGTCGTCTCCGGGGTCGCACAGTCCTGGTCGGCGCGAACCGGGTCGCGATCAGCGAGCACCGCAAGCTTCCCGAACGGGTGCCGGCCGGGCTGCTGGGCGACAGTCCGCGCCGCGCGGATGCCGGTGACCCGAAGCGTTGCCTCGGGCAAGCGGTGGGGCCGGGAACCGGGGGCCCGACCCCGCCGGGACGGGTGTCAGACGAGGGCGAGCCGGTCCACCAGCAGCTCCACCCTCGGTGCGGCGTCCTCCGGCGGCAACCGCCCCGCCCTGGTCAGCGTCGCGAGGCCGTGCAGGGACGCCCAGAACACCTCGGTGAACAGGCCCGGGTGGACACCGTCCCCGGCGACCTCGGTCAGGCTCTCCAGCAGTGCGGCGAAAGCGTCCTTCAGCGGCTCCGGGGTGTCCTCGTGCGCGTACGCCAGGCCGCCGTCGAGCTGGAACAAGGCGTCGTACACCGCCGAGTTGCGTGCGGCGAAGTCCAGGTAGGCGCGGGCGAGCGCGGTGATCCGCTCGCGTGGGCCGTCCGCTGCGGCGGTCGCGGCACGCACCACTGCGGCCAGTTCGGCGGCGCCCTCCAGGGCGACGGCGCCGATGATCTCCCGCTTGCCGCGGAAGTGACTGTAGAGGACGGGCTGGCTGTACTCGATGCGCTCGGCGAGCCGACGGGTGGTGACCGCGTCCCAGCCCTGCTGCTCGGCGAGTTCGCGGGCTGTCGCCACGATGAGGCGCTCGCGCTCCGCCCGTTCGCGCCGCTTGCGTTCCTGAACCGACATGACTCGGATCCTAGCACCGCTAGACAAGAGAGCGGCAGCAGTACTAGCGTCGACCTGTCATCTAGCAGCGCTAGATTCCAGGAGGGGTCATCATGCTCAACGCACTCGAGGTGTTCACCACCGTCATCGTCGGCCTGATGGTGGGGGTGGAGTTCTCCGTCGCCTTCGTCATGAACCGGATCTTCAACGCCCTTCCCGAGGACAGTGGCCAGCTCGCCCGCGCCCACGGAGGCCGGATGCTCGGCGCCCTCATGCCGTTCTGGTACATCGGCTCACTCGTTCTCAGTGCGGTCTGGGCCGTCGCCGGATGGGGCCACTCAGGCACCGGCCTCGTCGTCATCGCCGCCGTCCTGCTGATCGTGAGCGTGCTCATGTCGATCCTGCTGCTCGTCCCGATCAACAACCGGGGCAAGACGTGGACGCCCGAGAACCGGCCCGCGGACTGGAAGGAGCAGATGAGCCGCTGGGACCGCTACCACTACGTCCGCGTCGGCGTCATCGTCGCCGCGTTCGCCTTCCTGGTCACCGCTCTCGTCTGAGTGCGGTGTCCGCAGGGGGTTGAGGCGGGCCGACGCCGACCGGCAATCGCCGCCTTCGCCCTCCGGTCAAGGGCGGCCCGCCTTCTCAGGCTCGGCGGCTTGCGCGATCAGGCCCTCCGGCAGTGCCTCCAGGGCCCCGGTGTCACGCCACTGCCGGACGTGGTCGTGGGCGGTCGGCCATCTGCCGGACACCGCGCGGCATCTCCCGCCACGGTCTGCCCGTCCTGAATCTCCGGATCGCCGCCGTACTGCTGCCGCGGCCGCCCGGTGCCGGGGTCCTGTTCATGGACCGGCGACAGCGGGTCCGATGAACTCCCGCTCCACGCCGGTCGGTTGTGCTCATCGCGTAGGACGGTCTGCCGGGCCAGGTCGTGTCACGGAGACGCGGCCCGCAGATCGAGCGCGACTCGATACGTTCCCTAGCCGGTCGACCGCAAGGGTCTCGCGTCGCCGCTGTCCTGCCCCGAGGCCGCGTTGCGGAAGGCCCGGAGGCCTTCCAGCAGTGCCCGGCGCGACTTGGCCGGCATCGCGTCGATCGTGGACATCAGTACCTCTTCCCTGCGCATCCGCAGGTCGGCCAGGTACGCCTTGCCGTGTCCGGTCAGGCGCAGCTCCAGTTCCCGACGGCTCACCGGGCTGGGGGTGCGCTCCACGAATCCCGTGGCCTGCAGTCGGTCGCACAGTCTGCTGACCGAAGGGGAGGCCGAGCCCAGCGCCTCGGCGAGCATCCGCAGGTTGATGCCCTCCTCGCGGTCCAGGATGTACAGCACCCTCAGCTGGGAGGGGGAGACCGGACCGGTGGGCACTGCTTCTCGCCCGTGTTCCCACAGGACTTCGAGGAGTTCGACGAATTCGGAACCCTCGCGGGCCGCGTCCCGGGACCGCTGGTCGGGTTCGGGGTTCAGGCCCATGGTGATGACACTCCGATCCGGCTACGCCTCACTCGTCCGTCTGGCCACCGGACCGGGCAAGCGAGCCGGGCATTCATCGCGCTCGTATGGAAAGCCAGGACATCGGTTCCGGGGCACACGCGTGGCCCCCGACATCGTACCCCCGTCATCCACGGTTCCGAGCTCCCGGTGAACCCCGGTATGTTTCCCTATGACAATAGTTGCCATGGAGTACGATGCACTGGTCGACATCCGATGTGTGATCTTCGGCGGTCACCGCCGCTCCTGCCGCGACGGCAATCGTTCCCCGGCCTGGAGTACTGACACCCATGACGCACCGCCCCAACCTCGTCCTCACCGTCCTGCAGCCGGCGGACTCCGTCGCGGTGCTCACCGTGGCCGGGGAGATCGACGTGGACAGCGCGCCCGCCCTGCGGACGAAAGCCATGGAGCTGATCCGGCAGGGGAGACCGCACATCGTGCTGGACCTCGCGTCCGTGGAGTTCTGCGACTCCTCCGGCCTCAACACGATGATCGGCATCCTGCGCTACGCGAAGGACCGCCACGGTTCGCTCTCCCTGGCGGCGCCCCCGCCGCACGTCACGCGACTACTGGACGTAACCGGCGTGGGCGTCCTGATGCCCGTCGCCACCCACCCGTCCGAGGCCGTGGAACGCCTCGTCGTGCCCCGTGGCGCCGACGAGGGGCACGGAACGGCCTGAGGTGGCCCTGGCCTCTCCCCGGTACGCAGGCGGCAGCCCGGCCGGGCCGCACGTGGCGAGGTCAGGGGTGTTCGAAGGCCTGGAGCACCCCCGCGGCGGAGAAGCAGAGTGCCCCTGCGAGCGTGCCCCAGTCGGCGATGTCGACGTTCACGGCGCTTCCCGTCGCGGGACGGGTGAAAGCGGACAGCGCCGAGACGATGAAGAGCGCGGATCCGAGCTGGTTGACCGCGACGATCCACCAGCCCAGGTCCCGGGGGAGGGCACGCGGACGCCCGTGGCAGACCTCGACGAGCGCGAGGTGTCCCGAGACGAGGAACAGGACGCACCCGACCACGTCCGGCGCCCAGACCAGCGTGTCCACCTGCTGCACGGAGAGGCCCTCCAGCAGGGAACTCACCAGGTCGACGCCGAAGACCAGCGTCCCGACGAACAGCACGAACGTGCTCAGCCAGTCGATGCGCGAGGGCTCGTAGCTCCACCATCTCCACCTGGGCGAGGCCAGCCCCGCCCTCCCGGCCTCCTGGCGTGGAGCGTTGACCGACTGGAGCAGGGAGGCGTAGCCGCCGGTGTTGAAGAACAGGCCCCCGACGAAGTAGATCCAGGCGCCCGTCGCGGATGCCGGGCCGAACTGGGCCACGCCGGCGCCGCATGCGAAGAATCCGCCACCGACCGTGAACGAGCCCGCCGCGACGGCGTTGAGCCTGCGAAGGCGACGCACGGACACGCTGTCGGCCGTCCGGGAACGCGCTTCCCGTGCTCCGGCGGCCCGCACGCCCAGCAGTCCGCGCTTGCGCGCCCGCCGCGACTCCCAGACCGCGGTGCTGCCGTCCGCGAGTCGCCAGGTCAGACGGGTCGTGAACGGGCCCGCGCCTTCGGCGGTCTCCTGGGTTCGGCTCACCCGGCGACCCTAGCCGTCCGCCGTCGCACCGGCACGGCCATCCGCCGCGCGCCGAGAGCACCGGCCGTCAGCCTCACGGCGCCGCCACGTCATCGCGAAGCCGTCCGGCCATCGGTCCGCGCGGCGGGAAGGCCCCGGCTCACCGGCCGGGGCGCCGCGCGGACCACTCGATGGCCCCTTCGCTCAGCGTTCGTCGCCCAGGTGGCGGGGAAGCGTCGTGGCCGTGTCGAGGAAGAAGGAATCGATGCTCTGCACGGTCTCGATGAAGTCGTCGAGGTTGACGGGCTTGGTGACGTAGGCGTTCGCGTGCTGGCGGTAGGCGTCGTCGATGTCGTCCGGCGCGGCGGACGTGGTCAGCACGACGATCGGGATGCTCGACAGGTCCGGGTCGTTCTTGAGGACATTGAGGAGCTCGCGGCCGTTCATCCGGGGCATGTTCAGGTCGAGCACGATCAGGTCGGGCCGGTCGGTCTGCGGGTCGCGGAGGTACTCCAGTGCCGCGACGCCGTCGTCGGCCCGCTGGATCCCGCGCGCCATGCCCTGCTCGGTCAGGGCCTCTTCGATGAGCATGGCGTCGGCCATGTCGTCCTCGACGAGCAGAACGGTGTAGCTGCGGGGGACGAGGCCGTTCATGAGGGGGCTCCGGGTCTTGTCGTGGGGAAGCGGTCGTGATGCGGGACGGGCGGTGAAGACGAGTCCGGGCCAGCGCTTGCGGGCACCCTGGCGACTGACGCCCCAGGCCCGGCCCAGCTGTGGGTAGCCGGCGCCCTCCTGCGCGGCGGCCCGCGCGGCCAGGGCCGCGCACTCCTCCACCGCGCGGCCGAGGTACGCCAGGGCCTGCAGCGACGCCAGTGCGTCGTTCCGGGGACCGTCGGAGCCCGGCTCGCCGGCATCCGCCACCGGTGTGCGCAGGACGAGCTGCCGGGCGGCTTCGGCGACGGCCTGTCGTGCCCGCTCGGCCAGCTCCTCCTGTTCCGGAGTCATCTGCGTCTCAACTGCCATGGGAGCACCGTAGACGGCGGGCGACCCCGGGGACAACCGTGGTTGTCCCCGGGGTAGGGTAGCGCCCGCCCAGGTGTGCCGCCGGGGACGAGGAGGATGAACCCGACGTGCAGATCGACGCAGCGCAGCGACAGGCCCCCGTAGCAGAGCCCGCCGCGGGGGGCTGGACCACCCGCGGCTGGCTGGGTTTCTGCTCCGCGGCGGCACTGGCCGTCCTCCTCGCCCTGGCCGGGTGCGGGGTGTGGGTCCTCGCCCACGCCACCGACGTCAACAAGCAGCTCACCGAGCGCTGGTCGCCCGCCCTGATCGCCTCCGTCCGTATGGAGAGCGCCCTGATCAACCAGGAGACGGGCATCCGGGGATACGGCATGACGGGCAAGCGCGAGTTCCTCAGCCCCTATCAGGACGGCCTCACCCAGCAGTCGGCCGCGGACGCCGAACTGTCGCGCCTGGTCCGGGGCGACGAACGGGCTGTGGCCGACCTGGCCGCCGTGCGGGAGCGTTCCGAGCAGTGGCAGGCCACCACGGCCCGGCCCATCAGCGAGTCGGGCGACCCGGTGGGCTCGGCCCTGCGGCACATCGAGTCGGGCAAGGGCAGCTTCGACGCCCTGCGTGCGGCGCTGTCCCGGCAGCAGACCCGCATCGAGGCGGAGAGGGACCGGTCCCGCGACGACCTGCAGCAGGCGCGAGACCTCCGCAACACGGTGTTCATAGCCATCGGCGGCGTGGTCCTCGCCCTCATGGCCCTCGCCTTCGCAGGGCTGCGCCGGGGCGTCCAGCTTCCGCTCGACCGGCTGCGCACCGACGTGCGGAAGATCGCGGACGGCCGCTTCGGCCATTCCATCGTGCCGTCCGGCCCCGCCGATCTGCGCGCACTGGCGACCGACGTGGACGGGATGCGCCGGCGCCTCGCCGGTGAACTGGAGTACAGCGACCGCGCCCGCTCCGAACTCGACGAACGCGCGACGGAACTGCGGCGCTCCAACGAGGAACTGGAGCAGTTCGCCTATGTCGCCTCGCACGACCTGCAGGAACCGCTCCGCAAGGTGGCGAGCTTCTGCCAGTTGCTGGAGCGCCGCTACGCGGACCAGCTCGACGACCGTGCCAAGCAGTACATCGCGTTCGCCGTCGACGGTGCCAACCGCATGCAGACCCTCATCAACGACCTCCTCACCTTCTCCCGTGTCGGGCGCCTGCACGCACAGGACGCCGACGTCGGCCTCGAGGAGCTGCTGCGCCGTACCACCAGCTCGCTGGGCGTGGCGGTGGAGGAGACCGGGGCCGTCATCACACACGACCCGCTTCCCGTCGTGCACGGCGACCCGACCCAGCTCGGGGTCCTCCTGCAGAACCTGATCTCGAACGCCATCAAGTTCCGCGCCCCCGGTGTCGTGCCCCGGGTGCACATCAGTGCCGTGGAGCTCACGGACGTCTCCGCCGACCTCTCCGGTGAGGCAGGCGGCCCCCGTTGGGAGTTCGCGGTGAGCGACAACGGCATCGGGATCGGTCCGGAGTACGCCGAGAGGATCTTCGTGATCTTCCAGCGTCTCCACACGCGCGACAGCTACCCGGGCAACGGCATCGGACTCGCCCTCTGCAAGAAGATCGTCGAGTACCACGGCGGCACGATCACCCTCGACACCGCCCACACCCCCGGGACCCGCTTCGTCTTCACCCTCCCCCCGGCCCGTTCGGACGTGCCGGGAACGGACAGCCCCTGAAGGTGCCTTCGGCGCGAGCGCGGGGCGTCATGGCGTCGCGCGGGGGCCTGCCCCGGCTTCCACCCGTTCCCACCTGGTCATACTGGTCGGCAGGAGCCATGGACGACGCGGGGGCGAGGACCGGATGTTGCTGGGGCGCGGTGCGGAGCAGGACCGGATCGACCTGATCCTGGCCGACTGCAGACGGGGGAGGGGCGCCGCCCTCCTCCTGCACGGCGAGGCGGGCATAGGCAAGACCGCGCTGCTCGACCACGCCGCGGCGCGAGCCGGCGGAATGCGCCTGCTGCGCGTCGAGGGCATCGAATCGGAGATGGACCTCGCCTTCAGCGGGCTGCACCAGCTGTTCCTGCCCGTACTGGACCTCGTCGACCGGCTTCCGCCGCCCCAGGCCACCGCGCTGCGGGCGGTCTTCGGCCTCGGCGACGACCGCGTGGAGGACCCGTTCGTCATCGGCCTCGGGGTGCTGTCGATGCTCTCGCGGCTCGGCACCGACGCTCCGCTCCTCTGTCTGATCGACGACGTGCAGTGGCTCGACCAGCCGACGGTGGACGCGCTCACCTTCGCGGCCCGCAGGATCGGAGCCGAAGCCGCCGCCCTGCTGTTCGCTGCGCGCGACGGTGCTCGCGGCAGCGTGGCACCCAGGCTTCCCACGCTCGCCGTCAGAGGGCTCGACCGGGCGGCGGCCGCATCCCTGGTGACCGGGCTGCCGCCGTCCGTCGCGGAGACGATCATCGAGCAGGCGCACGGCAACCCGCTCGCCCTCCTCGATCTCCCGGGCGCGCTCACGCCGGCCCAGCGGGCGGGACAGCTCGGCCCGCTGGCCTTGCCCGAAGGGCCCACCGCGTTGCCCGGCCGGTTGCAGGAGTCCTTCGCCCGCCAGATCGACCGGCTGCCGGAAGCGACGCAGGTGGTGCTGCTGGTCTCCGCCGCGGACGACACCGGGGAACTGCCCCTCGTGCTGGGCGCGGCGGGCCGGCTGGGGGCCGCGGTCCAGGACCTGGAGCCCGCCGAGCGTGCGGGGCTGGTCTCCGTATCGAGCCGGACGCTCCGCTTCCGGCACCCGCTCGTGCGGAACGCCGCCTATCAGGGAGCGCCCCTGGGCAGGCGGATCGCCGCCCACGAAGCGCTCGCGGAGACGTTGGACGCCGACCGGCACGGACACCGGCGGGCATGGCACCTCGCGGCGGCGGCGACGGGACCCGACGAACGGGTGGCAGCGGAACTGGAGCACGTCGCCGAATGGGCCGGCAGCCGGCAGGCGACGGCCTCCGCGTCGGCCGCGTACGAGCGGGCCGCCCAGCTCACGCAGGACCCCCGTGCGCGGGCCCGACGCCTGATCGGCGCCGCCCGGAAGGCCGCCGAAGCCGGCCAGGACGTGCGCGCCGGCCTCCTGGCCGACCAGGTGACGCTCCCTCTGACCGATCCCGGTGCCGAAGCCGAATCTGGCCCGGGTCCGGGCTGTGGTCGAGCTCGGTTACGGCAGCCCTTCGACCGCCGGCCGCATCCTCCTCGACTGCGCGGACGCCGTGTCACGCAGCCGTCCCGACAAACTCGCCTCCCTGCTGACCGACGCCGCGCACGCGGCCCTTTCCGCCGCGGACACCGATCTCGTCCGCCGGACAGCGGACCGCCGGCCGGACCTTCCCGTGCCCGCCGTGCCCGCCCTCCTGCTCAGCGGCCGGATTCCCGAGGCCCTGGACGTGCTGCGTACGCTCGTCACAGCCTGCGGACTTCCCCGGACCGGGCTCATGGACCGGCTGATGACCGGTATCCACTGCCGGCTGACCGGAGCCCACGAAACCGCGCACGAGATCGCAGCCGCCGCTGTGGAGCTCTGCCGCGCCCACGGCATCAGCGGGTGGCTCCCCACCGCGCTGCACCTTCTGGCGGTGACGGAGGTCTCGCTCGGCAGGTTCGACGAGGCGCGGACGCACGCCTCCGAAGGGCTCCGACTCGCCGGCCACCACGACCTCGATCACAGGGCGGCGCATCTCCGTTCCGTCCTGGCCGTCGCGGCCGCCGTCCGGGGCGACGAGGAGACCACCCGGGCCCTGGCCGGGGAGGCGCTGGCCTACACCCGTCCCCGCGGCGTGGGGCAGGGTACGGCGACGGCCCTGTGGGCCCTCGGCCTGCTCGAACTCGGACTCGGCCGGGCACAGGAGGCGCTGGAACACCTCGACGCGGCACTCGCGGCGGCCGGTGACCCTGTGCTCGCCCCCCATCTGCTGCCCGACCTCGTGGAGGCCGGCGTTCGCGCGGGCCGCCCGGAACGGGCGGTGGAAGCCGTCCGCCTGCTCGCGGACTGGGCCGCTGCCACCGGGCACCCGGCCCCGACCGCCTCGGCGCATCGCTGCGCCGCCCTGACCGGCGCCGACGATGAGGCCGAGCGGCACTTCCAGGCCGCCCTGCTGGCCCACACGGGCGGCAGCGGATTCGAGCGGGCGCGGACCGAACTCGCGTACGGCGCATGGCTGCGCCGGATGCGGCGCCGGATCGACGCCCGCGACCAGCTCAGCGAGGCGCTGACTGCCTTCGAGCAGATGGAAGCCCGTCCCTGGGCCCTGCGGGCCCGTGCCGAACTGCAGGCGGCGGGCGGGCACCAGGACCGGTCCGGGGACGGGACCGACATCCGGATCAGCCGGCTCAGCCCGCAGGAGCGGGAGGTCGTGCGGCTCGCGGCCACGAGGGCGACCAACCGTGAGATCGCCGTACAGCTGTTCCTGAGTCCGCGCACGGTGGGGCATCACCTCTACCGCGCCTTCCCCAAGCTCGGCATCAGTTCCCGCACGGAGCTGGCCTCGCTGCTCACGTCATGACCCGGGCGCCGAGTAGATCATCCGGATCTCGGTGGTGCGATAGCTGGCCCGGGCGAAAGCCGCCGCCATCGGGGCGTTGCCCGTATCCGTGGTGGCGGTGATCAGTTCCGCACCGGACTCCGCCTGGACGCGCGTGATCTCGGCGAGCACGTCGTCGACGTATCCGTGGCCGCGGAACTCCGGCACGACGCCGAGGTAGCCGACGTTGCGGTTGTACGGCGTGGCCGAGGGGACCGCGAGCCCCGCGATCTCGCCCTCCGGGGTGCGGGCCAGCCGCCACCACTCCCGCTCGCCGGGGCAGCCGAGATAGAAGTCCATCTCCTCCCGGGCCGTGGCCTCGGGGCCGAGGGTCGCCAGATTCCGTCGGGTCTCACCGTCCAGGCTGCCTTGGGCGATCCGCCGGAACACCTCCAGGAACTCCTCGTCGGTCGCCTCGGTGAACGTGAGCCGGCCTCGGGACCGAGGCACTCCGGACTCGGGACGCCACTCCAGGCGCAGGCGCTCCACCTCGTCCGTCAACCCGGCGGCCAGTGCCGCTGTGCGGCGCCACGCGAGGGCGCCCGCCACGGCCGGATCCGAGCGCCAGTCAGGGCGCAGCGTCAGGTTGTACAGCGGGAGTCTGGACGCGCCCTGAGAGGCGAAGGCCCCCAGGCCCGCGGTCAGGAGTTCCGTCGCGAGCGCCGACGGGTCGGCGACCGAGCCGTCCACGTGCAGACAGTCGAGAGCGATCGGGTGCGTGCTGGACGCCTGGCCCCACCACAATGCCCGGGCCACGACCCGGTCGTCCTCCTCGGCGATCCAGGTCCATTCCGGCCGGTACATACCCTGGCCGAGTTCGTCCACATAGCGCGCGGCCTCGATCCAGCCGACGGGTTCGTCGACGGTGACGGCGACGACACGCTCGAGGTCGGCCTCGGTCGTAGGGCGAATGATCATGTAGGTCCTCTGTGTTCGACGTGCGTGATGATGCCGCGCCGGGGTGGAGTCGGCGTGCCAGTAGGAACACTAGGCGGGACGACCTGCACCGGCATCGGTCGTCACGACTTAACGTCGCCGGTCGCGAAGACGTACGGGTGCCCCGGCCGGGAGCGGCCCCCGCCGGTAGCCGCCGGGCCGACATGCCTACGGCGTCGCGGTCGTCGGGCTGCCGGCCCACTCGCCTACTCGCTCAGGATGCGCTCCCACAGCAGTCCGTCGTGCCAGCTGCCGTCGAGGCGGATCGAGGAGCGGGCGACCCCGTACGGGCTGAACCCGTTGCGGCGCAGCACGCGTTGCGAGGGAAGATTCGCCATACGGGTGGACGCCTCGACGCGGTGCAGCCCGAGCTCGTCCGTCATCCACCGGATCGCAAGCCCGACGGCGCGCCCGGCGTGCCCTTGGTTCTGGGCGACGCAGGCGATCCAGTACCCGAGCGAGGCGCGGCGCAGGTGCGGCTGCGGCAGGATCCCTCCGACGGTGACCTGCCCGATCAATCGGCCGTCGGCCAGCACCACGCCCGGCCACACCGTGCCGGCCCGGTGAGCGGCCAGCAGGCCGTCGATCCTCTCCGCCTGGCCGGCCGGGGTGAAGAACTCGGGCGGCTGGGCCGGCTCCCACGGCCGGAAGGCCTCGACGTCCCGTGCGCGGTGCGCGGCGACCGACGCGGCGTCCCCCGGCTCGATCAGGCGGATCGAAGTGCTGCTGCCCATGGAGTGACCCTCTCGCCATGCGTCGGATGAGACGGCCGGTGCCACGTGCGGCTGCCTGTGCGCGGCACCCTACGCCCGGTGGGTCGTGGGGCTGCCCGTGCGCGGCACCCTACGCCCGGTGGGTCGTGGGGCGGAACCGGCGGCTCCTGCCGGTCGATGAGGTCCGACGCCTCTCGACGGCGCGGCCGGTGAAGACCGGGAGCCTCGGATTGTTGCGGCCGGCCGCCGCCGGACGGGTCGCGGTGGGTGCGTACGGGTGTGGCGGTGGATCCGGCAGGGCATCGCGTCGTCGACCGCGCAGGACGAAAGGAGATCTGCCATGCCGGCACACGGATCCCGCAAGCAGCCCACCACCGAACTCGACGCCCGCTACAGCTCGGCGCTGAACCCCCGCCCGGGCGCCGAGGACGTGACGGCCACCGACTGGGCCGAGGCGCAGGAGCAGTTGCGGGGCGCCGAGATCTTCTGGGTGTCCACCGTGCGGCCGGACGGGCGCCTGCACGTCACTCCGGTCATCGCTGCCTGGCACGACGGAGTGCTGTACTTCTCCACCGGAACGACCGAGCAGAAGGCCAGGAACCTCGCGCATGACGGGCACTGCGCCCTGACCACGGGCAGGAACTCGCTCATCGAGGGTCTCGACGTCGTCGTCGAGGGAAAGGCGGAGCCGGTCGCCGACCCCGCGGTGCTGGACGAGGTGGTCGAGGCGTACGAGAGGAAGTACGGAGCGCACATCACGTCACCCGAGGGCACCTTCCACGGAATCGGGGACGCCTTCCGGCGCGGGGACGCACTGGTGTACGCGGTGCACCCGGACACCGCCTACGGCTTCGGCCGGAACGACGGTGTCTACTCCCACACACGGTGGTCCTTCTGAACCGTCGGGCCGCCCGGTGGCTCTACGCACCGTGGTGTCCGCTCCCGAGGGGCCAGGCTTCGATGTCGCGGTAGTGGATCGGCCCCCGGCTGCGGCCGGCGTTGCTGCCCACCAGGTGCAGGCGTTCGGCGAACCACGGAGTGCCGCTGAAGCCGGCGAACCCCGCGGCGATCTCCGCCGTCGACGTCCGATCGCCCCGGCGGGCCCGGGCCAGTGTCAGGTGCGGCCGCAGCGGTCGCTCCACGAAGGCGACGCCGCACCGCTCGACCGCGGCGCGCACGTCGGTGGCCAGCAGGTGCAACGCGTCGAGGTCTCCGTCGACACCGCTCCACACCACCCGGTCGTCGAAGTGTCCGCTGCCCCGCAGCGCCAGCCTCGGCGCCGGTCGCGCCGCCGCGACGCCGGCGAGCGGCTGCCGCAGGAGCGGAACGGTCGCGACCGGCAGCTCGCCGAGGAACGCCAGAGTGATGTGCCAGTCCTCGATGCGGTTCCACCGCATCCGGGGGTGCGTGCCGTAAGCGGGGCGCAGTTCCCGCGCGAGTTCCTCCTTCGCGTGGTCCGGCGGGGCGAGGGCGATGAACACGCGCACGGTCGCGGGCGGGGTCTCTTCGTTCACATCGGACTTCGTACCCCATGAGAGCGTCCGGTGCGAAGCCCGGCCCCGCCCGGTGCGGGACATGCGGGGGCGCCGTCGGTGGGGCATGGGGCCGGCGCCCTGGGTGAGCGGGTGGGCGGGGTGCGCTCGGCGGTGTACCGACCCGGCTTGGGCGGGATCCTCGGTGACTTCTGGAAATGTGGGCAGTCGGAACGGGACGCAAGACGTTTGCGCACCGGACGTGAGGAGCTGCCATGACCACCTTTGTCATCACCGTGCCCGGAACCTTCGTCACCGGCATCACGGACACCTCCCGTGCCGCCCTGGAGGGGAAGCTCGCCGCGCAGCACACGGACGTGAGTGAGAGCGAAGGTCTCGACCTGCTCACCCTCAACGACGACGGGACTTTCTCCATCCGGCTCGAAGTCGATGCCTCCGACCGGTACGAGGCGGAACTGGAGGCCGTGGGGCTCGTCTCCAGCGCGCTGCAGGAGACCGGCTACTCGGAGACGGACGCGCCGCTCGGATCGCCCGCCGTCACCGGCATCGACAGCGACCTCTGACCGGCTCCGGGTCTCGTCGGCGGGGACGGCCGGCAGGAGTCGGTCACGTGCGTGGGGGCGATGCCGCATCACCGGTATCGCCCCCACGAGGGTGAGGCCCCCGGCCCGCCGCGTACGGACCGAGCGGTCCCGTCAGTGGTACCCGTGGACGACCGCATGGCCCTTGCCGCGGCCGATCATCCACCTGTTGACCGGGGTCGTGATCACGAAGGCGATCGCCAGGCCGCCCAGCAGGGCCCACCAGAACAGCCCGTCCGCCAGCTGTGCCTCCATCGCACCCGGGACCAGCGCGATGATGCCGTTGTCCACGAGTTCCATCACCGCGATGGAGACGGTGTCGGCCGCCAGGGCCACCTTCAAAGCGGCCCTCGGGCTCAGCCCGGCCCCACGGATCGCGAACAGGGTGAAGGAATAGCCGAAGACGAACGCCAGGGCGATCGCGAGGATCATGGTGGGCGCGTTGCCCCACGCCAGAGCGGTGCCGAAGACCATGCCGAGGATCTCACCGACGGCGCAGCCGGTCAGGCAGTGCAGGGTGGCCTTCGCCGCGGCGCCCCAGGTGACACCACCTTTCCCATGCCCTCCGTGCGCCGCGTGGCCGTCTGCGGTTCCGGTGTGGTGCGCGCTGTCGTCCATGGCCCTCTCCCATCCTGAGCTCGTCATGCGCCGCTCCGGCGGATGCACAGAAGTGAACCATATACCCCCCTGGGGTATTCCCGCAGGATGCTGCCCACCAGCGGCCCACTGCTCCGGCCCGCTGACCTGGGCCTTGGTTCTCGCGTCCGATTCGACCAATCCGTAGGGCCGTTGAGTGCGAATGCCCCAAGGGGCGAAGAGGTCCGGCGGTCTCGCCGGACCTCTTCGGCGCACGGGTGGTGCGGACCCCGGCAACGGACGAGCCCTGCCGACGGCCTGTTCGGCAGGCCGACACAGGTGGAGATACAGATGGGCATACCCCACGCGGCAGCCGGTGACGTACAGGGGGACGGTCAGGACGACACAACGGACGGCACAGGCGACGGCCGGCGGGTCGTGCATTATCGGAACGACGGCACCCCGCGCACCCTCCGGCGTTCCGTCGACGGTCCGGAGTGTCCTGCCGCGGCTGTACCCGTGAGCGGGGCGCACGGGCGGGATGCCGGGCTCCCCTCGGGCCGGCCGGTCTTCGTCGACGTCACCGGGCGGCGCGGCCGGACCTGGCGCCGGGCGGGAACCGTCACCGCGCTCTGCTGCGCCTGCTACGCGACGACCGTCGGCATCGCCCTGGTCGGAGGAGATTCCAGCGCTCCGTTCCTGCACATGCCGCGCGCGATGGGCCTAGCGCGTGCGCCCCCCTGCCGTCGGCCCGTCCGTCGAGCCCCTTCGCGTGGGGGCGTCCTCCGGTCCGGCGGACATCCGCGTCTCCGGCGCACGGCCGGCCGTTCCTCCAGCCGGTGCGGGGCCCTCCGCCGCATCCTCAGAAGGAGGAGTCCAGGCCGGCGCGGGTGGCGACGAGCCCGCGAGCGACCCGCCCACCGCCGCTCCAGAGACCGGCGGAGCCCCGGGATCCGGGGACGCTTCCACTGAGGGCGGCGGCAGCGCGCCCGAGCCCGAGCCCGAGCCCGAGGGTGACGGGGCCGGCGCCTCGTCCGGCGATCCGGTCGGGGATCTCCTGGCAGGGCTCCTGGGCGGGTTGCTGGGGCGGCGCTGACCGGCTGTGCGGGCAGGCCGCGCGCGAGCCGGATGTATGACGCCGGCTCGGCGGGATCGGCCCCCGCTTTCCCGCGCCCGGGAGCGCGGGGGCCAATCCCTGGCCTGCTCCAGGGAGGTCAGGACGGGTTGTCGCCGTGGGTCAGGGTCTCCCAGGCCACGAAGAGGTTGTTGCTGCCGGCGGGCCGGCTCTGCTCGGTCAGCCGCTGGGTGTTGGTCATCGCGATACCGAGGCGGTTGTGCAGGGCGTTGTAGCCGACCTCGGTGACGGGCCCGAGGCCCAGGTGCAGCGATCCGTTGCACAGCGAGCCGGGAACCGCCTCGCCGAGCTGGTACTTGGACTGGAAGCCGAGCGCCTGCCGAAGGCGTTCTCCGACATCCGTGCCGTAGAGGTCCTGTCCCTGGATCCGGCTGGTCTCGGCGACGTGGGCGATGGCCGAGATGCCGTACCCCGTGTGCGTGAAGTCGCGGCAGGTCTCCTGGGTGAGTCCGGTGACGAACGTGGACTGCCCCTGCCAGTAGTTGACGATCTTGGCGGTCGTGTCGAGGTTCTGGCTCGGGACCGTCCTGGGCAGGGCGCCGTCGGAGGCGAGGTAGACGTAAGCCGCCGTGCGCGTCCGGAACTTCGCCATGGCCTTGTCGTACGACGTCCTGTCCTCGAGGAAGACGGAGATGCCGACCGCGGCCTCCATCATCGACAGTTCCCAGTTGCCGTTGGAGTTGGACCCGTTGATGACCTTGGGAAGGTAGACGTCACGCAACATGGTCGAGAAGCGGCCGGAGTTGGCCCACGTCCCGGTGTAGGTGTACTTGATGATCTCGGCCGCCTTGGGCCACGAGGAGCCGGCCCACCCCGTCTGCAGCGGGGCGTTGCTGTTGGTGTGGCTCTTGATGACCGCCGACCAGGCGTCCATCAGCTGGATGGACTTCTTCGCGTACCGGTCGTCGCGCGTGATGTACCAGGCGAGTGCGTCGGTGTACGCGGCTATCGCGTCCTCCCGCTCGTCCGTGCAGCCGTAATTGGGGTTGGAGTACGAGCCGCACTCCACGGTCGCGCGAGGTGCGGGCGTCCGGTTCAGGTCCGCGTACCTGCTCGCCATCATCTGGTCGAACGCGCCCTTCCAGGGCTGGGCGCCGGAATTCACCTTGCCTCGGACGAAGTCCAGTTGTCCCTGGGAGACGGTGACTCCCGGGTGGGCGAAAGCGGTCGGCGCGGCCTCGGCGCGTTCGGCGCCCGGCCAGGAGAGGAAGCTCGCGATCAGGGCGATGAGAGCACCGGCCGCGACGGCTATGGGGCCGGGACGCCGTCTCCGGCGGTGCACCACGGGGGAGTCAGGCATGTGGGGGGCCATCCGTTCTTGTATGTGAACGTTGCACTGGCTGATGAACACGCGTGCTGATCGGTGACCATAGGTACAGACCAGAAGGCCGTCAAGAGTGCGAACCGGATGCGCCGCACAACCGCAGTTCAAGGATGAGAACCGACTGCCCTGGGCCACGGCTTCCGCGGACGAACTGCTGCGCAAGGAGCGTCTTGCTGCCCGGCCTCGCCCCGCACTTACCCCTTCGGATTCCCGTCCCCCAGCGCCTCGGTGCGCCGTCCGAACGGTTCCCGCGTCCCTGGCTGGTCACCACCTGGGTACCGGGTGAGCCCGCCGACCGCGTTCCCGCCACACGCGCCGCCGACGCGGCAGTGGCGCCGGCCGGTTTCCTGACGGTCCTTCACCACCCCGCCCCCGACATGGCGCCCTTCGGACGGGACCGTGGCGGCCGGTCGGCGGACACCGCCGGACCCTTCGAGCGCGACCTCACTCGGCCGCCGGGCTGGGGCTGGTCCGTGATCCGGACGCCGTCGGCGCCGTGTGGGAGGACGCCGCCGCCGCACCCGAGTGTGCGGGGCGCCGCCCCTGTGGCTCCACGGCGATCTGCATCCGGCCAACGTACTGACCACGAACGGCACCCTCTGTGGCGTGATCGACTTCGGGGACCTCTTCGCGGGCGACCCCGCATACGATCTCGCCGCCGCCTGGATCCGCCTGCCGGACGGCGCCGCAGAGCTCTGCCACGCCGCCTACCGGCCGAGGCCGGACGCCGCGGCCCTGCGCCGGGCACGCGGCTGGGCGGTTCTGTGCGCACTCACCGGCATCCGCATCGGGGACGCGGGTGTCCACGGCCACCCCGGCGGCAAACCCACCTGGGGCCCGCCCGCGCAGGCTGCGTTGCGCCGCCTCACCGCCACGCTGTCCCGGTGATCGCCCCCAGGGGTGGGAGCAGGCCCGAAGGGATGTCCATCGCGCCCGAGGCCCGCATCCCACCGCCCGAGGACCCGGCCGACACCCCCGGCACCGAGGCCCGGTGGCCTCTCGGACCCCGCTTCGGCGCACACGACTGAGCCCGGTGAGCCCGGACCGGGGAGCAGCGCGCGACGGCGCCTTCGCCCGGCCTACCGGCGCTCTGATCCCACGGCCGGGCAGCCCCGGGGCCCGGCCGTCACGGCCCGGTCCGATCCTCGAGGGACTGCCCGCCGCCCGCCGTCCGGTTCAGGCCGTGCGCTTGCGGGCCCCGGGCTTCTTGGCGGCCCGCTTGCTGTTCGCGGTCTTCGTCGCGGGGATGGGCTGAGAGGGCCCGGCCGCCGCGGCGGCCTTCTTCTCGCTGCCCGAGTCGGCCGTGCTGAGGGCGCCGGCGCTGTTCTCCAGGTGCGCGCGTACGAACCACTGGAACTGTTCCAGGGAACGCAGGTGCTCGATCAGCAGGTCCTCCGTGACGGGGTCGAGGGACGCGGCCTTCGCGGCGGCCTTCCGGTGGTCCTCGATGATGCCGGTGTACACGAGGTCCAGAGCGCCGAGGTGGGCGATGGCGTCGGCCCGGCCCACGCTGTAGTCCTGCCATGTCCGCTCGGCGACCAGGACGCCCGCCGTCCCCTGCGGCACGCCGCCCAGGGCCGAGATGCGCTCCGCGGTGGCGTCCGCCATGCCCCGGACGGCAAGCGTCTGCGGGTCGAGCATTTCGTGGACGGCGATGAAGTGCGGCCCCGTCACGTTCCAGTGGATGTGCTTGAGGGTGAGCGCCAGGTCGTTGAGGGAATGCAGGCGCATGCTCAGCAGGTCGATGACCTGGGCGCCCTCCTTGGTGGTCAGGCCGGGAACGGTGTAACGCGGAGTGGGGTTCTTCGGGGACATGATGCTCCTGGGTGGATGGGACGCTCTGCCGTCGTTCATCTCCCACCCGCACAGCGGACGTCACGCGCGTCGGCGTCGATACCACTTGACCGGCCCTGTCGAGGGTTCGCGCGTTCGACGAGGCGGGCGGAGCCGATCCGGCCGCGTCCCGTGGGCGCAGGACCCGGCTTCCAGGGACGCTCCCGTAGTCCTTGGCGGGCGCGCGACCACGACTACGGCACCTCGCCCTGTTTCGGGACGCCCGGATGCAGCGGGTGAATCGGACGTGCCTGCACCGCGCGGTGCACGGCATCCGGCGCCGCGCGCTGATCCATCACGCATCGCGGATCACAGGGCAGCCCTCAGCGGCTTCCCCTCGACGCACGCTCACCCGCCGCGGTGGCACGGATGACCGACGTCGTGAAACCGGCGAGTCCGAACCGCGAGCCGTCGGCCGGACGTGCCTCGGTCACCCCGTCCGTGGAGAGGAACACCCGGTTACCGGGTCGCAGAGCCATCTCGTGGACGGTACGTGACGTTCCCGCGGCCTTCCTGGAACCCCGCCTCCTCGCACGGAGGGGTGCCGCAGCGGAGCGCGAGCACCCGGCGGGCCCTCAGGCGCTGAGGAGCGAGTCGTCCTCCGTGCGTGCGCCGGGCAGCCGGTGACGTGCGGCGACGAGGGCCGATTCGACGTCGCGGGTGCCGGTGGACACGCAGAGCGTGTAGGCGACGTCGTCCATGCGCCGCCGGACCGCCGCGTCGCCGTTCTCGGCGTGCAGGATGCGCAGGGTGTCGTACTGCTCGACGAGGTTGCGCAGGACCGCGGGGTGGGCCATCAGCACCGGATTCTCCTTCTCGGCTTCACACAGGGGTGGTTCGCCGAGCCGTCTACCCGGTGCACTCGCCGCCATACGTGCGGGCACCCGGGCCGGGTGTCCCGCAGGCCCGGGTCCGCCGTTGCCGACGACCCCGCCCCGGAACTCCCGGACCGGGGGGTCACCCACCGCACGCCGGCATCGCGTTGCCGGCTGCTTCAGGGAGCCCGCCAGACGTTCGCGAACGCCGAACTCTCGATGGACCGACGCTGACGCACGGCCTCCAGTTCCATCACCGCGTCGTTCACCGCCGCCAGCACGGTCGTCACGGCCTCGTCGTCGGGAACCGGCTCCTCGTCGCTCTGCTCGCCCGGGATACCGACGGCCGACGCGAGGGCGGCGAGGACCGGCTCCTCGGCCTCCCACCGGTTCACGGCCCGTCGACGGGAGGGCGTGTCGGCGAGCTCCAGGCGGTCCGTGCCGAACGACAGCCGCCCGCGGTGCTCGCGGGTCAGTTCACCGGCGTCCTCGAGCGCGCTCCGGTACGACGCCGCGAGGTCGCGGCCCCGTCGCCACAGCCAGTCCTCCACCTGTTCGTGCTCTTCAGGGGGCGTCTGCCCGGTGAGCGCGGCGGACGCCTCGGCCAGGAGGCGGTCGTCCGGACGTACCTGCTCGGCGGGGACGATGCGATCGCCGTCGAGGACGACGGCCCCGGCTCCGATGAGATCGACCAGCTCGGCTCCCGCGAGCGCGAGCGACAGGTCACCCTGCCCGACGGAGTGCTTCGACTCCAGGTCCAAGGCGATGATGAAAAGGTCCTTCGCCGTAGTCATGCACGGCTCCCCTCGGATTCGTCGGTGGCGACACATCACCACCTGGTCGGCTTCCGCGTACGGCACACCCGGCGGCCCGGCGCCGGATCCGACCGCCACCGCGCGTGCCGGGCACGTGTGGATCGACAACCGGACGAGCCGGCATGGGATTCCCGCGGTGCCGCCGTTCGTACGCCGCCCCAGTATCCCCGCAGACAGCCGGCGAGGGGTGCCGGCGACAGGTCCGCCCGGCATGATCCCGAGCGAAGACCCCGTTGATCGACGACCGGTGGCCCCCCGCGAGCGCCCGGAGGCGCGTAGCGGAGGGCCACCGGTGCGGCCGGACGTGGTCCTGTCCGGTGCGAGCCTGCAGGTCAGGCCTTGTCCTGCATGGACCGGCGCGCCGGGTTGCCCTGCTCCGAGGCCTTGGGGTCCTTCTCGCCCGCCTTGGCGCGCACGCCCTCCTCGATGCGCCGGCCGATCGACGCGTCGATGTTCGACCAGTACTCGAAGGCCCTGCGCAGGATGGGCTCGGTGACGCCGTTGAGGAGGTGCCCGACGACGTTGTCCACCAGACGGTCCCTCGCCGCGTCGTCGAGGACCTCACGCACCAGCGTGCCCGGCTGGCCCCAGTCGTCGTCCTCCGAGTGGTCGACGTAGGCCGCACGGGTGATGTCGCCGTCGGCGTGCCAGCTCGGCGGGGAACCGTAGCGGGCGGTGTCGGCCGCCGGACCGCCCTTCGAGTTCGGGGCGTAGACGGGGTCAGTGGTCTTCCGGAACGCCATCGCGCCGTCCTTGGAGTACGTGCGTACCGGTGAGACGGGTGCGTTGACCGGGAGCTGCTGGTAGTTGGCGCCGATGCGGTAGCGGTGCGCGTCCGCGTACGAGAACAGGCGGGCCAGCAGCATGCGGTCCGGGCTCGGGCCGATGCCCGGGACCAGGTTGTTGGGCTGGAAGGCGGCCTGCTCGATCTCCGCGTGGTTGTCCGTGGGGTTGCGGTCCAGCGTCATCCGCCCCACCTCGATCAGCGGGTAGTCGCCGTGCGGCCAGACCTTGGTGAGGTCGAACGGGTTGAAGCGGTAGTTCACCGCGTCGTCGTACGGCATGACCTGGACGTGCAGCGTCCAGCTGGGGAACTTGCCGTCACGGATGTGTTCGAAGAGATCACGCGTGTGGTAGTCCGTGTCCGCGGCGGCCATCTGGTCACCCTCGTGCTGGGTGAAGGTCTCGACGCCCTGGTCCGTCTTGAAGTGGTACTTCACCCAGAAGCGCTCGCCCTGCGCGTTGATCCACATGTACGTGTGGGAGGTGTAGCCGTTCATGTGGCGCCAGCTGCGCGGGATGCCGCGGTCACCCATCAGCCAGGTGACCTGGTGAGCCGATTCGGGTGAGAGCGTCCAGAAGTCCCACTGCATGTCGTGGTCGCGGAGGTTGCTGTCCGCGCGGCGCTTCTGCGACCGGATGAAGTGCTGGAACTTCATCGGGTCCTTCACGAAGAACACGGGGGTGTTGTTACCCACCATGTCGTAGTTGCCTTCGGTGGTGTAGAACTTCACGGCGAAGCCACGCGGGTCGCGCCAGGTGTCGGGGCTGCCCCGCTCGCCGGCGACGGTGGAGAACCTGACCACCAGCTCGGTCTTGGTCTTGGGCTGGAAGAGCGCCGCCTTGGTGTAACGGCTGACGTCGTTGGTCACCTCGAAGCGCCCGAAGGCGCCGCTGCCCTTGGCATGCGGCTGGCGTTCGGGAATCCGCTCCCGGTTGAACTGGGCCATCTGCTCGATCAGGTAGGAGTCCTGCAGCAGGATCGGTCCGCCCGGGCCGACGGTGAGCGAGTGTTCGTCGCTCTCCACCGGGATGCCGGAGTCAGTGGTGGTCGGCTCGTGCGAGGTGTCGGTCACTTTCGTTCCCCTTCGCGGTGGGAATGGTGAGAGCGAAACGTCGAGCGGGACGGCGCGCGCCGGCCGTGTCGACATGTCGTCCGCATCGACGTCGGGGCCGGGCGTGGACTCCCGAACGAGACGCTACGCCGACTGGTGTCCCTCCGCTCTCCGAACATGGCCGCACTTGTAACCCGGTATCAACCCGGCCAAACGCAGAGAAGCGGGTCATTGGAAACGGAGATTCCGGATCCCTTTCCGCGGGTGGCCGTCGTTCGCACCCCTGCCGGAAGAACCCGGAACAACCCGGAAGAAGAGGGCCCGCTCGCGCCACCGCACCGCCGGGGCAGGGCCCGGGACGTCGTCCGCCGGGGCCGGGCAGGCCGGGAGCGCCCCGCCCGCCCGGCGTGATCAGGCCGGGCGGGCGGCCACGGACACCGGGCGCGTGGGCTCAGGTCCACGACGCGGAACAGGTGGCCGTCCGGGTCCGGGAGGACGCCGAAGCCGGGATCGGCAGGGCGGGAGTCCCGCTCGACCGCTCGCGCACCGAGCCGGACCAGCCGGGCGGCCTCGATCCGCTGCTCCGCCGTCGTGTCCGCGTACAGGTCCAGATGAATCCGGGGCCGGTCCTCCGGAGGCGACCTGTTGCGTGAACCTGTGCACCGTGCCGTCACGGCGCCTCACAGCCGTGCTCGCGACGGCCGTCGGCCACGCCTACGGACCGGGCGGCGATCGGACGGTGCCGGGGACGGATCCGGGCGGTCGCGCAGCCCGGCTGTTCCCGTCAGGGGTGCAGGCCGTCTCTCGGGCGCTGCGGGGAAGGGGCCGAGCGGACCGTGGTCCCACCCGGCCCGCGGAGCCTGTACCGGGTGGTCCGGAGCATCCCGCGCCGATCCGCCGCACCCATGTGAACCCGGCCGCGCCACTGCTTTTGCTCCGGCGAGGGGCACCGGCGCCTGAACGGACAGTGTGCGGGTGTGTTCCGAGGGCATCCGGGCACGAGGAACGGACGGCCTCACGGCAGACGGACGACACGCCGACAATCGCCGAAGGCTTGACGATGCCGCCTTCCGGTGCAGCGCAGCGGGGGGTGCGGTTGACGGTCCCTCAGATCGATGTGAGAGATTGTCAATCCTCTTGTGAAGAACCGATCGCCGGATCGGTTGCGAGAGGGGCGGCGGATGGCAATTGCGGGGCCGAAGGGGCATGTCAACCTGCGGCTGCGGCAGCTGTGTTGGCAGTGCGGGACGTCGTGACGGGCGTCCGGCGGGGCGAAGCTCCGGTGATAGCATCCCGGCATCTGTGATCTTGATCCACTTGACGCAGATGCTGATTTGCGATCGGCGGCACGCTCTCCGCGTAACAGCGGGTGAGCCGTGCCGATCGGCTGTGCTGCGGATCCTTGCGAGGTGTATCCGCAGCCGTCCGCATGCCATGCGCCGGGAAAGGTTTCCATGAATCGAGACGCACTTGTGTGGTGCTTGGTTGCGGTGGCGGCGATAGCCGTTGTCGTGATCGGGGCACTCGTCGCCCGCAACAGAGCACTGGGGGCGAAGAAGAAGCATACCGAGGCCGAACTCAGGCACCAGCTGCTCACGGCGGACAGCCACCTGCACGCCTCGCGCGCTGAGCTGCAGAGGTTCCGGAACGAGCAGGAAGCCACACTCCGCGAGGCCAAGGAGGCCGCGGAGGAGAACACCAAGTCCGTCCTCAAGGGTGCGGCGAGCTTCCTGCAGAGCCTCGCCGCCGAGCAGACGACACTGCTGGACGGCATTCAGCGCACGTACGGCGGACACGCGGTCCTCAGCGATCTCCTCGACGTCAACCACGCCAACGCGCAGATGGCGCGCAAGGCTCAGGGCATCGCGGTCATGTGCGGTGCGCCCCTCGGCCGCCGTAACCGGCCGGCCAGCGTCTACGACGTGGTGCGCAGCGCCCAGGGCCAGATCCGCAACTTCAACCGCGTCGCGATCATGCAGCAGACCGGTCTCGCCCTGAAGGCGTCCGCCGTCGCTCCGGTCGCGCTCGCCGTGGCCGAACTGCTCGACAACGCTGCCAGCTTCTCGCAGCAGGACGCACCGATCGAGGTGACGTTCCAGCGCGTGCAGAACAACCTGTGCATCGTCATCGACGACGCGGGTGTCAGCATGAACGACGAGGAGCGGCAGCGGGCCACCGCGCTGCTGTCCGGAGAGGTGGCCCCCCGCCTGTCCCAGCTCGGGACGCAGCCCAAGTTCGGTTTCCCGGTCGTCGGCCTGATCGCACGTCAGCACGGCTTCAAGGTCGATGTCACCGGAGTCTCCCGATACGGCGGCGTCAGGGCTGTCGTCCTCTTGCCCGAGGAGCTGTGGACCATGGAGGAGATACCGCCCGCCCAGGAGGCTCCGGTCAGCAACATCCGGCGCACCTCCGACAGCCGGCCCCAGAGCGCGACGTCGCGCACGATGCACGGCCTGCCCAAGCGCGGAGCGCGCCAGGCGCCCATCGCGAGCGTTCCCGATCCCGACGCCACCTCGCCGGCGCCGCGGGCCCAGGGGGAGACGGGCCGTACTTCCGGGCGCAGCCTGGGGGCCTTCCAGCGCGGCACCCTCTCCGGCCGCAACCTTGACGCCACCTCGCTCGAAGGGTCCGAAGACGCATGACCGCAGACCTGTCGTGGATGCTCGAGGACATCGTGCACAACGTGCCCCGCGCACGGCACGCGGTCCTGCTGTCCGCGGACGGCCTTCCCCGCGGTGCGACGGAAGGCCTGGCCGAGAAGGACGTGCGCACCATCTCCGCCGCCATGGCCGGGATGCAGTCGCTGAGCCGGGCGACGGCCCACTTCGCCGGACCGGAGGAGGACCGGCAGTGGAACCAGACCATCATCGAGTTCTCGCACGGCTGGAGTTTCCTCATCGGGGCGGGGCAGGGCGCCTACCTCGCCGCGGCGGCGGCACCCGACGTGGACATGCAGCAGATCTCCTTCCGGATGCACCGCCTCGTCGCCCGGCTCGGCAACAACCTCACCTCGCCGCCCAGGCTGAGCAACGAGGATGCCGGAGGGCCCCGGGAGAACGCCCCCGCGCGGCAGGGTTCGGGTGACACGGGATTCACCCTCGGCGAGCTCGACCAGGTGATGTCCGAGGTCAAGGGTGCCCGCCACGCGGTGCTGCTGGGCGCCGACGGTCTTCCCCGCGGCGCTACCAACGGAATGAGCCGTGACCTCGCGGACACGATCTCCGCGGCCATGACCGGCATCCACGCCTACAGCCGGGTCACCTCCCAGTTCGCGGGGGTCCTGGAGGACGCGGAGTGGCGTCAGACGGTCATCGAGTTCCAGCACGGATGGATCTTCCTGATGGCGGCCGGCCCCGGTGCCTTCCTCGCCGCAGCCGCCGAACACGACTGTGACATAGAGGAGTTCACCACGCGGCTGCACGAGGTGGTTCCGAAACTCACCGCGGCGACACCGGCGAAGGGGACAGGCCATGCCTGACGGGCCCGAGCAGGACGAGGAGCTGGAGCTGACGTCACCGTTAGTCCCGCTCTTCGTGATCACGAATGGACGAGCGCTCCCTCCGGACCACGAGTACGAGCACACGACGCTCGTGACGGCGGCCGCGGAGGACGGACCGGTCGCGGCGCACACGCTGTCCCCGGAGGCGGGGCAGGTCATGGACCTGGTCGCCGACGGCTTCCTGTCCGTGGCGGAGGTGGCGGGGCACACGCACCTGCCCCTGGGCATCGTCCGCATCCTGCTGGCGCAGTTGGAGGAGGACGGTCTCATCCTTGTGAGGAGGCCTATTCCACGCGCCGAACGTGTCGACAGAGAACTGGTCAGCGCCGTGCTCGAAGGCCTGAAGAATCGATTCGGAGCGTAACGCGTGTACCTGGATCCAGACGTCTCCCACGCGGTGAAGATCCTCATAGTGGGGCACTTCGGGGTCGGCAAGACCACCTGCATCGGCAGTCTCTCCGAGATCGAACCCCTGCGCACCGAGGAGGAGATCACCGAGGCCAGCGTGGGCTTCGATGACCTGTCGGGCGTGCCCGACAAGAAGACCACCACGGTTGCCATGGACTTCGGACGGCTCACCCTCAGCGACACCCTGGTCCTCTATCTCTTCGGCACGCCCGGCCAGGAGCGCTTCAAGGAGATGTGGGAAGAGCTCTCCCGGGGCGCCCTGGGCGCGCTGGTCCTCGTCGACCCGGAGCGTCTGCACGAGTCCTTCCCCGTCCTCGACCTCGTCGAGCGCTTCGGTCTGACGTACGCCATCGCCGTGAACCACTTCGAAGGCACCACGGACTACCCGCTCGAAGAGGTGAGTGAGGCCCTGAACCTCTCCGCCGACACCCCGGTCGTGAAATGCGACGTGCGGGACGAGACCTCCTCGGCGCAGGCCCTCATCACCCTCGTGCAACACCTCATGTCCCAACTCGCCTAGGAGCGCAGGAATGCAACAGCCACTCGACTCACAGATACCCCCCGGCTGCCCCGCGCACGGGAACGTCCAGATGTACGGTCCCTCGTTCGGAGCCGACCCCGAGGGCCACTACGCCCAGCTCCGGACGTTCGGTCCCAGTGCACCCGTGGACATCGCCCCCGACGTCCAGGCCGAGCTCGTCACCAGCTACGACGCCGCACTGTACGTCCTGCAGAACCCCGCCTCCTTCGTGCGCGACTCACGCCGCTGGAACGCCCTCAACGAGGGACGCGTCCCGGCCGACAGCCCCGCGCTGCCCATGATGGGTTACCGCCCCAACGCGCTCTTCAGCGACGGCGCGGCACACGCCCGTCTGCGCCAGGCCGTCACGGACAGTCTCGCCACGGTCAACGAGCACCAGCTCATCAGGCAGACCCAGCAGTCCGCCAACTACCTGATCAGCCAGTTCAGTACGGACATCCGCGGCCAGGCCGAGCTCATGGCCGAGTACGCGCAGCCGCTGCCCCTGCTGGTCTTCAGCGACCTGTTCGGCTGCCCGCCCGAGATCGGTGACCGCGTCATCGCCGGCATCAGCGGCATCTTCGAGGGCACGCCCGGGGCCGACGAGGTCCTCGGCGGAGCGCTCACCGAGCTGATCGCCCTCAAGCGGCGCAGGCCCGCGGCCGACCTGACGACACGTCTGATGGAGCACCCGGCGCAGCTGAGCGACGAGGAGGTGCTGCACCAGCTCGTGACCCTGCTCTCCGGCGGCACCGCACCGCTGGCCGCGGCCATCGGCACCAGCAGCGCGCTGTACCTCGGTGAGGACTGGCAGGTCGGCCTTCCGGTCGAGGACGCCGTCTCGCAGACCCTCTGGAACTACGCACCGATCGCCAACTACGCGGCGCACTACCCGACTCACGACGTCGAACTCGGCGGCAGGGTGGTCCGGGCCAACGACCCGATCCTGGTCTCGTTCGCCGCGGCCAACACCGATCCCAAGCTGACCGAGCACCGCGAACAGCTCAGCGCGAAGGCACACTTGGCATTCGGCGCCGGGCCGCACGCCTGCCCCGCCAAGGACCCTGCGTTCATGATCGCGGTGACCGCGGTCGAAGCGCTGCTCAACCGGCTTCCCGACGTCGAGATGCGCGTCCCGTTCAAGGCGCTCACCTGGGCACCCAGCCCGTGGAGCCGCACGCTGGTGACCCTGCCGATCCGCTTCTCCCCGCGGGCGGTTCCCCAGGCGGCCGAGCCGGCCGCACCGAACCCGGGCCCGGCGCCGCAGCAGCAGGCGACGCCCTCCTCACCCCCCGCCACCGGACCTTCGCGTACCGGCCGAAGCTCCGCATCGCAGTCCAAGGGCGGCCTCTTCACCCGCTTCCTCGCCTGGACCAGGGGCGAGTGAGGCAGGAGTGATATTAGTAACCTCCTGAGTACTCAGTGGTAGTGGATGCTTTAACGATCATGTGGGTATGCATGGCGGCTGGTTCTCAGAAAGGAGCCGCCATATGGGGGTTGCCACATCTCCTTCGTACGACCGCCGGGCGTCCGCCTCCCTCTTCTCCCGTCTGCGGACGGCCAGAGGGCAGGCAGACCCCTTCCCGATATACGCCGAACTCCTCGCGCGGGGAGAAGTGGTGCCAGCACCCTGGGGCGGCTCGCTGGTCACGGGCTACGCCGCCTGCGACCAGGTCCTGCGCAGCCGGCAGTGGCTGGAGCCCGACCGGAGCTGGCGTGAGCGCCAGGGGCCCGGGACCCGCTGGAACGCGCCCTCCTCGCGCGAGATGAGCAACACGCTCGCCGCGCTCAACCCGCCGGACCACACCAGGGTCCGACGGGCCGCGGGAACCTTCGACAGGGCCACCGTGGAGCGCATCGGCAGCACCGTGGGCCGGACCGCGAATCAACTGCTCGACGCCTTCACGGAGCGAATACGCACCGGCGAGGCGGACTTCTCGGAGCTGGTCTGCGAGGAGCTGCCGGTCGCCACCATAGGGGGCTGGCTCGGACTGCCGCGGGCCGACTGGCCCCGGCTGCGACAGCTGACCCACGATCAGGTGTTCACCCAGGAACTTCTGCCCTCGGCCAGCCAGCTGGCCCTGTCCGACGCGGCCACGGCCGAACTCCGCACCTACTTCACGGAGATGGTGCGGGACCGGCGCCTCCACCCGGGTGATGATCCCGTGACCCGGTGGATCCGGGCATGGGACGCGATCGAGCCCGACCGGGACAAGGCGGACGAGGCGGTCTACTTCCTGGTGCTGTTCGTCGTGCTGGCAGCCCTGGAGACCACCGCGACCCTCCTCTCGACGATGACGCTCCGGCTCGTCGAGAGCCCGGACCGATGGAACATGATCGCCGACAACCCCGGCCTCGTGGCCGGCTTCGTGGAGGAGACCCTCCGCCACGACCCGCCCACCCACGTGATCAGCAGGGTCGCCCCGCAGGACACCGTGCTGGGAGGCGTCGAGGTGCGCCGCGACGAGATGGTCCACCTCATGATCGGGGCGGCGCACCGGGACCCGGCCAGGCACGCCGACCCGGACCGGTTCGACCCCGCACGCCCCCCGGGCCACCTCGCGTTCAGCGGCGGAATCCACTACTGCCTCGGTGCTCCGCTGGCCCGTCTCGAAGCCCAGACCCTTCTCCGCCAGCTGATCCGGCGCCTTCCCCGCCTCACTCTCGTACGCCCCCCGTCGATGGCGCCCCGCGTGGCGTTCCGGCGCCTGCTGAACCTGGACGTAGCCCTCGCATGACCGAAACCGGCCCCACCCCCACGCCCGCACAGGACCCCACGCCCGCACACACCCCCACCCCCACACGCGCCCGGACCGTCCCCAAGGCGGTACTCGCCGAGCACGATGGTCCCGTGCTGCACGTCCGCCTCAACCCCTGGGGGCAGGACGACACACTGGACGCCGTGGTACTCGACGACCTCGTCGCCCTGCTCGACGACCTCCACGAGAGACCCGACATCCGGATCCTGACGCTGTCCTCACTGGGTACGGACTTCAGCCTCGGTGCCGACCGCGCCGAATACCAGGAGGCGCTGGCCGCCGATCCGTCCGGCGTGGCGCTGCGCCGCATCGCCGACAAGGCCCACCGCCTGTGCCAGGCGCTGGAGAACACGCACGCGGTCACCATCGCCCGGCTGCACGGGCGTGTCATCGGCGCCGGCCTCGCGCTCGCCTCCTTCTGCGATCTGCGCGCCGGTGCCGACACCAGCCGCTTCCGCATGCCGGAGGTCGGCATCGGCCTGCCGCCGGCATGGGGCGGTGCGATGGGACGCCTGGTCTCCGAGGCGGGCGCCGCGAGGATCCGCGAACTGATGCTCACCTGCGAGGTCTTCGACGCCGGCACGGCCCAGCGCATCGGTCTGCTGCACCGGACCGCGCCCTTGGACCAGTTGGACAAGGCGGTCGAATCCTGGATCAGACCCCTCGTCCGACGCTCGCCGGAAGCGCTCGTCCTGACCAAGCGCATGCTGGCGGGCTTCGCGCGGGCGGACCGGACGGCGGACGTCTCCCTGCTCGACTCCCACCTGCTGGCGGCCTCTCTCCACCAGCGCGCGAGAGGCTGATCGCGGACCGGCGTGGGCGTCCGGCGCGCGCGCCGGTCATCGAGGCGGGGGGCGCAGCCGAGGGCCCCGGCACATCCATCGGCACCGCGACGAGGCGCCCGACCGCGCAGGACGGGGCCGGGCGCCTCGCGCCGTGCTTCCGGCGGCTGCTAGCCGGCGTCCACGAGGAGGCGGCCGGCGGCCGGGGACCGCGAGGTGAGGCCGTTGGCGTAGGCGGACTCCACGCGGCTCTGCTCGGAGGCGTTGGGTACCGCGTTACGGCACGCGGTGCCTGCGCTGGAGCCCGACATCAGCTGGGAGCACGGTCCGGGTTTGGTGTCCGGCAGGCCGAGGCTGTGCCCGATCTCGTGAGCGGCGATGCGCGTCCTGTCGTATCCCTGTGACACCGCTTGGCTTCCCAGCTCGACGCGCACCTGGCCGCCCACGCGCACGGGACCGAGGGTCGCCTGCGGCCAGCCGCTGGTGGCGACGATCACGATCTCGGCCCGGGCGCCGGGCGCGGCCTCGACCAGCTTCACGTTGTCGACGTTCAGGTTCCACGACGCGACTCCGGCGCTGATCGCCGCTTCCCAGCCGGCGGCGCGGCTGTCGTCGTAGCGGAGCGTCACCACCGCCGCCGCATCCGAGGAGGCGGCCTGCTGGGGTGCCGGAGCGGCGTGTGACGCCGTTGCTGCGGCCAGGGTGAGTGCTGCGGCGGTACCGGCTGCCTTCAGCCATAAGGGGTGCGTCATTACTGTCCCTTCACTTGTGGGGGCCCGGTTCCAGGGAGCCGGGAGCGCGGGAGCCGGGCACACCGGTGGGGTCGGCCGGCGCCCGGTCTCCCGAGATCCCCCGAACTATGCCCGGGCCGCAGGGTTGGTCATGCCCCTGTCACCCAGAAGGGCCTGAAAAGGGCACTCCGCCGCCGGCGCCACCGCCACGCCCGGGGAGCCGGGACCCGGACGGCTCAGAGCCGCACCGCGACTCCGGGGCGGCTCGGCGCTCCTCGGTCGCCCGCGATGCCGGGCCCTCGGGCGTGACGATTCGCCTCCTGGATGGCAGTTGGGGTACCGGGTCACCCGACTGGACGCGTGCGTCGTGTTGTTGCTCCCTGGTGGGGGCCGGTTCCGCGATGTAGCGTCTCTGCCAGATGTCGTGGTCCGCTTCGCTTGCCCGCGCTTTGGTGCGGGCGTTTTGCTGTGTCGGCGCGGACCACGGCACCCCGGGACCGCGAGGTGCGGGTCCGGATATGAACAGGAAGGCACAAGCATGGCCAGCGGGACTGTGAAGTGGTTCAACGCCGAGAAGGGCTTCGGTTTCATCCAGCAGGACGGCGGTGGACCGGACGTCTTCGCGCACTACTCCGCCATCAACGCCACCGGCTTCCGGGAGCTCCAGGAAGGCCAGGCCGTCACCTTTGACATCGCGCAGGGCCAGAAGGGCCCGCAGGCGGAGAACATCACTTCTGCCTGACCTCGCCGGGCGCAGCACGCCCAGGGCCCCCCGGACGAGCGCCGGGGGGCCCGGTGACCGGATCCGGCCCGCGCCGCCGGTCCGCGAACCCGTACCTTCCGGCACGGGCCGGTACGCGCGTACCGGCCCGTACGGGCCATCGGGCCGTACCGCCGGGCCATCCAGTGAAGCCGCGGCGACCCGAGCGCACCCGTCGGCAGTGATCCGACCGGCCACAGGACCTCGGACACGGCCCCGCGGGGCGTCCGTCGGCGAAGCGGCAGCGCCGGCCCCACCGTGGCGCCTCGGGGTCCCGGTGCCAGGGCCGAGCAGCGCCGTAGCGTGTGCGTGACACGACCGTCAGGGCCTGTCCTCCTCGTCGCGCAGGGCGTCCGGCCTGTGCACGGCGGAGCGGCCGGCTTGTCGCTCTCACCTCGTACCGGGGGGCTCGTCGCGTGAGGCGTCGACGGTCCGGCCCGGCGCCTCCGGACCTCCTGGACCCTGCTCCCGGGGCCCGGCCTCGTCTCCCCAGCCGCAGGTTGCACCAGTCTTCAGCCGGGGGGATCGTGAGATGACGGGTCGGGCCCGAGGTAAGGGCCGCCGCGCTCCACGTCCGGATCACCGCGCGGCACGGGCCACGACGATGCCGGTCCGGGAAGGGCGCGCTCGCCATGGAAGAGCTAGGTCTGCCGGCTCGCATACAGGCTTGTCTTTTCGACATGGACGGTGTGATCACGAAAACCGCCGTGGTCCACGCCGCCGCATGGAAACAGGCCTTCGACGAATTCCTGGAGCGGCGCTACGGCGCCGGCTTCACACCGTTCGACTCCGAGCACGACTACAACGAGTACGTGGACGGCAAACCGCGGGCGGACGGCGTCCGGAGTTTCCTGGAGTCCCGGGACATCAGGCTCCCCGAAGGATCGCCGGAGGATACCGGCGAGCAGGAGACGGTCCAGGGCCTGGGGAACAGAAAGAACGCCCTGCTGCTCGAAAAGATACGTACGACCGGCGTCGAGGCCTACCCGAGCACCCTGCGCTACGTCAGGGCGGCGAGGCAGCGGGGGATCAGGACGGCGGTCGTGTCCTCCAGCGTCAACTGCCGGGCGATTCTCCAGTCCGTGCAGGCGGAGGACCTGTTCGACGTCCGCGTCGACGGGCTGATCGCCGCTGAACGCGGACTCGCCGGCAAACCGCATCCGGACACCTTCCTCGCAGCGGCCGACGAACTCGGTGTGAAGGCCTCCGCGTCAGCGGTCTTCGAGGACGCGCTGGCCGGCATGGACGCGGGGCGCTCGGGCCACTTCGGATACGTCGTGGGTCTGGACAGGGTCGGACAGGCAGACGCCCTGCGGGCGCACGGCGCGGACATCGTGGTGCCGGACCTGGCGGACCTTGGAGACCTGGCGGACCAGGGGGGCCGGACATGATCACCGCCAACTGCTTCGCGGTGGACCCCTGGATCCTGCGGGAGGCGCCGCTGAACATGGACCTGCTGCCGCAGAGCGAATCCGTCTTCGCCCTGTCCAACGGACACGTCGGCTGGCGCGGGAACCTCGACGAGGGCGAGCCGCACGGCCTGCCCGGCTCCTACCTCAACGGAGTGCACGAGGTGCACCCCCTGCCGTACGCGGAGGGAGCCTACGGCAACCCCGAGTCCGGCCAGACGGCGATCAACGTGACCAATGGGAAGGTCATCCGACTCCTCGTCGACGACGAGCCGTTCGACCTGCGCTACGGCCGCCTGCGCAGTCACGAGCGGGTCCTCGACCTCCGGGCCGGGGTGCTGAGGCGTACCTGTGAATGGACCTCGCCCGCGGGCTGCAGCGTGCGGGTCCGGTCGACCCGCATGGTCTCCTTCACGCAGCGCTCGATAGCCGCGATCGCCTACGAGGTCGAAGCGGTCGACACCACGGTGCGTGTCGTGGTGCAGTCGGAACTCATCGCCAACGAGCAACTGCCCACGCCCAAAGGGGATCCCCGCGCCGCCGTCGCCCTGCAGTCGCCGCTGGACGCCGAAGAGGCCGCGGCCTCGGGGACGCGCCTGAGGCTGATCCACTGCACCCACAACAGCGGGCTGAGGGTGGCGGCGGCGGCCGACCACACCGTGGACGGGCCCGCGATGACCCGCACCAGCAGTGAGAGCAACGCCGATGTCGCCCGGCTCACCGTCACGTCGGAACTCGCCCCGGGCGACAAGCTCCGCATAGAGAAGACGGTCGGCTACGGCTGGTCGGGCGTCAGGTCGCTTCCAGCCGTGCGGGACCAGGTCGAAGCCGCGCTCGCCGCGGCCGCCACCACGGGCTGGCAGGGGCTGATCGACGAACAGCGGGAGTACCTGGACGACTTCTGGGCCAGGTCGGATGTCGAAGTGCAGGGCGACGAGGAACTGCAACAGGCCGTGCGCTTCGCCCTGTTCCACGTACTCCAGGCCGGCGCTCGCGCCGAGCAGCGTGCCATTCCCAGCAAGGGACTGACCGGCACGGGGTACGACGGCCACTCCTTCTGGGACACCGAGACCTTCGTGCTGCCCCTGCTCACCTACACCTCGCCCAACGCGGTCGTCGAGGCGCTGAACTGGCGGCACAGTACCCTGCCCCAGGCGCGCGAGCGTGCACGGCAACTCGGCCTGCGCGGGGCGGCTTTCCCCTGGCGGACCATCGAGGGTTCGGAATGCAGCGCCTACTGGCCGGCGGGGACCGCCGCCTTCCACGTCAACGCCGACATCGCCGACGCCGTGATCCGCTACGTCTCCGCCACCGGTGACGCGGAGTTCGAGCGCGGATGCGGACTGGAACTCCTGGTGGAGACGGCCCGGCTGTGGATGTCCCTCGGTCACCACGACAGCGGGGGAACGTTCCACATCGACGGAGTGACCGGGCCGGACGAGTACAGTGCGATCGCCGACGACAACACCTATACGAACCTCATGGCGGCCAGGAACCTGCGCTGGGGTGCCGAGATCGCCGAACGCAACCCGCGGGAGGCGGCAGCCCTGGGGGTGGACCACGAGGAGACCGCGTCGTGGCGGGAGGCCGCCGCGGAGATGCACCTGCCGTACGACGACGAGCTGAAGGTGCACGAGCAGCACGCGGGGTTCACACGTCACCAGCCGTGGGACTTCGCCTCCACCCGCATCGACCAGTACCCCCTGCTGCTGCACTTCCCCTACTTCGACATCTACCGCAAGCAGGTGGTGAAGCAGGCTGACCTGGTGCTGGCGATGTACACGTGCGGTGAGTCCTTCGACGCGGAGCACAAGGCACGCAACTTCGCCTACTACGAGCCGTGCACGGTGCGCGACTCCTCGCTGTCCGCCTGCTGCCAGGCCGTGATCGCGGCGGAGGTCGGTCACGCGCAGCTCGCCTACGACTACGCCGTCGAAGCGGCGATGATGGACCTGAACGACCTGGAGAACAACACCCGCGACGGACTGCACATCGCGTCCCTCGCCGGCACCTGGATGGCCCTCGTCTGCGGGTTCGGCGGAATGCGCCATGACGGGGACCACCTGTCGTTCATGCCACGGCTGCCGGAGCGGCTCAGCCGGCTCGCCTTCCGCGTCAGGATCTGGGGCCGCAGTGTCCGCGTCGAGATCGATGCCCGGTCGGCCACCTACACGTTGCTCGACGGTGAGTCGATGACGATCCGTCACCACGGCGAGGAGCTCACCCTCACCAGCGGATCGGCCACGAGCCGGCCCGTGCCCGACGGTCACCGCCGCCGCGCACCCGAGCAGCCGCCGGGCCGCTATCCGGGGCGTCCCGGGCAGCAGCAGGCCGACGAAGAACCCTGACACGGCCGTCGGCGGCAGCGCACCGCCCTCGCCGCCCGTCGTTGCCGCCTCGTGCCTCGTGCCGCGCGCCATCGCCGCCCGCCCTCGTGCCGCCCGTCGTCGACGGCGGGCGGCACGAGGCGGCAACGCAGACAGCCGACAACGCAGACAGCCGACAGCGAAGCGGCAACGCAGACAGCCGACAGCACGGAGCGAGGCAGCCGACCCTGGCCCGGCCGACTGCCTCGCTCGCTCGAGGTCACCCCTGTCCCGCCCGACGTCACGCGTGGCGTCGGGTCACGGTGTCACCTGCCGGGGAGGCGCTCCGTGATCTCCTGCACCGTCCAGCCGTTGCCGTCCGGGTCGGTGAACGAGAGGAACGATCCGTAGCTCGCCCGCTCGGGTGCCGTGCCGGGCAGCCGGGCCTTCGTGCCCGCGTGGTGGAAGACTCCGCCGGCGTCGTGGAAGATCTCGCTGACCGCGACACCGTTCCCGGCCAGATCCGCACGTGCCGCCTCGATGTCCGATACGACGAGGTGCAGGCCCTCGACCGAGCCTGGTGCTGCGGTGCTGACGCCGTCGCCGAAGATCACCGAGCAGGGCGAGCCAGGAGGCGTCACCTGCACCACCCGGAAGCCGTCGTCGCCGGCGACGTCGGCGTCCAGCCGCCACCCCAGTCCTGAGTAGAAGCTCTTCGCCCGGTCGACGTCCGCAACCGGGATCACTACGACTTCGAGTTTCATGTCCACGGTGGAGCCTTTCTGTCCCGCCTGCGAGTATTCCCCCACGAGTATTCCCCCTGCGGTCGGCCGGACGCATCCGCACATCGCTGCGCGGCGCTCTGAAGCGCCGACCGTGCAATGGCGTCGGTCGACTGCGAATTACCACGATACTGCCCGGCCATAACCCCGCCACTCGTACGCCGAGTTACGGCAGCCCAGGTGAAAGAGCGTGATCCCGAGGAATTCTTTTCCCCTGCACCGGAAACGGATCCGTCAGGTCGACAGGAGCTGCTGGCCGCCGTCGATGTCGTAGGTGGCGCCCGTCAGTGCTTCGTTGCACATGAGGTGCACGGCGAGAGAGGCGACGTCCTGCGGGCCGACGACCCGGCGGATCGGGAGCGAGGCACGAAGCTCCGCCCGTCGAGCCTCGATCCGATCGCCGAGGAGTGAAGCTGACAAGGGTGTGTCGACGAAGCCGGCGGCGATGAGGTTGACCCGGACCGGTGCCAGCTCCAGCGCCAGGTTCGCGGTGAGGGCCGGCAGCGCCGCGGTCATGGCCGCGGTCACCGACCTGCCGATCCCCGGCCTCCGGCCGCCTGTGCCACCGACGAACAACAGCGTTCCGCCGTCGCGCACTTTGCCCCGGCCGTACTTCGCGATGGCGAGGGTCATGGCCAGACGCTCGCCGAAGTGCCGACTGGTATCGGTCACGTCCATGTCGTCCAGGGGGGCGTACGACGGTCCGCCCGCCGTCGACAGGACGTGGTCGACCGTATGGGGCAGATCTCCGAAGAACCGCTGGACACGGTCCGTGTCACCGGCGTCGAACGCTGCCGTGCTCAAGGGCCGGATCTCGGCCGCGGCCCTGTCCAGCCGTTGCCGGTCGCGTCCGACCATCACCACCTGGCCTCCGGCTGCCCGCACTTGGCGCGCGGTCTCGAGGCCCATCCCCGAACTCGCGCCGATCACCACGACGATCTGGTCGACGAGCTCCTGGGACCGGTCCGGCTTGCTGCCCATCAATGCCTCCGGATGATCGAGGCGGCAACGAGGTGGGGAGCCGATCCGGGTGGGACGGCGTCCCCGCGGGGGCCGTCACCGCAACCCTGTCGGGGCGGGCCGCCACCCGGCTGCCCTCCAGCCCTCGCATCCACCACCGGTGCAGCCGACTTGTCGAGCGTCGGCGGAACCCTCGCGAACCGCACTGCCGCCGGGCCCGCCACGGCGTGTCCGGCTTTCCTCGAACGTACCTCGCGAGGCGATGCGCCACCAGCGGGAGCGGTGTCACCTCGTACGCGCCGGGAGCCGAAATCGTCTACCCACCGCCGCCGCGCGGGACATGTCCGTCAACCCGGTCAGGGAATTCAGGGGTTGTCTTTGCCGGGGGGAACACGACCCTCGGGCCGTATCTGTTGCCCGCAGGATCATGCGGTGGTGGGATGGAGATGCTTTGTTTCGAAGCTCTCGTTCCGAAGCTCCGGTTTCGAATCCGAAGGACCGGGCGAGCCGAGGCGGTGGCCCGCACCGTATTCGCCGGTGGTCGAGAGCGACAGCGGCCGGATGAGAATCCGGACCGCCTTCCCATCATCGGCCTGCGGTCGCCCGTGGGTCGCCGCTCCGGGAGTTCGGAGACACTCATGAACACCTACCGGGCCGCGCAGGTCGCCACCCCGAACGGCAATTTCGAGGTCGTGGAGCGCGAAATTCCCCATCCAGGCCCCCGGCACGTGCGGCTGGCCGTCGAGGCCTGCGGGATCTGCCACAGCGACGACGTGTTCGTCACCGCCGGGCTCCCCGGCGTGCGGTTCCCGCTGGTCCCGGGGCACGAGGTCGCCGGTCGCATCGAGGAGCTGGGGGAGGGGGCGCAGGAACATCAGTGGAACGTGGGAGACCGCGTGACGGTGGGGTGGTTCGGAGGGAGCTGCGGATACTGCGTTCCGTGCCGACAGGGCGACTTCATGGTCTGCGAGAACATCAAGATCCCCGGATGGGCATACGACGGGGGGTACGCCGAGAGCATGATCGCGCCGATCGACGCCCTGGCGCGCATCCCCGACGCCCTGACGGCCGCCGAAGCGGGGCCCATGGCCTGCGCGGGCGTCACGACCTTCGACGGACTGCGGCGTAGTTCCGCCGGCCCCGGCGACCTGGTGGCGGTGCTGGGACTCGGCGGGCTCGGCCATCTCGGTGTGCAGTTCGCACGGGCCATGGGCTTCGAGACGGTGGCCATCGCCCGTGGTGCCGAGAAGGGTGAACTGGCCAGGGAACTGGGGGCCCATCACTACATCGACAGCACGGCCGGTACGCCCGTCGCCGAAGCGCTGCAGGCTCTGGGGGGCGCGAAGGCCGTCCTCGCCACTGCCGGCAGTTCGGAGGCCATCTCGGCGACGGTGGACGGCCTGCGCCCCCGAGGCGAACTCACGGTCATCGGAGTCTCGCCCGAGAACTTCGACATCAGTCCGCTGCAGATCATCCTGAGCGGACGCGTCCTGCGGGGACACCCCTCCGGGACCGCACGAGCGGTGCAGGACACCATGGAGTTCAGCGCACTGCACGGCATTCGCCCCGTGGTCGAGACGATGCCACTCGCCGAGACCGGCACGGCCTACCGCAAGATGCTCTCGGGTTCCGCCCGCTTCCGGATGGTCCTGACCACCGGCTGACCCTCTCCCTCGGACCCTCTTCCTTGCGAGGATGCCCCGTCAGTCCCGCGTCTGCGCCGGGAGCCGTGAGACGTGGTACTGACGGATCTTCCAGCCCTCGTCGTCTCGCTGTACCACCAGCGACATACGCATCCGCACCTCGGGTCGCGCTCCGCCGGTGACGGTGACATCGGCGAAACCGCAGGTGACGCCCGGCCCGATCGTGTAGCTGTGGAGAGGGACGACATCGGCACGCCGACCGTCCGCGACGGCCCGGTAGTACGAGCGCACAGCATCGCGGCCGGTGGTGACGGACGGCCCGAAGCCCTGGAACAGGGCGTCCTGGGTGAAGAGGTCCGCCATCTCGTCCGGCCGGTGGCTGTCGAAGGCGTGCTTCCAGCGTGCGAGGACTTCCTCGAGGGCATCGGTCACGGCCCGACTCCCGTCGGCCGCGCGGTGTACGCGCCTTCGTACAGGGTGGCGGTCGCCGTGTGCACGAGGAACTCCTCTGCGCGGTCCCACGACCAGCCGTTGTCGACCACCAGCGAGCGCCAGCCGCCGGGCCCGAACCAGAACCACAGGAGGTCCGCGGTCTCCTGCTCGGTGCCGGCCGGTGCGGGGGTGAGCGCGTGGAGGTGGCGCGCGCCGGCGCGGAGGGCGTCACGGTACGCGGCCGTGGCGCGCTGCCGCAGGGCGTCGCCGTTCTCGTGGACGGGCAGAGCCTTGTGGATCGCCTCGTGCACGCAGAAGTGCCCCTCGTTGCCGGCGCGGGTGCCGTGGGCCAGGGTCTCGATCACCGCCTTCGGCGAGCTTTGGCCGAGTACCTCCTGAACGGCGTCTTCGTACCCGGACGCCGCCACACCCTGATCGACGATCCGGTCCAGGATGTCGCCCTTGCTGCCCGTGCTCGCGAACACCGTCTTGGGGGAGACTCCGGCGGCGGAGGCGATGTCCGCGACGGTCACCAGGCCGTATCCGCGTTCTGCGAACAGCTCTGTGGCCCGCAGCAGAATCTGCTCGCGCGTACGTGCAGCCGCCTGTTCCCTCAGGGGAGAGGCGTAGGGGCGCTTGTGAGGCATTGGGGCATTCTATGCCGGGCCGCGCATTCCTCATCGGGCACGGGCTGACCGGCAATCCCGGGACGGAGGGCACCGGGCCTTCGGGTGCTGAGGACCGGACCGTAACGGAACGCCCCCCTGTGATGCTGCTCCGTCAGATGCCGGATCCGACGGGAATGCTCCAGATGAATATATTTGACTGGGCAAGCATGTCGCGTTACGTTTCACGCCGAAGCGCGTTGCACAATGCGTTTCTGCAATGATCCACGAAGGGATTTCGCATGGTCAAGATCGGTATCATCCTTGGTAGCACCCGCCCGGGCCGTAATGGTGAGGCGGTGGCGCGTTGGGTGTACGACGTCGCTTCGCAGCGCACGGACGTCGAGTTCGAGCTGGTTGATCTGCTGGACTACAACCTGCCGCACCTCGACGAGATGATGCCGCCGTCGATGGGTCAGTACGCGCAGCCGCACACGCAGGCGTGGGCGAGCAAGATCGCTTCGTTCGACGGTTTCGTCATGGTGACGCCGGAGTACAACCACTCGACGTCGGGTGCGCTGAAGAACGCGATCGACTTCCTGTACGGGGAGTGGAACAACAAGGCTGTCGGGTTCGTGGGTTACGGCTCGGTGGGTGGTACGCGTGCGGTGGAGCACCTGCGTCTGATCGCGGCGGAGCTGCAGATGGCGGACGTGCGTGCGCAGGTGGCGCTGTCGCTGTTCACGGACTTCGAGAACTTCAGCACGTTCAAGCCCGGTCAGCACCAGGTCGACTCGCTGAACGCGACGCTGGACCAGGTCCAGGCCTGGAGCGCGGCCCTCGCCCCGCTCCGCGCCGCCTGACGGCCCGACGTTCTGCCTCGTCTGTGGGGGCCGCCTCAGGCGGCCCCCACAGACGTGGACACCCCCCAATGAGCATGATTCGTGCGCGGCAGCAGGGCCCGGCCGAAGCGCGTGATTCAGAGGTTCGCGACCGATCATTTTCTTCGTTGAGCAAGTAAAGTGGGACCATGTCACATATCGCACAGCATTCGAACCCTGCTGAGCCGGAGCCCAAGCCCCTCAACGCCGAAGAAGAGGCCGTCGTACGCTCGCTGAACCGGGTCATCTATGCGCTCCCTCGTGCGATCGACGCCGACATGCTGCGGGAGCAGCGGATCTCGCTTGTTGAGTACCTGGCACTGGCGAACCTCTCCGAGGCTCCCGGAGAGCAGCTTCGGATGAGCGATCTCGCAGCCGCTGTCGAGATGTCGCTCAGCGGCATGACGCGGCTGGCGACCCGGCTGGAGAGCCAAGGGCTGCTCGAGCGTGTCAGAGCGACGAACGACGCCCGCGGGTGGAACGCCATCCTGACCCCTGTGGGCCGCGAACGCCTGGAGAGGGCCTGGCCCACCAATCTGGCCTCCTTGCGCCGGCACTTCCTCGATCATCTGACCGGCCTCGACCTCACGAAGCTCGCAGCGGCACTGAGCGAGATCGCCACCTGACGAAGTGGTGCGCCCTGGGCAGGGCTCCACCGCCGGCTCCCACGGCTGCGCAGGGATTGCGATCACTGCCGCGAGCGGCCGGGGACGGACGACCCCGGAGCACGGCCGACATGACGGCTCCGGGTGGCGGGACTAACCTGTTGGGGTGAACCGGCAGCCGGCGAGGCGGCGCCTCGCGGGCCGCAGGTCGCGATCGTGCCGCCGTCGAACAGTTCTGGACCGTCTCCGGAATCTTCCGGAACGGCTGCCGCACTCGGCGGTGGATGACTCGGGGTCGTGTGCATCCTCGGGGCCGTGTGACGCCTCCGCTTCACACTCCGCACGCGGGCGGGCGTCGAGCACCGGACGTGGGTGCTCCGCGCAGCGGGGCGGTCGGGCGTCGTGCCTGCTCATCGGCGTCGGGCGCGACCCTCGGGGCGGAATATTCGGCGCCTCCTGTGCTTTGAGTGAAGACGAGTCCGATCACGGCATTCCCTGGGCGATGCCGGTTCGGAGGGACTGGTCGCAGATGCCGTGCTCAGGAGGCCGCCGACGGAGTGCCCGGCGCGCCCTCCCGCCGGGAGAACACCCAGCGGGACGACGGGCCACCGGAGTGGGTGGCACAGGCGTGAACAGGGGGAGGAGGGGGCCGACGCCTCCCTGGTCCTCGCCTGGGCGGAGAGTGTGGCGTCGTTCGGCTACGGCCCCGGGGCCACGGCATTCGTCTCCGGAGCGTCGGCGGCCCACGACGCCACCCGGAGGCGGTGACCGCCGTCCGAGCGGATCCGGAGGGGTCCGCTCCTCGTGCCGTGCACCATTGATTTCCCGAGTTGAAAGAGAGACACAGGCTATGAGCGACGTTGAGCAGAAGGCATGGCTCGCCGGGGGCTGCTTCTGGGGAATGCAGGACCTGATTCGCGCGCTCCCCGGCGTCACCGCGACCCGAGTGGGGTACAGCGGTGGTGACGTGCCGAACGCGACGTACCGCAATCACGGGAATCACGCCGAGGCGATCGAGATCGCCTTCGACCCCGCGGTGACCGACTACCGCAACATCCTGGAGTACTTCTTCCAGATCCACGATCCGAGCACGAGGAACCGGCAGGGCGGCGACATCGGCGCGAGCTACCGTTCCGCCATCTTCTACCTCGACGACGAGCAGCGGCGCATCGCCGAGGACACCATCGCCGATGTGGACGCCTCGGGTCTGTGGCCCGGCAAGGTGGTGACCGAGGTCGCCCCGGCCGGTGACTTCTGGGAGGCCGAGACGGAGCACCAGGACTACCTGCAGAAGTACCCGGAGGGGTACACCTGCCACTTCCCGCGTCCCGGATGGAAGCTGCCGAAGCGCGCCGAAGCGTGATGCGGCACTGAGAAGCAGGAGGACGGGCCTCCCGCCCGGATCACCCCGGATTCGCGGGGTGTGATCCGGACGGGAGGCCCGGGCCGTCCGGACCGCCAGGGGCGGCCCGGGCGTCCGGCCGGTCGCCGTGGCCCGCCAGATAGCTGACCACCGTGTTGGCCACGGCCACGAGCGGCACTGCGACGACGGCGCCGCCGATGCCCGCCACGAAGCCACCGGCAGCCACCGAGAGGATGACCGCCAGCGGGTGCACACGCACCGCGTGCCCGAGGATGAATGGCTGGAGGATGTGCCCCTCGAGCTGCTGGACGGCGAGCACGATGAGCAGCACCAGGAGCGCCTTGAATACCCCCTCGGCCACGAGTGCCACGACGACGGCCAGCGCTCCCGACACCACGGCTCCCACCAGCGGGACGAACGCCGCGGCGAAGATGATGACGGCCAGGGGCAGGGCGAGCGGGACGCCGAGGATGTAGATTCCCAGACCGATGCAGGCCGCGTCGATGAACGCGATGGCGGCGGTGCCGTGGACGTACGCGGTCAGGGTGTGCCAGGCGCGCGGGCCGGCGCCGTGAAGCGCGGGGCGTGCGGCGGCGGGAGCGAGCCTGAGGGTCCAGGCCCAGATGCGCGCCCCGTCGTACAGCAGGAACAACGTCGAGAACAGGGTCAGCAGGACTCCGGCGATCAGTTCCACGACGAGGGTGAAGCCCTGGATGCCGGCGTCGGTGAGCTGCCCGGTTCGGGAACTGATGCTCTTGCCGATCCGGTCCGTGGCGCTGTCGATCTGCTTCTCCGTGATGTGGAAAGGACTTTCGACCAGCCAGCGCTTGATGTCGTCGACGCCGTCCTCGATACGACCGGACAGATCGTCGAAGTTGTTCATCACCTGCCAGACGACGAACCATCCGACCAGGCCCAGCAGCACGAACCCGCACAGTGCCGTCAGAACCGTGGCGAACCCCTGGGGCACGCCGTGCCGGTGGAGGCGGGCCACCGTCGGCTGGAGTAGCGCAGTGATGAGGATGGCCGCGACCAGCGCGAGCGCGATGACGTGGACAGCGCTGATCACCTGACCGAGCACGTACAGGCCGGCCGCGATGACGAGGAGGCGCCACCCGGCCTCCGCTGCCACGCGAAGACCCCACGGGATCACGGTCGCCGCGGGCTCCGGCCTGACACGGGCGCGAGGAGCGGGATACGGCGACTGCGCGGTGGCCCCCGGGGCGGCGGTCTGCGCGGCTTCCGGCCGTCGTCGCGCCTCTCTCCGCTCGGAACGGAGGCGCTCGAACCTTTTCCTGAACCGCACGGCCGCCCCTGTTTCTCAGATGAGGAGCTCTCTCGCGACAGGTGCTCCGCTCCTGCGGGTGGGTGACTCAGCTGTCTCCTGTAAGTAGGAAGAGATTCAATACCAGGCAGTGGCCGACATGCCCGCGCCCGGTGCCGTACGGGCGGTTGATCACTCGTTCGGGTCATGGGGGAACACGGCCCGATGTCCGTGACGCGCGTGCTACTCGAATCGCTCCCATGCCCGGTCGAGTTCGGCCTGCGCGATGATCCGCTCCCTCCTCTGTGCCTCCCACTCCTCCAGGACGCCGCGCAGGGCTGAGAGCACCGTGCTCACCGGCCTCCCGACAGCGGCACCGGGACTGTGTGTCTCGGCGCCGGGCATCCCGACAGCCTCGGTGAGCGCGCTCAGCACGGGTTCCGCCGACTGCCTGCGCTCCGTCGCGCGACGACGGCCGGGGGAGTCGGTCAGGGTGATCTCGCGGCGCCGGAACGGGTGTCCCGGGGGCCGCTGCCGGATGGTGAGACCACTCGGCTCAAGGGTCCCCGTGTAGGCGTCGGCCAGCGCGCGATCCCGGCGCCACAGCCAGTCGCCGACGAGTTCGAAGGGCTCGGACCCGGTCAACGACGAGGCTGCCTGCTACAGGAACCGGTCGCTGGGCACCGCTCCCCGCCCCGGCACTATGCGCCCCCCGTCCAGGTCGACGGCCCCCGCCCCGAGCAGATCGATCAGTTCCGCGGCCGCGAGCGCGAGGGCGAGCCTCTCCGGCTCCACGGGATGATCGGGCGCCTCGTCGATGGTGATCATGAGGAGGTCCATCGCTGTGCTCATCGGTCGTCACGTCCAAGCCGGGATCGACGCGTCGCGGCCCCGGATCCGACCGCCGGGAGGACACCGTTCCTGCGCATCGCCTTCCCTCCGGCACTGGAGCCGCCCCTACGAGCTTACGGAGACCGCTTCGCGCCTGCATGCCGCGTGATGGTGATCCGGCTGCGGTGGCGTCCGGTCGGCCGCCCCGGCCACCTCGAAACCTCGCGCAGCGTCACCTCCCGCCACGCTCCGCCCGAGACACGTCCCGACCGGCCTGTCCGACGGTCGTCGGGGTCCCCGTCAACGCGCCGATGGTTAGCTCGGCATCGCCAGGTGTGCCAGATCCGGGGGCGGAGGTGTCGTCTGCGGCCAGAGCGGGGCGGCGTCCCCGTCGGCCAGAGCCGCGGGAGCATCGGTCAGGTTCATCCGCTCGCGCAGACGCCCGTAGAAGTCCATCGGCCCCAGACGCACGGAGCGAAGCCGTTGAGGGGCGGCGTAGACGCCGATCCAGTCGCCCGGATCGAGGACACCGCGCAGCTGTCCGTCGACACTGACCGCGGCCTGGCCGGAGCGTTCGAGCAGCCGCAGGGCGATGGGCTCGTCCGGGGCAGCCACGACCGACCGGTTGAAGGTCATGTGCGGGGCGACCGGTGTGAAGATCAGGCCCTCTGCGCGGGGTGAGACGACGGGACCGCCGGCGGCGAAACTGTAGGCGGTGGAACCCGTCGGTGTGGCGACCAGCAGTGCGTCGGCGGAGTACGAGGCCAGGAGTCTTCCGGCCAGGTAGACACCCACCGAGACCTGCCTGTCCCGGGCCAGCTTCTCCACGACGACGTCGTTGAGTGCGGTGACGTTCAGCGCGACCCCCCATTCGTTGCCGGTCTCGCAGTCGTCACGAACCCGGGGCGGAGGCAGAAGGGGCCCGCGGCCGTAGCAGAGGAGCGTGTCCATCTCCGGGGGGATCTCAAGGGGCCGGGACGCCCGCAGCGTCAGCAGCATGCGCTCCTCGATCTCGAGATCACCGTCGCAGACCGCGTCGAGTGCGGAGCGCACGGCAGCGGCCGACACCTCCGTCAGGAAGCCGACGCGGCCCAGATCGATCCCCAGCACGAGCGCGTCGTTCTCGGAGGCCAGCCGCGCACCGCGCAGGAAGGTGCCGTCGCCCCCCAGGGTGACGATCAGGTCGGGATCGCCGGCGGCCTCGATCTCCTCCCGGGCGCTGTGCCGGCGGCTGTCCTGCCACACATCGATGTCGGTGCACTGCACGGCCAGCTCCGCGCACCAGGCGCGGACGCTCCGGGCGGCGTCCACGGCCTCCTCGCGTCCCGCGTGCACGACCATGCCGATACGGCCGACTGTCATAGTTTCCTCCATTGCCGACGGCGACGGGTCACCCTCTCCTCCGGGCGCTGCGTCTGTCAGGCGACGCGCGCGCACCAGGCCGAGGGCCACCCCATCAGCCCGACCGGGTGTCCGCTCCCTTCGAGCGCCGGGTGCGGCGATGCGGGCCGCGCACCGGCCCGGTCAGGGACGTCCGCCGGAGACACTCCTGCGGGCGCGGTCGGTCCTGGTCGCTGTGCGTCCGTCAGACTGGGAGGCAGGTACGGCCTGGACGAAATCGCGGACCGCACGCGTGCACGACGCCGTCTCCCCGATGGTCCCCCCGCGCGCGCCGTCCCGCAGTACCAGCAGCCTCGCGTCCGGTATGATCCCGGCGACCTCCCTGCCCCAGCCGAGGCCCGGGCCGGTGTCATCGCCGCTCACGATGACCAGTGCCGGAACGGTCAGGCCCTTCAGGGCGACGCGGTCGTCGGTGGTGTCCGGGCCGAGATCCTCGTCCAACCCCGAGACGCAGGAGGACGCTTCCGCGCCGCACGGCGGGACCGGTGCTCCCTCATGGAGCACCACGCCCGCCAACCGCTCGGGACGGTGCGCCGCGTGATGGGCGGCGACGAGCGCACCGTGTGCGTGGCCCAGGAGGTGGACCCGCCGGACGCCCAGATTGTTGATCAGCAGTTCCAGGAAACGGCTGTAGCGGTCCCGGGTGTATCCGTGGGGGTGGGACGGGAGGCGCCCCGAGGCTCCCGTTCCGATCGGCTCCACGTAGACCATGGTCAGGTGCTTCTCCAGGGCGGGAGCACGCAGATGGGTCCAGTCGACGCCGGGTACTCCCGGATGGAACACACACACCGGTCCGCTGCCGTGCACGTGATAGCGCTGAGTGATGCCACCCACTTCGAAGGAGTGGGTGCCGGGGGAGAGCGGGTCGGGAGACGCCAGAATCGCATCGGTGCTCATGGAGGGCTCCGCATCGTGTGTAGGGGCTTCTACAACGACACGAGACTGCCGGGGCGTGGAAGTTCGCCGTCCGGGCGTGATCCATGTCATGCGCGAAGAATTCGCGCCGTGCACCGGGCCGTTTTCCGGGAGGCGACGCGGAAGGTCTTTCCACGTGGTCGACGGACCGGAGACACCCCGCCCGGATCACACGAGGTCGGATGCGTGTGTGCAGTCGGCTCTGCTGCGCGGGCCTCCGCGCGATGCGGGTTCGAACCGCTCGATGCTGCCGTACGGCTCGGGGCCGCCGAACCGCTCCGCGCCGGGACGGTGCACGATTCTCGGGAACTCGGCCGCCCCCGGCGAGGCGAGATGTACACCCCGAACGCCGTGGCCGGCGGCGGCCGTCGCCTCAATCCGCAGGCAAATGCACGTGCGGCGTCAGCTCTTGTCCGCAGGCGGGTTCGCCGCGATCTTTCGCGGGGCCCGCTCGACGAGCGAATACATCACCGATCGCTTCTGCTTGTGACGCTGGATGCGGCCCTTGGCGACAAGGGACTCCAGGGTGTTGCGCACGACCTGAGGAGTCGGCGCACGATCCGGATGCTTCTCCAGGAGTTCGTCACGCAACTCCTTTGCCAGACGCGGTTCGTCGTGCGTCCCGAGGAGATCCATCAGGACACGTCCGAGAAGAGGCTGACGGGAATTTCCCCGCCCGGCAGCCTTTGGTGCGGCCTCACGCGGCCGGCTCTCCGCGCCCGTCGCGGGACGCGGCTCGGCGACCTCGGACACGGGCTCCGCTCCGGTGCGGGCGGGCTCCGCCTGCGCCTGTCCGGGCAACGAGGGTGCGTCCGACGCGCGCTCGAAACGCTTGGCCAGGTTCAGGATGTCGACCAGGAGACTCTCCTCCTGCTGCAACATCTTGATTTTCTCGCTCAGTTCCTGCTGTCGGCGGCGATTCTGCTCCAGGTCCGACGCGGCTTGTTCTACGTACCGCGAGCGGAGCGTGGCGGCTGATTGGCTGGGCACAACCGTTCACTCCCTATATATGTGGATGACGTTGCGCATGGTACCCACGTAGGTGGCGTGTACCGAAGCCCACTATCGCCTCCAAGCCGCTCAGCGGGGTGGAGCGTGCTGCTTTCATGTGAATTCCGTCGTGTGTCCGCCGGCGCGACGAGACATATGCACGAGGGCGAAACGGCTGCGGGTGTGCGAAGCGGATGTCCGCGCCGTCGGCGTTCGCCGCCGGGATCAATGCCTCGGGCGACCGATCGGATCGCATCCCCGGTGTGCCTGGTGCGGTCATCCCGACACCCATTTCCGGATACGTATTCTCCGCCTGACCATCGTACTCGCCGGGCGGTCCGGGTGGCCGGGACCGCTGTCCGTCCATCGGTCACACCACAGGGCTGTTACGTCATTCCCGGGGCGCGCGACGACGGCTGCGGCACCTCACCGATGCCCCGGCACATTCAGCGTGCGGACGTCCCTCGGCAGCGCTGTGCACCGCTTCCGACGCCGCACGCCGATCCGTCACGGACCGCGGACAGTACTCGGCGGGGAAACCGCTTTCGGCGGGCCACCGCAAGGGCGTCACTTCCGTCCGGAGATGGTCCCCACACTCCGCATGAACGGCTTCTTCACCACGCCTTCACAGGGCGGAACACGCGGCATCCCGGCGACACAAAAGCGGCAGTTTTCTGGCACCGGCGTCTGCCTAGGGTGCGGATGCGAGGGCTGCACCGGCCCCTTCGTTCGCGGCACGACAGAGAACCAGAATGGCTCAGACAATGGCTACACCCCCCACGCCGGCTGACCAGTCGGACCAGCTCGGGAGCATCATGCGAGAGCACCGGGACGGTCTGGTGTCCTACGCCGAGAGAATGCTCGGAGACCGCGGTCTCGCCGAGGACGTCGTACAGGAAACCGCCATCAGAGCCTGGCGGAACGTCGATCGTCTGCTCGGTACCGAGGGATCGGTCCGAGGATGGCTGTTCACCGTGACGCGGCACCTGGTGATCGACCTGGTGCGCAAACCCCACGCACGCAAGGAGGTCGTGGGCGGGACGTACAACGATCCGGCTTTCGTGCGCGACGGTACGGACGCCGTCCACAACTCACTCGTCGCGAAGCCGCTGCTGCTTCGGCTCTCACCGGAGCACCGCGCCGTGCTGGTGCACATATACCTGTGCGACCGCACCATCCAGGAGACCGCCGGGATCCTCGGAGTGCCGACGGGGACGGTGAAGTCACGCCAGCACAACGCGCTGCGCAAGCTGCGCAGCGTGGCCGGTGTCGAGGCCGCCTGAGCCGGACCCCGAGGGGCCCGGGCCGTCAGGGAGCGGACGTCAGTGGGATGCGGCGGCCTGGCCGCTCTTCTTGCGGGCGCGATAGGCGGCTGCCTTGATCTTGTTGCCGCAGGAGTCCATGCCGCACCACTGTCGCCGCACGCCCCGGGAGCGGTCGACGTAGATGCGGGTGCACTGGGGGTTTCCGCACTCCTTGAGCAGCGGCACATCCGGGCCGCTGAGCAGTTCGACCGTCTGCCGCGCGATCGTGGAGAGGGCTTCCTGCGGTGTCGCCTCTGTCCAGCGCCCGGCAGGGGTGAGCTGGGGTGCGGCGGCCGGCTTGCGAGCCGCCGCGTTGACCGAGGCCAGGGCCCCGGCGGGGAACTCCTCCTCCAGGCGGCGGGCGGTGACCAGTTCGTACACCGCCTCACGCAGTTCCTTGGCTCCCTCGACGTCCGCCTGCTCGGCCGGGGAGATCGCGTCCACGATGCCGGACTCCAGGAACCAGGCGTCCAGCCTGTCGGGCGCCACGAACATCTCGAAACGCAACGACCGGCGGGCGCGAAGCGTGGCGGCGAAGTCCAGGGCCGGGCTTCCGCAGACGAAGACATGGTCGAGATTCATATCACCATTTTGGCAGGTGATTTATCGGCTCGCAAGGAGCGTCATCGTGTAAAGGCGCGGGAGTTCCGGTGCCTCCTGCGGCGCGGACGAAGGGGCGGTGCGGGGGTCGGCGGGAGCCAAGCGGCATCCCGCTCGTACGAGGCCGATCGAGGCGTGGGGTCCGCCTCCGTCGAGGCTGCGCCGCGCGCCTGGGGTCGCCGGCCGCGGGTCACGTCGCGGCGCCGCCGCCCCGGGTGTGCGTCACCTTCTTGACTGGTAATCGATGACCATGCAACTATCGTCACCACTCAAAGAGGTGATGGTAGTGGCGCCGCGGTGCGGTCGTCCGCGAACTCCGCGGCCGTCGCACCCCGATCCGCCCTCGCCCCACTCCGCCCGGCCCACCGCCACGCCCGCACGGGGTGGCCGTCCTGCGGCCCCGCGGAGAGACCGGTCGAACGTCACCCCATCCGGAGAAGGGGCTGGACATGGCAAGGAAGGCGGACGAATCCGCTGGTGGTGCGCCTGTGGGCCGGAGGGCGGTGCTCGGCATGCTGGGTGCGGGAGCCGCGGCGCTGGCCACCGCGCCCTATCTGCAGCGGGGGTGGGAGGGGGCTCTCGCCAAGGCGTCCCAGGTGGACGCGACCGGGCTCACCGGTCTGCTGCCCAGTCCCGGAGGGTTCCGGTACTACAGCATCGTCGGTTCGGTGCCGCGCAAGGACGAGACGAACTACGAGCTGCGGATCGACGGCCTGGTGGACAGGCCCAGGACCTATTCACTGGCGGACCTGCGCGCACTGCCCCGCACGCGCGTCGTCCACGACGTGCTGTGCACGGACGGATGGCGTGTGGAGAACACCCCCTTCGACGGGGTGAAGCTGGCGGATCTCCTGGATGCGGCCGGTGTCCGCCCGGAAGGCAAGGCCATCCGGTTCACCTGCTTCGACGGGGCGTACTCGGAGAGTCTGACGCTGGAACAGGCGCGACGGTCCGACGTCATGGTGGCGCTGAACATGCAGGACAAGCCGATCAGTCATGAGCACGGCGGGCCGGTCCGCCTGTACGTGGCCCCCATGTACTTCTACAAGTCGGCCAAATGGCTCTCCGGCATATCGGTCACCGACAAGGTCGTACCCGGGTACTGGGAGGAACGCGGATACGCGGTGGACGGCTGGCTCGACGGAGAGGACCGGCGCGGTGGCCAGGCAGTCTGAGCACGATGCCAGGGTCGCGAGGTTCAGCGGTGCCGAACGACTGGTGCACCGGGCCACCGGATGGCTGATGCTGCTCTGCCTGGTCTCCGCGGCGTGCCTGTACCTCGGACCGGTCGCCCAACTGGTGGGCCGGCGGCATCTCATGATCACTGTCCACGAATGGTCGGGCATCCTGCTGCCGGCGCCCTTCCTCGTCGGCCTGCTCTCCCCGGCGTTCCGTGCGGACCTGCGCAGGATCAACCGCTGGGCCGCCTACGACGGACAGTGGTTCCGCGCGGTCCGCACGCGGCTCACCGCCCCGGCCTCCCGGCCGGCCGGAAAGTTCAACGCGGGCCAGAAGATCTACGCGGGATGGATCGCGGGGGCCGTGCTGGTCATGATGTTCACCGGTCTGCTGATGTGGTTCATGGGGCTGCTGCCCTTCGTGTCCCGGACCAGCGCGATCTTCGTGCACGACATCCTGGCCTGGGCGATCACGGCCGTCCTGATCGGTCACATCCGGCAGGCCTACCGGGATCCGATGGCCAGGGCGGGCATGCGTACGGGCTACGTCGACCGGAAGTGGGCGACGACGCACCACGCGAAGTGGCTCACGGAGGAAGGCCGGGAACGAAGCCGGGCCGGACGGGACAACGGCTGACCGCCGGTCGTGCGGGGTGGGTGACGTCAGGTCGGCGCCCGGGTGCCGACTGGAATGATGGGCCCCATGGACGATGCCATGGGGCCCGGCGCTTTCGATGTAAGCCGTGCGCGTGCGACGGAAGCGGAGGCGCTCGCCGGGACCGACCCGGCACGGGCCGGCCGGTCCGCTCGGCTACTGCGTGGTCGAGTACACCTTCTTCGAGCACGGCTTCGTCACCATGCTGATGGTGGCTCCCCCTGCCCGGGGCAGAGGTGTGGGCCGGCGGCTGTTGCGTGCCGCGACCGACTCGTGCACGACCCCGAAGCTCTTCACCTCGACCAACGTGTCCAACCAGCCGATGCAGCGGTTGCTCCGACGAGCCGGATGGAGCCCCGCGGGCCTTCTGCACGGCCTCGACGAGGGTGACCCCGAGCTGTTCTACGTCCGCCGGACGCCGACCGGGCGGACGCCCTTCTGACTCCGAACGCCTTTCCGGCTCCGGACGCCTTCCTGACGACGGACGGCAGGACACCGGCCGGTCATGCCAGTGCCGCCCTCCGGTCTGTATCACCGGGGGACGGCACGGGGCTTGGCTTGAACAGCGGCCGCCCTCGCGAGGCGGGGGACCAAGCGAGGGCGGCCGCCCAGTCCTGCCGCCAAGCCCAGCCAATACGCCAGGCGGCAGGAGTCTCTCATCAAGGGAACGGGCGGGGAGGTCCGCAGGGTTCACGTCCGGTGCGAAAAAGATCTGACGCGAGCGAAGTGCCGTGCGTCCTCCCTCCCGGCGCCGGTCGCACGTCGGTGCGGGCGGCGCCGGGAGGCGGAACTCAGAGGCCCAGATCCACGGCGAGGCAGGAGAAGAAGTTCCACGAACCCTCGGGGTTGTACGAACTTCCGGCCCTGCCGCCCGGCTCGGCGGGCTTCGCCTCGACCATGTCCTCGTAGCGCGTGCGCTCGGGCAGTTGGCCGAACCGGGCCTGTCGTACCGCCGCTGAGCTGTCCATCGTTCCTTCGGTGCTCACAGTCAACCTCCGCTGGTCAGTGGCGGAACGCGCCGTACTACTTGACTGGCACAACAATGCACGGTGAATCGTCACCAGTCAAGGTGGTGATGAAAATTGTCACCTTCTTGACCGGTGACGAAGGTCTGTGCGAGAGTCGTTGTCCGCGCAAGACCTGCGGCGCGGACCCGACCCGGCACTACTCCCGGAGGGCGGTCGCACCCGTCGCAGCGCGTCCTGAACCCGGCGTCCGACCGTCATGTGCCGTGTACGGGCCGCATGAAGTGCGGCCGGTGCAGCGGTGGCCCGACGGGCCGCTGAATCCGCCCAGGACGCCGAAACGCGACCTCGACCGGTCTGCTCGTACGCAGGAAAGGCGATGAGCGATGTACGTGGAAGAACAGCGTTCGTTGACGAGTAGCAACCCCGTGCTCTCGCGTCAGGAGTTCCGCCGGGAGCGCGGGCGGAAGGTGACGGCCAGGGGGCCGGTCGGCGAGATGTCGACCCGGCGCCTGGAGAAGGCCCGGTCCCATGCCGCGCCGGTACCGGGCCGCGAATCTTCGGCCGGTCTCCCGGCGCGGCCGGCCGGTGCTCTGATGACGATGGACGCCGTCATCGGACGTACCGCCCTGGCCTTGCTGACCGGGATGTTCACGGCAGTCCTGTCCTGGACGCTTCCACCGGTCCCCCCGACCAACCTGGGCGCGTCGTACGGCATCGTCGGCGCGGCCGCCCTGGTTGCCTGTGCCCTGGCACTCCTCCAGGCCCGTACCTCCCGGGTCTCGCCGGTCCTGGTCCTCGGCTACGCCGCCGTGCAGGGTTTCTTCCTCGGAGTCGTCTCCGACACCGTCTCCACACAACTGTCGGCCGGCGTCATCGTCCAGACCGTGCTCGGCACGATGACCGCCTCCGCCGGTGTGCTGGTCGCGTACCGGTTGCACTGGATCCGAGTGAACCGGCGTTTCCACGGGTTCGCGGGCGGCGCCGCTCTGGGCCTCGTCCTGCTCGCCGCGGCCGATCTCCTGTTCTCCGCCTGCACGAGTGCCGAGGGGCTCGGTCTCCGCAGCGGCGCCCTCGGCATCGCCCTCGGTGTCCTGGGCGTGATCATGGGAGCCTACTTCCTGGCCCTGCACGTCAGGCAGGTAGAGGGCGGTGTCACCTTCGGCGTCGACGCGGCGGAGTCCTGGCGTGCGGCCTTCGGCCTGACCCTGACCTTGACGTGGCTCTACGTGGAAGCCGTGCGTCTGCTCACGCTGGTGCGCGAGGACGACGTCTACTGAGGGGGTCCGCCGGTCGCCCGCTCCCGGCCTGCCGCGGCCGTACCGCGGCGATGGCAGAATGCACCGCCCTCCCGGTCCCTGCCCGTACGCCTGGTCGCGGATGTGTCCCCACACGGACTACAGGGGAGGGCGGTGGGACGCCGCGTACTCATCCGCGGTGGTGAAGACGGCAGCGCACCGCGGGCATTCCGCCCGGCCGAAGAGATGGGTGATTCCGTCGGCGAGCACGGTCTCGCCGTCCCGGACCGCCGTCTCGTACATCCGGCGACCGGCTCCGCGGAGCCCCTCGGGGGACGCCGGCCTCAGGGAGCGTCGCTCCACGTCGCCGAGGTCCCAGTCCCGGATCGCCGAGTACCGGCCGTGATCGCCGATGGCGATGGTGACCTCCACGGCACAGTGAGGGCAGGCCACCTCGTAGAAGTCGTCCGAGAAGTCGCCCATGGCCACACTCCAGTGGTAGTGCCCCTCGGTCGCGATGACGTCACGGAAGGCCGCGAGGTAGTCGTCCGGCCGCGACCGCAGATGCCGGTCGAGCAGCTCGCGGAGCTCCGAGATCGCCCCGGAACAGCCCTCCGGCAGATCGTCGCGGCCGTGGTCCCCCGCCGCGCACCGGACGATCGCTCCGGCGAGTTCACGCGCCCGCGCGCTCCGCGACGCCAAACGGACCAGGCGGGGAAGCGCTGCGAATCCGGCCGGGAACACCAGGTCGCACTCGAGAACAAGCCGGTATCCCAACTCCCGCCAGGCTTTTGGGTCGTCGTCGAGTTCGACGCGCGTCAGAAGTTCGGGGACGCGATCGACATCGCCGTAACAGTCCTGCGTCTGCGCCCAGTTCACCACCGGGGCATTCAACACCACGGGCGCCGCCCGGGCCGCATCCGTAACGAGGAAGCCGTCGCGCGAACCCGAGGATGATCCCCGTGCGGGCACAGGCCGCACCGGCCGGTTCGCGGTGCAGCCCGAGCATGCCGACGAGGTGTCCGGCGAACGGACTCCGGCGGCGCACACGAACAGGGCCGGGTGCAGGCCGCCCGGAGCGGGCGGCCTGCACCCGGCCCTGGGCGGATCGGCCCGTCGACCGGGCGGGCGCCGGGGCCTGACCGTCACGGCGGGCGCCTGCAGCACGGTGATGGGCCCGGCAGATCGTGGAGTCGATGGTGACCTCCCACGTGATCAGCCCGGCTGCGTCGACCCGCGCTTGCAGCCCGGTCAGCAGGGCGAATCAGGTGCCGTCACGCTGCCGGCGTCGAAAGTGACCGTAGACCGTCTGCCACGCCACCGGATGCCGTCGATCAGCCTCCGCCGGATCAACGGCGGCCGTTCCAGCTTCACCACCGGCAGCAACGGCTTCAGCCGACCACTGCTCGTCAGAAAGATCCCCTCGCCCCATGCCTCGATCATGACGAAGCGGGACTGGGGGACCGAGCCACTCTCCAAACACGGCTTAGGAGCGCCGCATCAGTTCGGCGGCTCGTTCGGCGATCGCGTAGACCGTGGCGTTGATGTTGTTGGACGGGATCGACGGCATCACGGAGGCGTCTGCCACCCGCAGGCCGTCGAGACCCCTGACGCGCAGTTCGGAATCCACCACCGAGACCTCGTCCTCACCCATCGCGCAGGTGCCGACCGGGTGGCAGTAGGAGCTGAAGTGGTTCCGCGCGTAGTCGCTGATCGACTGCTCGTCCACGGCGCCGAGTCCGGGACCGACCTCCTCGACGCCCCACTCGGCGAGCGACGACGACCGTGCGATGCCGCGCGCCGTGGCGATGCCGGACAGGACCGTGCGGACGTCCTCTTCCTCGGCGAAGTAGTTGGGGTCGATCAGGGGTGCGGCGTACGGGTCGGCGGAGGCGATCCGCAGGGAACCGCGGCTGACCGGCCGCATGGGCGACACGCCGATGGTGAAGCCGTTCTCCACCGGGGCGACGGGGTTGGGCACCGGCATGTCGATGAAGATGATCTGGAGATCGGGTCCGTCCGCGTCCGGGTTGCTGCGCAGCAGGCCGAGGATCTCGCCGTGGTTGTTGCGCGCAGGCGGTACCTGCCGGTGCGCGCGGTAGACGAGGTTGGCCCGCGGGTGGTCGTGGAGGTTCCGGCCCACGCCCGGCAGGGGGTGGAAGACGTCCACACCCGCCTGGCGCAGGTCGTCCTCGGGGCCGATGCCCGAACGCAGCAGCAGCTGGGCAGAACCTATGGTGCCAGCGGTGAGGACCACTTCGCGATCCGCCGTGGCGGTGCGGGTGCGCCCGTCCACGATGTACTCGACGCCGGTGCAGCGCTTGCCGCTGAACACCAGCCGGTGGGCGAGCGCGTCGGTGACGACGTGGAGGTTCGGGCGGTCGAGGGCCTGCGTCAGATAGGCGTCGGCCGCGCTCTGGCGGCGTCCGTCGACGATGTTGAGGTCCACGGCCGCGAAGCCCTCCTCGAGGCCGCCGCTGATGTCGTGGGCGTGCCGGTGCCCCGCTTCGACCGCACCGTCGAGGCAGGCGAGCAGGACGTCGTTCGGCCGCGAGGCGGGGCCGACGACCAGAGGGCCGGCCGTACCCCTGCCCTCGGCGCCGCTGACGGCGGTCTCGGTGCGCTGGAAGTAGGGCAGCAGGTCGTCGAACGCCCAGCCCTCGGCTCCGTGTTCGCTCCAGCTGTCATAGCCGGAGCGGTGTCCGCGCGCGAACACCATGGCGTTGATCGCCGACGAGCCGCCGATACCCCGGCCGCGGGGGAGGACGACCTGTGCGCCGGAGACACGCTGGGGCACTGTCCTGTCGCCCCAGCCGGCAGATGAGGCCGCGAGCCGGGGCCAGGCGGGGGGCTCCGTCACCGCGTCCGGCAGGGAGGAGGCCGATGTCCCGGCCTCCAGCAGCAGGACCTGCACCTCCCGGTCCTCGGAGAGGCGCGAAGCCAGCACGCAGCCGGCCGATCCGCCTCCGACGACGATCACGTCGTACGCCGCATGCTCACTGGTCATGTGATTCCCCTGTTCTTACGCGATTACTGGAATCAGTGATTCGCCGTTGAACCGGCGATTCGCCGTCGAACCGTACCACTGTGCGAATCAATGGTTCGTAAAAATCGATATCACTGAATCCAGAGGAGTTCCGGTCGATGCCATTGGATGTGCCACATGAATCCGTTCGGCCGCTGCACTTCTCTGACCTGCTGAGATGTGTGCGTCCGACGCGGTCGAGGTGTCGAAGGTCCCGTGTGGCGGCGTTTTTCGTAATTCCGGCTACGGTCGACTTGAGGATCATGTCTTGTGCGAAGCGATGCCTGACCGGGACGCTCTCCCATTGCCCCAGGGGGCTCGACGGCGGCGGCCATGGCACAGCCCTCCGTCGAGCCCCGCGAACCGTGCGGGACGCACGTCGCGGAAGGGGGCTCGGCGGAGGGTTCGTCAGCTCAGTCTGCTCCAGGTGAGTTCGGCCGTGCGTTCCGCGCCCCACAGGCGGACGGGCGTGGCGATGCCCAGCTTGAGGAGCGTGTCGGTGAAGGTCACCTTGCGCACCTGGGTGTGTCCCACCCAGTTGGGGAAGAGGCTGGTCGTGACGTGGTGTTCGACGGTCGTCGGATCGACGACCTCGAAGGGCCCGCCGTAGGCCAGGTAGCTGACCGAGGCCCGGGCGAGTTCGTCGGTCGCCGCGTCCTCCAGCCGTCCCGAGATCATGAGCGGACGGTCGCCGCGCCCCAGCTGGGCCGACATGTATCCCTGATCGGTGTACATGATCAGGCCCTGCGGCCGGGGACCGAGAGGGTGAATGACCTCTCCGTCCCTGCTCCTGGCGGTGTACGACACGAGCTGCCACGCTCCGAGCAGCCGCCGGCGCACCGCCTCGCGAGCCGCCTTTGCGTCCTTCGCGGGGGGATGGGCCGTGGTACCGATGTCCATGGGTCCGGCACTCCTTTCATGGGGCCGAGGGCTGTCCCGCCAGGGATGACGGGACAGCCCTCAGGACAGGTGGATGGAGCTTTCGTGCTGGGGGAAGCGGCCGTCAGTCCCGGGTGAGCTCTCCGTCCACGAGCCGCCACAGGTGCAGCTCGTTGGTCTCGCGCAGCGGCTGCGGCAGGAGTTCGTCGGGGAAGTTCTGGTAGGTGACCGGGCGTACGAACCGCTCGATCGCACCCATGCCGACAGACGTGAAGCGGCTGTCCGAGGTGGCGGGGAACGGGCCCCCGTGTGTGGAGGCGTAGCTGACCTCCTGCGGGATCGAGAACGCGTTGAACACGATCCGTCCCGTGCGGCGCTCCAGGACGGGCAGCAGCTGCTCGGCGACGGAGCGGTCGGTGCTCTCGGCGTGCATCGTGGCCGAGAGCTGCCCACGGAAGGCGCGGGCCACTTCGAGCATCTGCTCGGTACCGGTCAGCCTGACCAGCAGGAGCGTCGGGCCGAAGACCTCTTCGCGCAGGGCCGGTTCCGCCAGGATCTGCTCGCCGGTGACCTCCAGGAGGAGCGACTGGCCGTCGGCTGCACGGACCGGGGCCTCTCCGGAACCGAGGCGGGTGGCGCCGTGGTCCTGCATCCTCTGCACGTTGCGGGTGTAGGTGTCGTGGATACCCATCGTGAGCATGGGTCGTGCGTCCACCTTCTCCACCTCGGCGACGGCCGCGTCACGCAGCTCGGCGTAGCCGGGGCCGTCGACGGCGAAGAGGATGGCGGGCTTGAGGCAGGCCTGCCCGACGTTGTACATGCCGCGCTGGACCAGCCCCGTGCCGATCTCGGCGCCGCGGGCAGCCAGGGCGCCGGGCAGGACGAACGTCGGGTTGACGCTCGTCATCTCGGTGAACACCGGGATGGGGTCGGGGCGCTTCTGGGCACGGCGGTAGAGGGCCATGCCGCCGCCCTCGGAACCGGTGAAGGTGACCGCGCGCACCAGGGGGTGGTCAACCAGCGCCTCGCCGATCTCGTTGCCGTCGCCGCGGACGAGCGAGAAGACACCCTCGTGCAGTCCCGCCTCGGCCACGGCCTGCTGGATGATGCGGCCCTGGATCTCCGAGGCGCCGGGGTGAGCGTTGTGGGCCTTCAGGACGACGGGGCAGCCGGCGGCGAGTGCAGAGGCGGTGTCATTGCCCGCGACCGAGTAGGAGATGGGGAAGTTGCTTGCACCGAAGATCACCACGGGGCCGAGGGCCACCTTCTGCAGTCGGTGATCCATCCGGGGTGTGGGCAGGCGGTCCGGCTGGGCGGGGTCGATGGCGGTCTGCAGGAAGCGCCCCTGCCGGACCACGGTCGCGAACTTGCGGAACACCCCAGCGGCGCGGACCGTCTCGCCCTCGAACTGGGCGGCCGGCAGACCGGTCTCCAGCGCGGTACGAGCGGCTATCTCGTCCTTGGCCGCCTCCAGCTTGTCCGCGATGAGGTCGAGGAACGCCGCGCGCTCGGCCAGCCCGGTGTGGCTGTAGCTGTCGAAGGCGTCGTCGGCGAGGTGAAGTGCGCGGTCGACCTCGGCCCGGCCGCCGAAGGCGAACTCCGGCTCGATGAGCTCCCCGGTGGCAGGGTTGAAGGCCTTCATGACCCCCGCGGTGGCGGGCACCCGGCTCGCACCGATCAGCAGTTCTCCGGTCAACGTCACGACTGTGCTCCCTTGAGTGCGGTGGCGAACTCGTCCGTGGTGGTGATGGCGTGGGCGTACGTGGGGCCGTTCAGCTCGTGAGCGGCGTGCATCATCTCGGGGAGGAACGCGGCGGTGGCGTCGCGGACCAGCGTCACGTGATAGCCGAGCTCCATCGCGAATCGGCCCGTGGACTCGATGCAGGTGTTCGCCAGCAGACCCACGAGCACCACGTGGGTGATGCCGTGCTGCTTGAGCTGGAAGTCCAGGTCGGTGTTGGCGAACCCGCTCTGGGCCCAGTGCTCGGCGACGACGACGTCTCCGGATTGCGGCTGGAAGTCGGGGTGGAACTCCCCGCCCCAGGTCCCGCGTGCGAAGCTGTGCCGCTCCATGATGCCGAGCTGGGTGGGGTTGGGGTGGTTCCACGTCTCGTAGTCACCCGGCTCCCAGCGGCGGTGAGGGACATATGTGACGAGAGCGCCGGTGTCGCGTGCGGCGCCGACGACGGAGCGCAGGTGATCCAGCAGGCCGACCTCTTCCGCCAGGGGCTTCAGACGTGGCCAGATCTTCCCGCCCTCGGACAGGAAGTCGTTGTACGGGTCGACGAGCAGCACCGCGGTGTGGCGGGGGTCATACGACTGAGACATGGAATGCTCCGATCTGGATGACAGTGAACATCTACATTGAAGATTACTTGCGTCATCCAGAAAGTCAAGCGCCCGCCGTTCGGGTGGCAGGGAACGGCTATCCCGTATGATGGACGTCATCCAGCTTTCGCTGTGTGTACTGCTTGAAGGAGGTGGCCGGCATGGGACGCTCACAGGCCGAGAAGGTCTTGACCCACGAGCGCATCCTGCGCATCGCGGCCCGCAAGGTCCGCGAGGAGGGTGTGACCCGTCCTGGCGTGGCGGACCTCATGAAGGAGGCCGGTCTGACGCACGGCGGCTTCTACAAGCACTTCACCTCCCGCGACGACCTGATCACCCAGGCCTCGGCCGCGGCCCTGGCGGAGGGCTCGGCGAAGATGAAGCGCTCGGCGGGGAAGAACGAGCAGGACCCGCGCGCGGGGCTGATCGACGCCTACCTGGCGAAGCCGCACCGCGACACGCCTGCCACCGGCTGCGCGCTCGTGCCGCTGGGTGCCGACGCGGGGCGTGACCCGAGCCTTCAGGACGCGTACGAGAAGCAGGTCCGCACCTACCTCGAACTGCTGGAGGGGCTCGACGAGCCCGACGGTGACGCCCGCGCGGAGGCGATGCTCACGCTGAGCGCTCTGGTCGGTGCGGTGCTCATGTCGCGGGCCGTGGCCGACAAGGATCTGTCCGACGAACTGCTGGAGACGGTCACCGGCGAACTCAAGCGCTACGCGGCCGGTCCGGCATCTCCGACCGGCTGAACCGCCGCCGGCGAAGGGCTGTGAGTCGGGGACCCGCTTCGGGGTCCACGTTTCCGGGTGGCCGGCAGGTCGCGTCCGCGGAACACGCAGACGGAGTCGTCCTCGCGCACGAGCTGTGCTCCTGGCGGCCGGGGCAGCGCCGGAAGGCCACTTAGCAGGTGAAGGTCAGCCCTTAGGCGCACCCAGCGACCTCACGCGCGGGAGGAGTGGGCGTCGGGGCGGTCCGCCTCGCCGGCCGCCTGAGCATTCACGATCATGAGTACGTCGCCGTCCGGCACTTCGCGGCCCTCGTCGTCGAGGAACCCCACGTGGACGGGGCGGCCGTCGCGACGGGTGCGGCGGAGTGTGGAGGGACCCGACGGTCGCGTGCGGTGGTCGTCGCCCCACTGCTGGAGCGCGGCGAGGGTCACGCGGAGTTCGCGGCCCGCTTCCGTCAGGTGGTAGCTCTGCCGAGGCCTGTTGCCCGGCTCCTGATAGGTCTGTGTGCACAGCACGCCCGACTCGACCAGCAGCTTCAGGCGGGTGCTGAGCAGATTCGAGGCGATGCCCAGGGACGCCTGGATCTCGGCGAACCTGTGATGGCCTGCGAAGATCTCACGGAGTACGAGCAGGGTCCAGCGTTCGCCGAGGATCTGCAGACTCCGTTCGATGGAGCAGGCCGGGTCGTCGTCGCTCGCCCCGGACCACTGCCGCCTGTTCGACACCGCCCACCTCCTGTAGTCGCGGAGTCACCCGCCGCGTCCCGCCGTCATGGCCGCTCCGGCACGAGCGTACCTCTTGGCTTTCTCTTTGCAAGCGAGGATCGTCGATAACAGGCCAGTACAGGCCAGGTATCGGTCGAGTCGTCCAGGCGCGGAGCGCGATTGCGGGGCCCGTGCGCAGGGGAGAGTCTGATGGCGTGACGCATGAACCGCGAGCCCGCCTCCGGGTGACGCCGTACCGGTCGCTGCGGGGGCGGGGCCGCGGTCCGCGCAGGTGCGCCGCGACGACTTGCCTCGCCTGCTGACCGGACCCTGAATTGAAATATAAGAGTCAAGTGTCTAGCCTCGCCTCGTCGGGACGCGGTGACGGCAACTCGGACCCGTAGGAGCCTCCTTGGGGGGAGCCGCTTTGCCTGCGTATGGCGCCTTGCGGTTCACCGTCCGGACGGCATCCCCGGGGGTGTTCCCGCATCCGGCCTCGCTTCGGCGATCGGCAGCTCACACGCTTGGCGGGCATGACTCACCCCGATGCCCGCCGTGAAAGGAAAAACGCCATGGACATCAACGGATCGGTCGCCCTCGTGACGGGCGCCAACCGCGGCATCGGCCGCGCGTTCGCCCGCGAGCTGCTCAATCGGGGCGCCGCGAAGGTCTACGCCGGCGTCCGCGACCCGGCCACCGTGACGGATGCCGACCTCATCCCCCTCCGCCTCGATGTGACGGACGAGGAAAGCGTGGCCGCTGCCGCGGCGGTCGCGGGAGACGTTTCCATAGTGATCAACAACGCGGGCATCGGTGGCTCCGGCACGCAACTCCTGGAGGGGGCCTTCGACGGTGCCCGGCAGGCGATGGACGTGAACTACTTCGGTACCTGGGCCGTGTCGCGCGCCTTCGCGCCCGTTCTCGCCCGCAACGGCGGAGGGGCATTGGTCAACATGCTGTCGGTGGCGTCATGGGTGGGCCAGCCGCAGTTCGCCGGATACGCGGCGTCCAAGGCCGCGCAGTGGTCGCTGACGGATGCGCTGCGGAAGGGGCTGCGGGACCAGGGGACCCTCGTCGTCGGCGTGCACGCCGGATTCGTCGACACGGACCTCAGTGCCTGGACCGACGCGCCGAAGATCAGCGCGGCCACCGTCGCCGAACTCACCATGGACGCCGTGATCCGTGGCGAACTGGAGGTTCTGGCCGACGAGGGGACGCGCCTGGCCAAGGCGGCGCTGTCGGATCCGCCCAGTCTTCCGTCCGGCCTCTGAGGTACTCGCCTCGGGGCGCGACGCGGTAGCGACACGCGACGGTGCGGGAGGCCACACCTCCCGCATCGTTGGACTCTCCGCCCCGGTACGCGACGTGCGGCGCCCACCTGCTGTGCTCCTCGCTCCGCCCCGTACCGGGACGCGGCGACGGGCACAGGTGGCCGACCCGGTGACCATCGCCCGTTCGCCGCACGATAGGCGGGTGACACGTACCTTGGGGTACGTATGTGAAGGTGTGACGAGCCCGTGAAGGTGTGCACACCTCCACGGGCTCAGCGGGTCGTGGACACCCCTTCCATCCCGGTCGGTGCGTGCCCGCGCCGTAACCCTGTGGTGTGCAGGCCCTTCGCGTGGCACCCTTCGACGTCATGGACCCAGATGTGTGGACCCAGCAGGTGGCCCGGGCCTACGACGAGTCGTCCGCGCACATGTACGTGCCCGAAGTCCTGGACCCCGCCGTCGACTTCCTCGCCCGCCGGGCCGGAGGCGGCCCCGCCCTCGAATTCGCCGTGGGGACCGGACGGGTCGCGTTTCCGCTGAGCCGGCGGGGCATCCGCGTGGCGGGGATCGAGAAGTCGGAGCCCATGGCCGCCGAGTTCCGGAGGAAGCCCGGCGGTCGCGACATGGACCTCGTGGTGGGCGACATGACGGCGGTTCGCATACCCCGGCAGTTCAGCCTGGTCTACCTCGTCTACAACGCCATCACCTGTCTGCTGTCCCAGGACGAGCAGGTCGCGTGCTTCCGCAACGCCGCCGCCCATCTCGAACAGGGCGGACGCTTCGTGATCGAGGTGTTCGTTCCCGAACTCCAGCGCCTGCCGCCGGGGGAGACCGCCCGGCCCTTCCACATCGGCGCGGCACATGTCGGTTTCGACACGTACGACCTGGTCGACCAGCACGTGGTGTCACACCATCACACGATCGTCGACGGGCAGGGATCCACGTTCCTCTCGCCGCACCGGTACGTCTGGCCCGCCGAGCTCGACCTCATGGCAGCCCTCGCGGGGCTCCGCCTGACGGAGCGTCATGCCGACTGGAGCGGAACCCCCTTCACCGCGTCCAGCCGGTCCCACGTCTCCGTATGGCAGAAGCCGTGCGATCCACCGGTGTCCCACTGAGCGCGGGTCCGGCCGCGCGGGAGGGCCGCGTGCTCGTAGGCACAGCACACTTCGGCGCGCTCCCCCGGGAACCGTGTACGTCGACGCAGGGCGGTCCCGGACCGGTGACTACGCCCGGCTCCCGCCGCCCGTCCGCGCCGTGGCATGGCGCAGCGACCGGCCCGCCACGGCGATCCAGGCGGCGACGAGCACGGCGTAGAGGACAGCCGCGGCCCAGCCGAACAACTGGGAGCCGCTCCGCGCACCCACCGCGCCCGTGGCGGTGACGTAGGCGCCCAGGGGGAAGATGAACGACCACCAGGCGGGGGAGAAGGGCAGGCCCGCACGGAACTCCCGCACCGTGAGTGCCGAGGCGAGGGCCAGCCACAGCAGGGCGAAGCCCCACAGCCCCACCCCGCCCACCAGCGCGAGGACCGCCGCGCCCCGCGCGTACGAGGCCGACAGCACGCTCGGCACGGCGCCGGCCAGCAGGCTGAGCCCCGTCACGGCCTGGCTCAGGGCTCCGAGGCCGATCCACACCGTGGGCACCGTCGCCCCGGTGGGCGCCGCATGGTGCACCATGCTGCTGTAGACCATGCTCAGCACGAGCAGTACGGCGAGCAGCCCGAGCCCGAACATCGCGCAGCAGCCCAGCAGCAGTGCCAGTCGCGGCTCACCCGCGGGGGTGTGTGGGACGAGCAGCGCGCCCGTCGCGGCGGAGACCAGCGGCGGTACCACCGGCAGCAGCCAGCCGCCGAAAGCGGCGTCCGGTGCGAAGCTGTGCCTCGTGATCATCAGGTACGGCACGGTGCACGCGGTGACACATCCGAGTGCGGTGCCGAGCGACCACAGTGCCCAGCCCAGTGCCAGTGCGGCCCGGGCTCCGATCAACGGCGGTCCGAGCTGCAGTGCTCCGGCGGCCACCGTGAGCAGGGCCACGGCGGGGGCGCCGAAGAACTGCACCTGCATGGGATCGGCGGCGTGCAGCCGCAGCGCTCGCTGCCGCCCGTATCCGGTGGTCAGCGCCACGAGAAGCAGGGCGGCAACCACCCAGACCGCGGTGGCGCCGGCGCGCAGACCGGGTGGGCGGTGGGGCAGGGTGACCGCCGCGTTGGCGACGATGCCGGTGCCCATGACGGCCGCGAACCAGCTGGGTCCGAGGCCGGAGCGCGCGGGCCGGCCGGCCGTCGTGTGCGGAGATGGTGCGGAGACCGCGGGGACCGCTGGGTGCGCGCCGCCCTTGCTCGGTGCGGTGCGGGTACTGGCGGTGTGGGGTGTCACGGCGTGCAACGCCTCTTTCGTCGTCCGGGATACGCGACTGCCGGCCGGGCCGGTGCAGGGACGGACCCCGAAGACGCGGGGTGCGGCCGAGCCGGTCTGCCCACCGGCCGTTCCAGGCTAGGACGGCGGGGCGTCCGGACCGCATAGCCGCAGACGCCGCAACACCCTCGGATCGGGACGTGCGAGCCATGCCCCCGGGGCTCCGCGTGGCGTGGGACGGCCGCGCCGCCGCGACTGCGCAAAGCCGAGGGTCACGGCACGTGCACGGCGTCCCGGGCTCCCGATCCCGTGCTGCGGAAGCGTGTCCGGAACGCGCCCGGAGTCATCTGGAGATTCCTCAGGAACGCCCTGCGGAGGGACTCGGGGGAGCCGAAGCCCGTACGGCGGGCGATCGAGGCCATCGGATCGTCTCCGGTCTCCAGCATCCCCTGCGCGGCCTCCAGCCGGATCTGCTCGACGTACCGGGCGGGTGTCGTCCCCAGCTCGTCGCGGAACAAGCGGGTGATGTGGCGCGTACTGAGTCCGGCCCCGCGCGCCATGGCGGCCAGGGTGTGGTCGCTTCCCGGGTCCTCCGCGATGGTGTCGAGGACCCGGCGGAGCGCCTCCTGACGCGTGTGCGGCGCGCGGGTGCGGACGCTGAACTGGGACTGGCCGCCGGGCCGTTGCATGAAGACCACGAGGTCCTTGGCCACCGCCCGGGCGACCTCGGCCCCCGAGTGCTCCTCCACGACGGCCAGGGAGAGGTCGATGCCGGCGCTCACTCCGGCCGAGGTGGTCACCTTGCCGTCCCGTACGAAGATCGCGTCGTGGTCGACCCGCACGCCCGGGAAGAGCTGGGCGAGTCGGTCCGAGTGGCGCCAGTGCGTGGCGGCGCGACGGCCCTCCAGCAAGCCGGCCGCGGCCAGCAGGAAGGACCCGGTGCAGACGGAGACCGTGCGCCGGGCGCGGGCGTCGAGTGCGCGCACGGTGCACAGCAGCGACTCGTCCCTGATCATGCGGTCCCAGCCCGGGCCTCCGGGGATCACCAGCACGTCGCTGGTCCCGTGAGCGTCCGCCACGGCCGAGTCCACGCCGAGGCGGGTGCCCCCGGAGGTCCGCACCTCCTCGCCGTCGGCGGACACGACGTTCAGCCGGTAGCGCCCACCGAATTCGTTCGCCGAGGTGAACACCTCGATCGGACCGGTCACGTCCAGCAGTCGCACCCCCGGGAACACGAGGACCGTCACGAGGAGAGTGCCGGCATCGGAATCGGCGTGATCGTGCTTCATGGGGTGCCTTCGTACGTGCCACACGGATGAATATGATGCTAGGCCTAGTCGGTTTGTATAACAAACCGACTAGGCTACCGGTATGACCGAAGTCCAGCCGCGCGCGTGCCCCATCGCCGGAACCCTCGATCTCGTAGGAGAGCGCTGGTCGCTCCTCGTCCTGCGGGAGGTGTTCATGGGTGTCCGGCGGTACGCCGGCATCCACGCCAACACCGGGGCTCCGAGGGACGTCCTCACGAAGCGGCTCAGATCGCTGGAGGCCGCGGGAATCCTGGAGCGCCGCCGTTATCAGGACCGCCCTCCTCGTTTCGAGTACCACATGACCCCTGCGGGGCAGGACCTGGAACCCGTGCTGATCGGACTCCGCGGGTGGGGTCTGCGGCACCTGGAGAACCCGCCGCCCGCGCCCCGGTTCCTGCACACGTGCGGTGCCGACGTGGAGACGCGGGTCGTCTGTGCCGGGTGCGGCGACCCCTTGGAGGGAGGCGGCCTCGTGACCGTGACGGACGGCACGGAGGGACCCGCGATGCCCGCGCGGAGCGGGCAGCCGTGATGAGGAGCCGGAACGGGCGCCCCTGCCGTCGGCCGGGCACCGTCTGCGCGCCGCAGCCGGCAGGGCAGCCCCGTACACGCCGCAGGAGCGACGGGTGTACAGGAGCTAGACCAGTCCGCTCCGGTACACCAGAAGCGCGATCTGCACCCTGTTGTTCAGGTCCAGCTTCGTCAGGATGTGGGAGACGTGCGCCTTGACGGTGGGGACGCTCATGTAGAGCGCGGCGGCGATCGCCGCGTTCGTCCTGCCCTCCCCGATCGCGACGGCCACCTCCCGCTCCCGCGCCCCCAGACGGTCGAGCAGCGCCAGGGCGTTGTCCGTCCTGGCCTGATCCGGGTGCGGGGCGTCCGAGCCGGGCATCGAGGGGGCGGTCGTGGTCACGACGTCGATGAGCCGGCGCAGCGCGTCGGGGGAGAGCACCGCCTCGCCGGCGGCCGCCCTGCGCAGCGCGGACACGATGTCCTCCGGCACCGTGTGCTTCAGCAGGAAGCCGGTCGCGCCGGCCTGCAGGGCCCGCAGCACGTACGTGTCGGTGGTGAACGTCGTGAGCATGATGACGTCGGGCGGATTGGCACGTGCCCGGAGCAGGCGGGTGGCCTCGATGCCGTCCATGGTGGGCATGCGGATGTCCATGAGGACCAGGTCGGGCGCGTGGGCGTCGACCAGCGCGGGAACCTCCTGGCCGTCGGACGCCTCGGCCACCACCAGGATGTCCTCGGCGGCCCCCAGCATCATGCGGAGTCCGGCACGGACCAGCGCATCGTCGTCGGCCAGGAGTACGCGGATCACACTGTTCTCCGTCATCTCTCACCTGCTCCACGGCAGGCTGGCCGTGACCACGTGTGATCCCGAGCCGCTCCCGTAGGTCAGCCGTCCACCGGCCAGGGCCGCGCGCTCCGCCAGCCCGATGAGGCCCAGCCCGGCTCCGGGGGGCGGCACACGGGGCGGGGGATCCGGAAGCGCGTTGGCCACCTCCAGGCGAACCCCGCTGTCGGGCGACCCGGTGAGAACGACCCGTACGTCCTCCCGCGGGGCGTGTTTCCGGGCGTTCGTCAGTGCCTCCTGAACGATCCGGTACACGGTGCGGCTGGTGAAGTCGTCCAGCGACTGCGCCTGGGCGAGCCGCATCTCCATGGCGATGTCCATACCGGCAGCACGGTTCTCCGCTATCAGCGAGTTCAGGTCGCGGAGCGTGGGCTGGGGCGGTTCCGTCCCGGCGCCGTCCGGGGTGAGCGGGGTGCGCAGTACGCCGAGCACCTGCCGCAGGTCCTCCATGGCCTGGCGGGCGCTGTGCGCGACCACCTCGGCCGCCTGCTTGATCTCATCGGCAGGTGCGTGCGGGTTGAACACCAGAGCGCCGGCGTGCAGGCTCAGGAGGGAGAGCCTGTGGGCCAGTACGTCGTGCATCTCGCGGGCGATGACCTCGCGCTCACGGCGGCGGGCCTCCTCCGCGCCGAGGTGCTTCTCCCGTTCGGCCCGTGCGGCGCGTTCGCGCAGTCCCCGTACGAAGAGTCCCCAGCCGGCCGATCCCGTCACCAGCAGGGTGCCCGTCACCGCGGCGGTGACATGTGCGGAGTCGAACCTTCCCGGCACCGCCAGGCACAGCGGAACGGGCACGAGGCCCACGGCGATCACCCGCCGCGTCGCGCGGGTGTCGCAGAGGGCCGCGACGGTGAAGAGCGCGATCGCGGCGGCGGGAGCCACGGGGAGAAGGGTGCACAGGAGGGTCAGCGTCACCGCGACCCCCACCGGCCGGGCGCGTCGCCACCACAGCAGCAGGCACGCCGCCACGGGCAGCAGCAGCCCGTCGAGGTCGACGATCGACAGGCCGGGTGTCACACTGCGGCGGTCGGTGAGCCGGGGATACAGCCACAGTCCCGATCGCTGCGCGTACACGGAGCCGACCACGGTCAACGCGGCCGCGATGCCGACGGCCGCCGCGTCGCGCAGCAGGGTCCGGCTGTCGCGGCCCCGGGTCGTCTCGTTCACAAGTACGCAACCTACGCCGCGGGAGGGCACGGGAGCCACTCCCGGCGTACCCTCCGCCGCAGTCCTAGACCAAGGTATATACGCCCCCTCCGCCGAGCCCCCGCACGGCCGAGCCCCCGCACCGGCCCGGCATCGGCCTTCGGCCGAATCGGGGCGCGGGGCCGGGCAGGTACGGAGAGGCGCCCACTCAGCTCTCCCGGACGCGGGTGAAGTCATGTGCGGCGGCATGCCGTACGGGACGCCGGGGGCCGCCCGACGCGACGATCGCCGATTCGCCGGGCAGGGTCCGGCTCCGGCGGCGCGCCACGGCCTTCCCGACGATCAGCGCAGGAACGCCCACCGCCGCGAGCGCGGCGGCGCCGGCCAGCCCGGTCGAGTGGACGAACCCGGTCGCGGCCGCTCCCGCGTAGTAGCCGAGGAGCACGCTCCCCGTGCCCCACACCACCGATGCCGCGGTGCTGTAGAGGACGTAACGGCGGTAGGGCATGCCCGAGAAGCCCGCCGCATACGGCAGGAACGTGCGCACGAAGCCGACGAACTTGCCGGTGAACACCGCGGCTCCGCCGTGACGCCGCAGGAAGGCCGAGGTGCGGCCGCTCCGGGCGCCGCCCGGGAACGCCCGGCCCCGTGACCGACGGGGCCGCCGCGCACAGCGGCGTCCCAGCGCGAAGCCCAGGTTGTCGCCCGTCATGGCCCCGGCGACGACGACGACCGCCAGGAGCGGGCCGTTCAGATCCCCCCGCCCGGCGATCGCGGCGGCGATGAGCACAGCGGTCTCGCCGGGAATCAGCAGCCCCACGAAGGCACTGGTCTCGGCGGCGGTCAGGGCGAACACCACCGCATACGACCACCATCCGGCGGCCTCGATCAAGCTGTTCGGCTGCACGGCCGTCATCCCGCCTGTCGGAGCGGTACGAGCGCGCGGGCGGAACGTTCCCCTGCCGCCTGAGGGGCGGGCCGTGACGGCACCGCCTGCTCCGGCGCATCCCAGGGACCCGGAGCGGGCAGGGGCCAGAGGCTCCTGCGCTGGAGGCATCCCGCCACGAACCAGCTGCACAGCGGGACGACCGCACCCCACACGGCGGCGAGCTCATGGTGGGGGAGGACCAGGACGGACGCGGCGACACCGATCAGTGCGCCGACGGCGACGGCGATGCGCGGGCGTACCGCCCGGATGCAGGCCACCGCTGCCAGGGCCATCAGCAGGTACCAGCCCGTCAGGACACCCGGCAGTGCGACGTACTCGTGGAGCAGCCTCCCCTCCCTCGCCGGTAGATCCTGCATGGCGGCGGAGCCCGCGTAGACCAGCCCGGCCGCGCACGACAACAGCAGGGCGACCGCCGCACGGGCGTACACGGACGGACGCCGGCGGGCGAGCCACAGGAGGGTCGTCGCGACGACGGGCCAGGGAGCGACGGCCGCTATCTCGTTCATCGCGCACTCCGTGCCGGCCGGGCCGCCGGTGTGGCGGGAGGGAGTTCGGCGCCGAGGGCGACGCGCGCCGTTCGCGGGGGCGTCATCGCGGCTCCCGCCACTCGTGGAGTCCGGCGTGCGACCCCTCCGTACCCCTCGCGCGCGACGGCGGCGGAGCACCGGTCCTGGAGCCCGGGCTCGTACACGGACGCCCGTGCCTGTGTGACGTGGTTTCCCACGGCTGATCACCCCACTTGGTTGATGCCTCAACCATACGCTATTTGCTTGACGAGGCAAATACCTGTGGCCCGTGTCGCCACGGTCGCCGGGGTGGCTGACCGGGTCAGTCCGCTTCAGAGCCCCGAGTGTGCGTCGAGGGATGCGCGAAGTGTCGCGGTGACGTTTCTGACGGCAGTGGTCTGCTCGGGGGAGAGGGGGGTGAGGAACAGCTCCCGTACGGCCCGCAGGTGGGACGGCGTGGCTTCGCTCAGCGCCTCGGCCCCCGCTTCGGTGAGTACGACCTCTGCGCCACGGCTGTCGGCGACGCATTCGTCGCGCCAGACCAGCCCGCGGCTCTCCATGCGCCGGAGGTGATGGGACAGCCGGCTACGCTCCCATCCGACGGCCGCGGCGAGGTCGGACGACCGCAGCCGTCGGCCGTGCTCCTCGCTCAGCGCGAGCAGCACGGAGTAGTCGCCCGGAGACAGGGCGGAGTCGTTCTGGAGTCGCGACGCGATCTCGGAGCGCAGCGCCTCGGCGGTCTCGATGTAGTCCCGCCAGATCCGGATTTCCCCTGCGGTGGGGTACTTCCCGCCCTGCGCCATCACGGCCGCCTCTCTAGTTGACGTGTCAATCATATGATGCATACTTGCGGTGGCAATTAGTTTACGTCCCGGGTTCCACTGCCCGGAGGTCCGCAGAGGAGCAGATCATGACGGTCAGTACCTTCGAGTTCGGACTGAACTCGTTCGGGGACATCGCCACGGACGGTGGCAGTCGGGTGCTCAGCGATGCCGAGACGGTGCGGCTGCTCGTCCAGGAGGCCAGGCTCGCCGAGAACTCGGGAGTGGACGTCTTCAGCCTCGGGGAGCACTACAGGCCCGGGCACGTGGACAGCGCCGCCCCCGTACTGCTCTCCGCCATGGCCGTGGCGACCGAGCGCATACGCCTCGGAACCTCGGTGACCGTTCTGAGCACCAACGACCCCGTCCGGCTCTACCACGACTTCGCCACGCTCGACGCGGTGTCGGACGGCCGCGCACAACTCGTGCTCGGCCGTGCCTCGGCGACGGAGTCGTTCCCCCTGTTCGGCTACGACCTCGCCGACTACGAGGAACTCTTTGAGGAGAAGCTCGAACTGTTCACGCGTCTGCAGAGGGAGGAAGCCGTCACGTGGACGGGTACCACGCGCAGCCCCCTCGTCGAGCAGCTTTTGCGTCCCCGGATGCGGCCCGGCGGCATTCCCACCTGGATAGGAGTGGGCGGCAGTCCTCATTCCGTCGTCCGCGCCGGCCGCTACGGCCTGCCCCTGATGCTCGCCATCATCGGTGGACGCCCCCAGCGCTTCGCCGGACACGTCGACCTCTTCCAGAAGACGCTCCAGCAGGCCGGGCACGCCCCGCAGCCGGTCGGTCAGCACTCACTGGGGCTCATCGCCGACACCGACGAGGAGGCGGCCGAGACCTGGTGGACCTACTGGGAACCCGTCTCACGGGCGCTCGCGGAGGAGCGGGGCTTCTACCGGCCGACCCGTGACCGCTTCGAATCCGAGCGCAAGACCGGTGCGCTCTTCGTGGGCTCTCCCGACACCGTCGCCCGCAAGATCGCCACGGCGGCCCGCGACCTGAACCTCAGCCGGTTCGACCTCAAGTACGACATCATGCACCTCCCGCTCCAGGCCCGCGCTCGCACGATCGAGCTGCTGGGACAGGAAGTGGCGCCCAGGGTGCGTGCCATTCTCAGCAAGGAGTCCGCACATGTCTGATCTGGTCATCGGCCTGGACACATTCGGTGACGTGCCCGTCGACGACAACGGCGTGCCCGTCACCCACGCGAGATCGATCCGTCAGACCGTCGAGGAGGCCGTCCTCGCGGACGACATCGGCGTCGACGTCCTGGCGCTCGGCGAGCACCACCGTCCCGAGTACTCGGTGTCCTCGCCGGAGACCGTCCTCGCCGGAATCGCCACCCGCACCAAGCGCATGCGCCTCTCCTCCGGCGTGACCGTGCTCAGCTCCGACGACCCGGTCCGGGTGTTCCAGCGCTTCGCCACGGTCGACGCGCTCTCCGAGGGGCGGGCCGAGGTCATCCTCGGCCGGGGCTCCTTCACCGAGTCCTTCCCCCTGTTCGGCTACGACCTCGCCGACTACGACGTGCTCTTCGAGGAGAAGCTCGACCTTTTCGTGAGGCTGCTCGACGAGAAGCCCGTCACGTGGGAGGGTACCGTCCGGGCGGCTCTGGACAACGTGGAGGTGTTCCCGCCGACCGAGTCCGGCCACCTGTCCACCTGGGTCGGTGTGGGCGGTTCCCCGCAGTCGGTCGTCCGCACCGCGCGCCACGGACTCCCGCTCATGCTCGCCATCATCGGCGGATCCCCCGAGCGCTTCGCCCCCTACATCGACCTGTACCAGCGGGCCGCCGCGCAGTTCGGGACCACCGCGCACCCGGTCGGGATGCACTCGCCCGGGTTCGTGGCCGACACGGACGAACAGGCCCGGGAGGTGCACTGGCCTGCCTACCGTGCCATTCGCGACCGCATCGGCGCGCTCCGCGGCTGGCCCCCGGTGCGTCGTGAGGAGTACGAAGCGGAGATCGAGCACGGCTCCCTGTACGTCGGCTCGCCGGAGACGGTCGCACGAAAGATCGCCAACGCGGTCCGCGGGCTCGGCGTCGGCAGGTTCGACCTCATCTACGCCGCCGGAGCCCAGCCGATCAGCGCCCGCCTCCGGGCCGTCGAGCTCTACGGCACCAAGGTCATCCCCATGGTCCGCGACATCCTCGCCGACTGAATTCCTGACTGGAGACGTCATGGACATCGAAAGCGTCCGCACCATCGGCATCCTCGGAGCGGGAAAAGTGGGGACCGTGCTGGCCAGGCTCGCCCTGTCCGCCGGCTACCGGGTACTCGTCGCGGGGTCGGGCTCACCCGACGACATCGCTCTGACCGTCGACGTCCTGGCCACGGGCGCGGTGGCGGTCACGGCGGCGGAGGCCGCCGGGGCGGACGCCGTGATCCTTGCGCTCCCCCTCGGGAAGTACAAGAGCATTCCCGGCGAGCACCTGCGGGACAAGCTGGTCATCGACGCGATGAACTACTGGTGGGAAGTCGACGGCATACGCGACGACTTCACCGGCCCCGACGTCTCGACCAGTGAGATCGTCCAGAGGTTCCTGCCGGAGTCCCGAGTGGTCAAGGCGTTCAACCACATGGGCTACCACGACCTGGAGGACGAGGCCCGTTCCGCCGGTGTGCCCGGACGCAAGGCGATCGCCGTGGCGGGTGACGACCTGGACGACAGGGTCGTCGCATCCCTGATCGTGAACAACCTGGGCTTCGATCCGGTCACCGCCGGCTCCCTCGCCGCCGGCAGGGCGCTGCAGCCGGGAACCGAGGCATTCGGTGCCAACGTCAGTGCGGAGGAACTGCGCGGCATGCTCGACCGTTTCGCCGAGGCGGAGCACGGCCGGGCCGGTCTCGGCGATGCCGGAACCGCCGTGCGCGTGGGCGACTGACCTCACGGGTCGCGGCTTCCCCCTGCCGGGTGGCGGCCGTCGTGGCGCGCCCGGCGACGCGGTGCGCGCCCGCTCAGGGGGACCTGGGCGGGCAGAGGATTCGCACGGCTGCCCGTGCCCGAACCGTGCTTCACCGGGCGTTCGGATTCTCGCCGAAGCTGTTGTGCCGGACCGGCACCACCGCCCGTGCACCGCGCGGGAAAGGCCCGGAATTCGCCGGTGCCCGGGTCAGCCTGCCGCGTCCACAGCCGGTCGTGGCGTCAGGGAGCGGATGCGGGGTATCGGTGACGGCAGCAGCCAGAGCAGGGACAGGGCCCCGCCCAGTGCGGCGACGAGGAGGGTGGCCCTCAGCCCGATGACCGTGGCCAGGACGCCGCCCGCGACGGCGCCCACGGGCCGCACCCCGTAGTTGATGGTGCTGAACGCACCCGCGGTACGACTGCGCAGGCCGTCGGGGACCACCGTCGTCTGCAGGGCATTGAGGTTGACGTCGAACAGCATGACCCCGACGCCGGACAGGAACTCGGAAGCGGCCAGAACTCCGGCACGGAGCCACAAGGGTCCGCCCGCGGCGGCGGCGATGGCGATCGGCGCGGGGAAGGCCACCGCTCCCACGGCAATGGTGCGTCCCACTCCGATGCGTCGTGACACCCCAGGAGCGACCAGGGCACCGACCAGGGATCCCGTGGCGCCGACGCCGAACGCGAGGCCGATGACGCCAGGGGAGAGCCCGAGGTCCCGGCTGGCGAAGAGCACGACCAGCCCACCGCCTGCGAGGAACGTGAAGAAGTTGACGGTCGCGGCGCACCCGAGGCAGGCCCGGAGCACCGGGTGACGGACGACGAGAACAAGTCCCTCCCTCGCCCGCCGCAGAAGCGAGGGTGCCGAGCTGCCGGCCGCCACCGGCGGCTCGTCGACCGACACCCGGCTGATCAGGATCGCCGATGCCAGGAACGTCAGGGCATCGACGACCAGGGTCACGGGAGCGGTGAGCAACTGGATCAGGGCGCCGCCGATGGCCGGGCCGGCTACGTGCGACGCGGATCGGCCGGCACTGAGTCCGCTGTTCGCTTCGACGTAGGACGCGCGGGGGACGAGGCTCACGAAGAACGGCGGATAGGCCGTGTTGAACAGCACCCCGGCCGCGCCCGTGAGCAGCGCGACGGCGTAGAGCTGAACGAGCGTCACCGCTCCCCACGCGTAGGCCGCCGGCACGCTGAGCAGGGCGGCGGCGCGGACCAGGTCGGCGAGGATCATCAGACGGCGTCTGCGGGGCCGGTGATCGACCCACGCCCCCAGAAGGATCGCGAGCAGGCTCGGGGTCCAGACGAGCGCGGTCAGCCATGCGACCTGGCCTGCCGAGGCGTGCAGGGCGCCCACGGCGATCAGGGGCAGGGCCAGCTCGGTGATCCGGTCGCCGAACTGGGAGATCACGTTTCCGGTCCAGAAGCGGCGGAACCGCTGATCCCGCCACAGTGATATCGCCCCGGGAGCCCGCCCCTTCACGGGGCCTGCCCGGGTTGTTCCGCCGCGGCTTCGGGCAGCACGTAGCGCAGCATGTGGACGCCGCGCGCGTCGGGCTGCCGCTCAGCGGGGTCCCGGGTGACGTACGGCGCGAGCACGCGCTCGATCCCGTCCTCGATCGCGGCGAGTTCCTCGGGGGACACGACGAGGCGGGTGCTCGCCAGTCCGGCCGAGTTGCGCCACGCCGGATCGAGTTGGGGCTCCACCTCGGCGGCCCACCGGCCCGGCAGGTCCGCATGGCGCAGGAACATCTGCTGGGACAGCACCCGCGCGGCGGACCGGCCCTCCTCGTCCGCCGGATCCCGGGGCGTCTCGAACCGGAAGCCGCGCGCCACCGCTTCCCACCTGCGTTGCCGGCGGTCCGAGCCCTGCTCGCTGTCGCGGACCAGCCCGAAGCCGGCCAGATGACGCAGATGCCAGCTGGTGACCGACGGCGTCGCTCCCACGTCGGGAGCGAGCTCGGTCGCGGTCGCCGGACCGTGCCGCCCCAGCCGGTCGAGGATCGCGAGCCGTACCGGATGCGCCAACGCCCGCATCGCCTGCGGGTCACTGATCTCGATATCGCCCAGGTGATTGCGGGATTCCATGACGTGAGAGTGTTCTCTCACGATGTGCGGGAGTCAAGTCCCCTGTCGCGGTGCGTGCGCGGCACCCGGCGCCTCGCCGGTGACGGACCACGAATCGAGACACATGTTTTTGACTAGGCAAATATGTATTTCACGGTCTTCGGTTTCCGGAACCGGAAGCCGGAATCAGAAGGGCCGCTGCTGGTCGGCCGGCCGGAAGGCTGTGACCGCGGCACCGGGGGTGGAGCCTCCCGGTGCCGAACGCCAACTGCCCAGTGGAGTTGAAGATCATGAGTTTCTCGCTGACGGACGTGGACGCCGACGATCCCATCTGGACGAGGCGTGGCGCGGTCCACGTCCCGTCGGGCCGCGGTCCGACGGTGTGGGGCGCCAACGACGTCTACACCATCAAGATCACGGGTGAGCAGACCCAGGGGCGGCTGGGGCTGGTCGAGGCGACCGTTCCCGCGGGGGGCGGTCCCGACGCGCACGCCCACACGCGGGAGGACGAGTCGTTCTACCTGATCGACGGTGAACTCGAGTTCGTGGACGGTGACCACGTTTTCACCGCGGTCGCGGGAGATTTCATCCACGTGCCCCCGGGGATCCGCCACGGCTTCAAGAACCGGGGCAACCACGCGGCGAAGCTGCTGTTCATGTACACGCCTGCCGGTCTGGAACAGCTCATGCTCGACCACAGCACGCCCGCGCGCCCGGGGGAGACGCCGCCTCCGACCGACGACGACATGACCGCCCGGGCCATACAGGTGATCTGCAAGTCGGAGACCATCAGGCCGGCGCAGCCCTGACGGGCGCACCCGTACACCCCTCCCGCTCCCGCCGTGACCGCCTCATGTGGCGCACGGCGGGTCGGTCGTTTCATGGACCCGGGCCACGCGTACGCCCGGGCCCGACGCGGCGGCGCTCGCGCGTCCACGCGCGGCTGTCCCTCTGCGGTCCGCGCGGGCGCCGGCTGTCCCCCCTGCGCGTCCATGCGGACCCCCTTGTGCCGTCGACCCACTGCCCGCCCGCGGACGCGGGCGAGCCTTCGCCCGTCACGCGTCGATGTGACCCAGCAGCTTCTTCATGGTGGGCACCGCCAGGGTTCTGCTCTTCAGCGTCGCCGTCGCCCTGTTGCCGAGCACGACCACATCGCGTCCGAGCGTCGGCAGGAGTGTGGTGCCGGCCTCGGATCCGAAGGGCACGGAGAAGATGCGCATCGGCGCCGGCTTGTAGGGGCGGGGACTGCTGCCGTGCTTGCTGTTGTCCAGATACGTACGGATGTTGTGCGCCGCCGCCTCGCCCTGAGCGATGGCGGACGGGCTGAGCTTGGCCTCGGACACGTCGTTGACGTCGCCGATCGCGAAGACGTCCCGCTGTCCCCGCACCCGGAGGTGGGTGTCCACCATGATGTGGCCGCTTTCGTCGAGCCAGGCCCCCAGCCCCCCGAGCCGGAGCCACAGAGTGTTGGGGGTGGTGCCCGTCGTCCAGTACACGACGTCGGCGCCGAGCGGGCCGCCGGCCTGGTCGCGCAACCGCGTGCCGACTCCGCCCGCGGAGGAGACGACGGTGTCCAGCAGGATGTTCACGTCGTGCTGTTCCAGCCAGGCCTTCGCCCGGCGCCCCATCCGGCCGGTGCCGTGCCTGGACAGCAGCCGGCGGCCGGAATGCGCGAGGGTCACGGTGGCGCCGGGGTTGGCCTTACGCAGCTCCGCGGCCAGCTCCACGCCTGAGGGCCCGCCCCCGACGACCAGCATGCTGCGCGCCTGGGCGACGCGGTGCTGGTGGTTCCGGAAGGAGGCGGCCGCCTCCTCGACGCTGTATCCGGTGAAGCGCGCGGGCTCCTGGTAATCGGCCCCCGTCGCGATCACCAGTACGTCGTACGGCACCCGGTGCCCCGTCGCGAGGACGACCTGGCGTTCGGCCGTCGACACACCGACGGCCTTGTTCCGTACGACACGGCCGTTGGCCAGGAGCGAGTCGTACGGGATGAAGGGGGCGTAGGTCCAGTCCTCGTCCGTGCTCGCGCGAAGTGAGGCGACGCGGTGGAAGAACGCCTCCTTCAGGTCGATCAGGGTGACGTCGGCGTCCGCGTCCAGTTGGCGGGCCAGGCGGACTCCCGCGTACCCCCCGCCGATGATGACGGCCCGTCGCGTGGTCGTGGCCATGGCCATGATCAGGTCACTTCTTTCCGTTGGTGCTGACTGCTCGTGATCCGGAGTGCGGTGCCGCCCGTGTGCCGATGGCGCCCCTCATTGCACGCCTGACGAGGGCTTTCAGGTTCAAGGCCGGGGCTTCGGCGGCTCCGAACCCGCACCGCGTGGGGGATGCGTGGACATTCCGTGTGTGCCGGGCACGGCGGGTCGGTGCGGCAGATCCGACGAGGGTGCGCATCCGGTGGACGCGTCCGCGGAATGGATGGGGCACCCGGGGCGTTCTCGAACAAGACGGCCGGTCGTCTATTATTCGGACCAGGTCGTCGACAGACCGGCCGTACGGCGGGAGTCACTCGCCGCCGTCGTGCGGCAGGGCGACTCACCCAGCAGCGGATTCCGCAGGGACCGCACCCCCGAAGACCAGGAGATCAGATCATGCGCGTCGAAATGTGGACCGATATCGCCTGCCCGTGGTGCTACGTCGGCCGGGAACACTTCAACAAGGGGCTTGCCGACTTCGCGCATCGTGACCAGGTGGAAGTGGTCCACCGGTCGTTCGAACTCAACCCCAAGGCGAAGAACGGCACCGTGCCGATTATCGACGCGGTCGCGGCGCAGTACGGGCGCACCCACCAGCAGCAGGTCGACCGCGAGCACCAGGCCGCCTCCATGGCGAACGCGGTGGGGCTGGAGTTCCGCGTGGGCGGACGTGTCTTCGGCAACACCTTCGACCTGCACCGGCTCAGCCACTTCGCCAAGACCCGCGGCCTGCAGGGCGAGTTCCTGGACCGCGCGTTCCAGGCCAACTTCGCCGAAAAGCGCTCCGTCTACGACACGGAGACCGTGGTGGCTCTGGCCGTCGAGGCGGGACTGGAGGAGACCGAGGTACGAGAGGTGCTCGCCGACCCCAAGAAGTTCGCCGACGAGGTGCGGTCCGATGAGCGGCGCGCCTCCGAGATCGGTGTGAGCGGAGTGCCCTTCTTCGTGCTGGGCGGACGCTACGGCGTGAACGGCGTCCAGGCGCCCGCGGCCTTCACCCGGGCGCTGGAGCAGGCCTGGGCGGACCAGTCGGCCGCCTGAGGTCCCGGGGGCGGGTGAGCCGCAGCGCACCTGCCCCCGCTCCGGCCCTCGGACGCCACGCGCCACGGCCGCCGACCGCGCACGTTCCCCTCGCCGGCCGTGCGAGGGACCGGTGCCGCCGTGCCTCACCCGAAGCTCGGGTGGAGCGACATCTTCATCGTCGAGGTGAGCTGCCTCTGGAAGGCCGCGGCACGGGGATAGTGGTCCAGGGCTCTGACGAGCGCCGGCAGGAGATGACGCTCGGCGCTCACCCACTCCGCGGCCTCGGCACTCCCGTGGAACTCCTGGGGATGGACGCCGGGACGCGGCGGAGGCAGGATCAGCGTCCTGAGGTGCGGCGCGAGCAGCGCCGTCGCCGCGTCGGCGCTGTACACGTAGTGCTCGAACATCCTGGCGCGGGCCTCGGAGCGGGCAGGACCCGGATCCAGGGCGGAGCTCAGCTCTTCCGCGAACGCGCGCAGCAGCTCGTGACAGGTGTACCTGCCCGAGACGTGCTCGACGAGCAGGTGATGGTCGGCGAGTTCGGCCAGGTTCCTGCGCGTGATGTGCAGGTCGGTGTCGGCGAGGCTGGCCGCGGCCCTCAGGGTGATCTCCGGTGAGGGGTGCTGACTCAGGGACCGGAACAGGTGGGCGCCACCCACACTGAGCGTCTCGTACGAGCGCTGGAACACACTCCGGGCGTCCGTACGGGGGTCGCCGCTGAACAGGGCGAGAAGACCGTGCCTCAGCTCGGCCGCGAGCGTGGCGAGGGCGGGCCGCGGTCCCGTGAGCGCGCGGGTGCCCACCACGGCCAGCGCCAGCGGCAGCCCCCCGCACAGTTCGACTATCTCGTCGGCGTGGGCCGTCTCGCTCCTGATCCGGGCGGAGCCGAGACGACGCTCGAGCAGTTGAAGGCTCTCCCGCGGGGGCATGGGGTCGAGGGTGAGGACTTCGGCGTCGTGGGTGACGGCGAGCCCCTCCAGTTTTCTGCGGCTGGTGACGATCACCAGGGAACCCGGAGTCACCGGGAGCAGAGGCCTAACCTGCTCGCAGTGCGCCGCGTCGTCGAGCACCAGGAGCAGACGGCGCCCCGCGAGGGCGGTCCGGTAGACGGAGCCGAGCGAGGCGGCATCGAGATCGCCTCCGCTCCGGCCCTCGCCCAGCGCGTCCAGCACCGCGGTCATCGCCTGGGCCGGGTCGAGGCGCGCCCGGTCGGGGTGGTGCCCGCGCAGATCCACGTAGACCTGTCCGTCGGGGAAACGCTCCGCGGCCAGATGGGCACAGTGCACGGCCAGTGTCGTCTTCCCGACTCCGGCCATACCGCTGATCGCGACCGCCGCCGCCGGCGGTTCGGTCCCGCCGCCCCTGGTGGCGAGGTCCAGGATCCGGTTCGCCACCTCGTGGCGGCCGACGAACGCGACGGGGTTCGCCGGCAGATGCGGTGGAACCCGCGGTTGTGTCGCCCGTGGCGTCAGTTCCTTGGCGGCACGCTGCGCGCAGCCGCGCTGCAGGAAGTGCCGCCTCGCCGCGCGCAGACCGGGACCGGGCTCGACGCCGAGTTCGTCGGCGAGTGTGCGGCGGATGCCCTCGAACTGCTTCAGTGCTTCGGCCTGGCGGCCGGTGGCGGCAAGGGCGGCGATGATGCGGGAGTGGATCGCCTCGTCGAACGGGTGGTCCTCCACGGCGCAGCGCAGGACGGACAGGATCTCCTCCGTCAGTGCGGGGGCGGCGCCCAGGACGACGTCGGCCGCCTCCTTGGCCGTGGCGACGAACTCGTGCCCGACGGACGTGAAGACGGGATGCCACGCGACGGGTGTGCCGTCGGCGACTACGGGGCTGCGCCACAGGCGAAGAGCCTCGATGAAGTCCGTCGCCGCCTGCGCGGGGTCGCCGCTGTCCAGAGCGAGCCGGGCTCGTGCGCGCAGGTCGCGGAAGCGCAGGAGGTCGGAGGTCGAGGCGTCGGCCAGGAGGCGGTAGCCGTCGGCGGCCCGTGACAGGTGTTCGGCGTCGGTCCGGCTGCGCAGGCCGGGTTCCAGCAGTTTCCGCAGCGCACCGATGTGGCGGTGCACGACGTTGACGGCGCTGGCCGGCGGCTCGTCGTCCCACAGGACGTCGACGGCGTCGCTCAGCGAGACGGGGCCGGGCGCGCGCAGCAGCAGGAGCGACAGCAGAGCCAGCCGTTTGGGGGGCCCGACGTCGAGCTCGGTGTCCCCGCGCACGGCCCGTACCGTGCCGAGGATGGAATAGCGCACCGGCGCATCCGTGGGTTTTCCGCTGTCGTTCACCTGGCACCGCCTTCCGCCTGCACGGCGTGGGGGCCGCCGTCGCCCAAGGCCGATGACGGCGGGGAAAACGGCGCCCACGGGCACGGGGAGCCGCGCTCACCCGGCGGCACGGGTGCGGTCGCGGACCTGCGCGCCGGGCACGCGGGGCCCGCGCGTTCGGTCGGCCCGTGAGCGCGCCCGTGCGGCGGCCGGGCCCGGACGCCGTGCCTCACGGAGTCGTCGGCTTCCGGGCTCAAGGGGCCACCTCCCTGCCGTAGAGCTCCGTGCCGGGCACGCGGGACTCGCGCGGACGCCCCTGCCTCCTGCACTCCGGATCGGGAAGACCCACGGTGACGTCACCGGAAGCGCCGAGACCGAGCGTGATCGGGTGCTTGCCCGCAGGTCGGGGGCCCTGACTGGTCATTGAGAGGTTTCTCGTTCGAACTGACAGCTGAGGGGTCCGGCCGATACCAGGCCGGCGGCAGGCTGAATGCTGAATGACAAGTCAAGTAAAGGACAGTACTAATTGTTCTGTCAAGGAGGGTTCTGTGGGCATCGCATCGGACGTGACGAAGGGCCGGGCTGCGTCAGGAGGGCAGATCCACCCAGGTTCCGTGCGCCACCACGCGGAGGAGTGACGACAGGCCGGCCTCGTCGAAGGCCAGCTCCAGATCGGACAGCCCCTCCGAGAAGTGTGTCCAGCCGTCGTAGTGGGCGGGCACCACGAGCTTCGTGTCGAGGACGGCCGCCGCGGCGGCCGTCCGCCTGCTGTCCATGGACAGTGGGCGCCCGCCGAACTTCGCCGCCACCCGCGCCGCCCCCGCGTGCAGCAGAGCCGCGTCGATGGCCGGGACCCGCCGTGACACCTCCGCCACCGTGCGGATGGACGCGTTGTCGCCGCTGATGTAGAGCGTCGGCAGCCCTTGACCGGACAGGACGAACCCGGTGACCTCGCAGTTGACGAAGCCGTCGGCGTCCCGCTCGCCGTCCTCCGGGCCGTGCACCGCGGGCACCGCGAGGATCTCGAGGTCCCCGCCCCCGTCCTGCCGCCGCACGGAGTGACTGGACCACGGTGCCAGGCCGATCGCCGGCGGGCCGATCCGTCCGGCGGAGAGGGGCCCGGAGACGACCAGTGGTGCCGACCCTGCGAAGGCGCGCCCCCGGTCGTCGAAGTTGTCGGGGTGGAGGTCATGGCTGACCAGCACCAGGTCGACGGGCCCCAGGGCGCTCTCGGTCACAGCCGGGCCCGATGTCTTGGTGAGATAGCCGTGCGGACCGGGCTCGTCGAACGTCGGATCGCTGACGATGCGCAGGCCCCCCATGTCGATGACGGCCGTCGGGCCGCCCAGCACGGTCACCGCGCACGTCCGGCGGGCCAGTTCGGTGGTCGTCATGTGCAACCTCACCCTCGGTTTCTCGACCGCTTCGTGTGTGCGCCGTACGCCGTTCCTGTCCGGACGGCGGGCGGGATCCTCCCGTGCCGGTCCGGCGCACGATCGGCACCCTACTGCCGAGATCACCCGAGAGGTTCGCAGGCGCGTCGTCGCCGGCCCGGCGGCCGGCAGGAACAAGGTGTTCCGGCTCGGCTGCCGGAACACCTGCCTGCGTGGCGGGACGGGTGGAGGCGGTCCCGGGCGGCAGAGCCACCCGGCAGCCCCGCCGTCCCGGGCGACGCCGTCTCAGGCCGCTGCGTCTCAGGCCGCGGCGTCGAGCACGACGCGGAAGCGGGCCTCACCCGACAGCATGCGCTCGTAGGCCTCGGGTGCCTTGGCGAAGGGCATGACCTCGACGCTGGGGCGGATGCCGTGGGCGAGGCTGAAGGCGAGGTTGTCCTCGTTCTCGATGGAGGATCCCGTCAGGCTGCCGACGACCGAGTGCGTACCGAAGATCAGGTCGGGGGTGGCGATGGTGATGGGGTCGGGGGCCGCGCCGACGACGACCAGCTTGCCGTTCGGGGCGAGACCGCGGACCAGCGGGTTCATGGAGGCACCGCTGGTGGCCGTCGCGACGATGATGGAGGCACCGCCCAGCTCGGCCAGTGCCGCCCCGGGGTCCGTGCTGTTGCTGTCGATGTAGACGTGGGCGCCGAGCTGCCGTGCGTAGGACTCCTTGTCCTTGCCCCGGGCTATGGCCGCGACCCGGTAGCCGAGGCTGCGTGCGTACTGCACGGCGACGTGGCCGAGCCCGCCGATGCCCTGCACCGCTACGAGCGCACCGGCCCTGGTGGGGCCCTGCTGGAGCGCGATGAAGGTGGTCAGGCCGGCGCAGAGGAGGGGCGCCGCGTCGATCGCCGATATGCCGTCGGGGATACGGACCAGGCCGCTGGCGCGGGCGTAGGCGACCTCCGCGTAGCCGCCGTCGACGGTGGTGCCCGTCTGCTCCTGGGCGGTGCAGTTCACGAAGTCACCGCGGCGGCACGACTCGCACTCCCCGCACTGTCCGTTCAGGAAGCCGACGCCGACGCGCTCACCGGGCTGCCAGGCGGTGACGCCGGCGCCGACGGCATCGATCACACCGACGATCTCGTGACCGGGAACCAGCGGCTGGGACGGGTCGGCGCGCAGGCCCTCGATGGCCAGCACGTCGGTGTGGCAGATTCCGCAGGCCTCCACACGGAGGCGTACGTGCCCGGGTGCGGGCTCGACCAGCTCGCGCTCCACCAGCTGGAGGTTGTGGACGCCGGTTGCCTCGAAGGCTCGGTAGGTGGACATGACTTCTCCTGGGGGTCGTTCGGCGCACGAATGCGGGGGAGTGAAGGGCCGGTGCGGAAGCGATGGCCTTGGTGCGCACCGGGTCCGCAACGGGATCGACGGTCGGTGAGGAGCGAGGTCCGCCATCAAAATGACCGGTCGACTTAAACAAGCGTAACCCATCGCGGGTGCGGTGCGCCCCGGGTGCTCACATGTGTCGCGTTGGTTTGGGTGGGGTGCAGTGGAAAAGAGACGAATCCCGATCGAGAGGTTCGCGCCGCCGCGTCCGTGTGCCACGCGGCTCGTCCGCGTAGGGACGGGCACTACCCGGGGAGGGGGCGCCTCGTGTGCGCGCCCGGCGGGAGCCGCGGTCGGTGGACCTGTGGCCGGCCGGGCCGCGGGGGCGTACCCGTCGTGAGCCCGCACGAAGGGGACACGACCGGTATAATATGGTCAGTCGTCTTGCTGTGCCGCAACCTCAGGGCTCCCACTGTGCAGACACCCGTTCCGCCGTGTGGAGCGTGCTGGTGCGGTGGACCGACACAGGGCGGCCGTCGGCGTACGAGGAGGCGAGTGAGTTGGGGCGAGCATCGAAGCGCGAGCAGATCGCGCAGGCGGCCTTCGAGCAATTCCATGAGCGCGGCTTCAACGCCACGGGCATCAGTGACATCACCACGGCCGCCGGCGTACCCAAGGGCTCGTTCTACAACCACTTCCCCAGCAAGGAGGCGGGCGCCCTGGAGGCGCTGAGCCGGTACGCCGACACCTTGCGCTTCGATCTGCTCACGACACCGGGCCAGGCTCCGCTCGAGCGCCTCCGGGCGCACTTCGAGTACCTGAGCAGGGACACCGTGGACAACGGGTTCGTCCGGGGCTGCCTGGTCGGCAATTTCGGGGCCGAGGTCGCCGACCACAACGACGAGATCCGGTCCGCGGTCAGTAGCGGCTTCGCACAGTGGGCCTCCCGGCTCGGACAGGTGCTCACCGAGGCGAAGGAGTCCGGTGACGTGGACGGCTCCCTGGATGTGGACGCCACCGCACTGTTCATCCTCAGCGCCTGGGAGGGAACGCTGATCGCGGCGCGGGCCGACAAGTCGGCGGCGCCCGTGGACGCGTTCTTCCGCACCGTCTTCGATGTGGTGCTGCGCTGAGGGTTCAGCGGCTCGCCTTGCCCGATCTCGTCCGGCACCGGAACCGTCCTCCGAGGGTCTCCGGGTCGGGGCCGGCTGTCTGACTGCCCTGGGGCGGGGCCGGCCGCCCGGGAAGGCGACGGTGCGGTGTGGCCCCGGCTCCCCTTAGCGGTCCGTGCTTCTGTGCCGGCGAGGGGCGGGGACCATCCGTATGCGGTGAAGGCCGCGCCGCGACCGGGTCGCAGGTCCGCCCGCGCCGCGCGGCGTCTCCTGCCGTAGCGGCTGCGCGCGCGGCAGTGTCGCCCGGAGCTCCGGTGATGTGCCGCCCCCGGTCTCGTCCTCGTCCTGCGTGAACGGCCGGTCGGCCAGCCGGCCGGAGTCATGGCAGGTCCTGTCGGCGCCACCGGACACCTTCGGACACACGTGTGTCGCGCATCACGGTCGGGTGTTGATTGACGCAAGACGACCGGTCGTCTATATTCGAATCCGGGTCGGCAGATCAGCCTTCGCCCGAAACCCCCCTTCGAATGGAGCACCCCGTGGCTACTCCCATCAAGCTCGCTGTCGTCTACTACTCGTCCACCGGCACGATCACCGAGATCGCCAAGGAGCTGCACGACGCGGGCGTCAAGGCCGGCGCCGAGGTCCGTCTCCTCAAGGTCGCCGAGCTCGCCCCCCGGGAAGCCATCGAGTCCAACCCGGCCTGGGCCGCGAACCACGCTGCCACCGCACACATCGCCGAGGCCACCCCCGCGGACATCGACTGGGCCGACGCCGTCATCTTCGGCACGCCGACCCGCTTCGGCAACGTGTCCGCGCAGCTGAAGCAGTTCATCGACACGCTGGGCGGACTGTGGGCCGAGGGCAAGCTCGCCGACAAGGTCTACAGCGGCTTCGTCTCCTCCGCCACGGCTCACGCCGGCCAGGAGGGCACGCTCCTCGCGCTCTACAACTCGGTGCACCACTTCGGTGGCCTCACCGTGACGCCCGGCTTCACCCAGCCGCACAAGTTCGTGGACGGCAACCCCTACGGCACCTCGCACGTCGACGGCCAGGGCAGCAAGCCGGTCGACGACGTCACCCGTACCGCCGCTCAGATCCAGGCCGAGCGCGTCATCCGGATAGCTGCCGCGATCCAGGCTGCCGCCTGATCGCAGGTATCTCGGCGCGGCCAGGCCGCCCGCCTTCCCCGGGCCGAGGCCCGGACGGGGGCGGAGCCGGAGCCGGCCGGTTCCCCGACGACGCCGGGCGCGTCCCGCTGCCGACGCCGCGGGACGCGCCCGCCTAGCAGGCTGACGGCGGCGGGATGACGATATGTACATCGGCCGGGCCGGTATCCGCGGCAACGAAAGGTGTTCCCCCGGTGAGCGGGCGGGTGCGTCACGCCACCGGGGGAAGCAAGAGAGGGAGAGATCATGAAGGAATTCCTGGTCGAGCTGACCACCACGGTGCCCGAGGGCACCGACCCGGCAGAGGTCGACCGCCGTCGCGCCGTCGAGTCCACGCGCGCGGCGGAGCTCGCGTCCCAGGGGCGCCTGTTCCGTCTGTGGCGTCCTGTGGGTGAGCTGCGCAGTATCGGCGTCTGGCGCGCGGACGACGAGTCGGAGTTGCGTGAGCAGGTCCTCGGGAGCCTTCCCCTGTGGCCCTGGATGACTGCTGTGATCACCCCCCTCCAGTCGCACCCCAACGATCCGGGCCAGACCGTCTGAGCAAGGCCGCGCGGCGCTGTTCCGCGCCGTGACCCCAGCTACGGCGATGCCGTGGGCAGAGTGAACCTGAGCGAGATGAGGAACTCCTGATGGAGAGTGCAGAAGCACAGCGAACCGCCCTGCGCGGAGTCATGGACGGATGGAAAGCAGCGGTCGACGCGCACGAGCCGGAGAAGGTCGCCTCGTACTTCACCGACGACGCCATCTTTCAGGGACTGCGCCCCTACAGCGTCGGCCGTGAGGGTGTAGCCCAGTATTACGACTCGCAGCCCATGGGGCTCAAAGCGGAATACGAGGTACTCGAAACCCGGTCGCTTTCCGAGGACGTCCTGCTCGGTTATCTGAGTGTCGACTTCTCATTCGTGGACCGGCCGACGATCGGCGTCGTCCTCGCCGTCGTGCTCACGCGCGCCGAAGGCGAGTGGCGCATCGCGCACTACCAGGTGTCCAAGAACGACTGACGAATACGTCGATCGGCGCCGGTAATGCGATGGGGCGGGGTTGGATATCCAACCCCGCCCCATCGCATTACCGGCAGGCCTCGTGCCGACGCGTGTCGTCGGTCCGCCGCCGAGCACACAGGGACGGCCCGGGGCCCCGCCGGATCCGGCGGGGCCCCGGGCCGTCCCTATGTGTGGGTGCGGCCGCCTCGGCGTGAACGCGCGGGAGGCGGGCGCGAGGCGTCTCAGGAGTTCTCAGAAGTGGTCGACGTCCACGACCGCCTGAGCGAAGGCGGTGGGTGCCTCCTGCGGCAGGTTGTGGCCGATGCCGGCGAGCGTGCGGTGGGCGTACGCGCCCGTGAAGCGGTCGCGGTAGGAGGCCCCGTCACCAGGTGCGGTGAAGGGGTCCAGCTCGGCGTCGAGCGTGATGGTGGGTACGCCGATGACGGGCCGGGTGGCCAGCCGCCGCTCGTACCTGTCGAAGCGCGACTCGCCGTCGGCCAGGCCCAGCCGCCAGCGGTAGTTGTGGATGACGACCGCGGCGTAGTCGGGGTTCTCGAACGCGGCGGCCGTGCGCTCGAACGTGGCGTCGTCGAAGTCCCAGGTGGGGGACACCGTGTCCCACACCAGCCGGCCCATGTCGTGGCGGCCCGCCTTGTCCTCCATCGCGAGACGGCCGCGCTCCGTGGCGAAGTAGTACTGGTACCACCAGGCGTGCTCCGCCTTCGGGGGCAGCGGCATCTTCTGTGCCTCGACGTTGGTGATGAGGTATCCGCTCACCGAGACCAGAGCCTTGACGCGCTCCGGCCAGAGCGCGGCGACGATGTCCGCGGTGCGGGAGCCCCAGTCGAAGCCGGCCAGGAGAGCCTTCTCGATCTTGAGGGCGTCCATGAGGGCGATCACGTCGAGGGCGACCGCGGACTGCTGCGCGTTGCGGAACGTGCGGGAGGAGAGGAAGCGGGTCGAACCGTGGCCCCGGAGGTACGGCACGATGACCCGGTACCCCTGGTCG